>CAIXHD010000585.1 GCA_903919065.1 uncultured Bacteroidota bacterium
ACAGAACTTACACCCTCGATCAGTTGGCCGAAAAGTCGGGTTTCAGGACAAGATCGACCTTCTACAGCGCCTTTGGAAAGTTCATCGGGATGCCTCCAGCTGCGTTCCTGAAAGCACGACTTAAACTGGCAACAGCGCCAATTTAGGCAGCCGGGAATAACCTTTTCGGGCGCCATTGTTTAGCCTGCGAAAATCCACAAATTAATCACTTCATTTTCTTTGAATTGCCTTTGTCCGGAATTCCATACTTGTTGGAATCCGGACATAATATTCCTTTATTTAAAGGATCGGTTACTTTATTTTTGAACTAACGCTAAAGGGAAATCTTCCCAGGATCAGCCGCTGTTTTCAGAAAGTTCATCATTTAATTTAATCAATCCATATGCAACCAACTCTGCTTAAATTCAGGAGATCATTTGAAAAACTGACTTTTCCCTGGCCGGGATTAAGAAGCGCCCTGCTGATTCTATTTTTAATAACCGGCATCACCCTATCGGAAAGGGTAAATGGAGCGACGTGGACAAAAGATGGGGTAATCATTAGTATTGTGCTTGATGCGGAGGGCGAATATGTTAATGTAAAAGCGTCCAAAGTAACTATGCCTTTGGAAGGCGAAGTTGACGGATACCAGGTATCCCTATCCGGAGGAACATGGTATCCTGGCGATACGGGTGATGGTATTGAGTATTCCGGAAATGAATTGTACATTAAGGCAGGCTGGCAGGTAAATATCAGTAACTATTCCGGTGTCGCCGGAATATCGGTAACATTTAAAGACAGTGGATCACAACCTTACCTGGATATAATTTCTGTTTCACTTGATAGTAACGCAGGTTCCATTTACTTTGAAGGAGCGTCGATTTTTTCAGGTGGCATGGGTTTGTCGATAACGACAGATGGCCCGATCATTCTGACATCCGGGTGTACACTTACCAGTAGCAAAGGAATAATGCTCTATTCCATTCTCAATGCCGCAATGGAAACAAATTCAGCAATTGCAATGGAAGTGGGTTCGGTTATTAAGTGTACAGGCTCTGCCAATATAGATATATTGGGAGATGCACGGTTGGTAAATACCAACAACACAAGGGCCACAATGGGAGTGAGTATTAATGGAGCGTCAATAATTGGAAGCAGTACCAGCGGAGATAACGGTTATGTTTCTGTAACCGGCTTTGGGGCAGGAACAACGACCTTTGCACCGATTGGTGTTTATATCTATGGACCACCTGATTCCGGTGCAAATATTACGTCAAGCGGTGGGGATGTGATGGTAACCGGCACCGGGGGTTCAGGAACCGCAGGCGGGAACGACGGAGTGCGGCTGGATGGCGGAGCCCGGATAAGCTCAGGAAACGCAGGTAAAGTAACCGTAGATGGCACAGGCGGAGGAGTAGATAATACAAAAAATGTTGGTGTTTGTTTATTGACAAATTCCAAAATAGATTCAGGCGGAGCCGGAGTGGTAACTGTAACAGGCAAAGGAGGAAACACTACCGGAACAACCAAAGGCCAAAACGCCGGCCTGTTGGTTGACCATAGTACAATTACTTCAGGGGGCGGAAATGTTGTGATCAACGGGACCGGTGGCGGAGGTATTGATAATGCAGACGGGTATAACGGAGCAGATAACCGTGGTGTGTATGTTTTAAACCTGGGCGTGATCAAGGCTGGTGGCGGAGGTTCTGTAAGTGTTACCGGCAAGGGTGGCAATAACACTACCAGCGGTACATTTGGATACAATTACGGGGTATATGTTAACAATAGCGGGTCGTTGATAACCTCAGAGGGGGGCAATGTTTCCGTAAACGGCACCGGAGGCGGCGATAACGGTACCTCCCCTCAAAATTATGGTATTTATGTTTACGCAGGAGGTGCAATCAGCTCAGGAAGCACCGGGTCTGTAACGCTGACCGGTACGGGTGGGAATTCAGGAGGGGACACTAATACAGGGATCAAGGTTTTTAGTAGCTCAGCTACCGTAACATCAGGCGGTGGAAACGTTTCGGTCACCGGGTATGGAGGGGGCGCAGGCGAAAGCTCCTATAACTATGGCATTGAATTAAATACAGGCATTATTACCTCGGGTTCGAATGGGTCGGTTACGCTCAATGGAACATCAGGCGCATCAAGCGGTTCTAATAATCATGGCATTACTTTGATAGGTGCTGCTACAGCAAGTTCGGGTGGAGGAAATGTCTCCATAACCGGTACCAGCCATCCGGATGCATCCGGATATGGCTGCATCGGGGTAAAAGCGGAAAATAGCTCAACAATCACCGCCGGAGGAACTGCATCCGTTACCATTTTAGGTACCGGCGGCGGGAAAAACAACAGTGGAGTCCAGTACAACGAGGGAGTAGACCTAACCGGGACAATCACCTCAAATGGCGGACCCATTTCCGTTACAGGCATTGAAGGCTCAGGTGCATATGCGTATGCAATTGCCTTATGGCCCGGTACCATAACCACTGCATCTAAGGGTGGAAACATAACGCTCAGGGGTAACAGTATGGTTTATTATGGTGATGATTATTATGGTAATTCGGTGATTGCGGCCCATGCATCAAACACAGTAAGTATTGCGCAGTACACCAATGGTGTTGCCATTGATCTGGGTCCCGAAACTGATCCCATGGGAGGACCAGTCAGTATTGGAAGTTCCGAATTCGCACGTATCAGCGGGGGAACCATTTCCATTGGAGATGCAAATTCAGGAGCCATCAGCCTGAAAACCGATATCGGTGGGATTGTTGCAACAACCGATTACACACAGGTCAATATAGCAGGTAGTTATAGTTTATCAGGTGTCAGTCTTTCATTAAGCGGTTCTTATACCCCTGCTGACGGGGATGTATTTACTATTCTTACTGCAACTGCCTTAACGGGAACATTTAATGATCTGGCCAACGGGTCAACAACAGCATTTAAAGGGAAGACGCTAACTGTCAACTACACTTCCACTACAGTAACTCTTACGGCTTCCAGTGGTGGAACTTCTCTTATCACCTGGGATGGCTCTGAGAGTACCAGCTGGAATACGGCAGCCAACTGGAGCAGTAACACCGTTCCCTTAGCTTCGGATAACATCCTTATTGCAGCTGGCACCTACATGCCAATTGTTGATAATATCACTATTCAGTCAGGAGCCGTTCTGACTATTGGATCATTAGCAACGCTCAACGTTACCGGCACCCTTACTAACAACAACACCAGCGGCGGAGTCATTATCCAAAGCGATGCAACAGGAACTGGTTCACTGATTGTTAACACTGTTGCCGGTTCGGGTACCGCCATTGCCCAGCGCTGGATGCCGTATCTTAATTCATCACCCACCTGGCACCTGACATCCTCGCCGGTTACGGGGCAAACGGTCAGTGGTTTTCTAACTGCAAACACCAATATTCCAACGAGTGGTTCCAACAGGGCGATGCAGGACTACAAGGAATCCACCAATCTCTGGAACCCATATTATACCACAGGAACGGGCGATATCACCCCCGGAAAGGGTTACTGCATGCTCACCGGAACTGCCGCCGCCGTTACCTTTACCGGAACGTTAAACGCCGCAACTTATAATGTGGCCACCACCAAAACCGGTAGTTACGGGTGGAACTGCATCGGCAACCCATTTAGCTCTGCGATCAAAATCAACGA
>CAIXHD010000586.1 GCA_903919065.1 uncultured Bacteroidota bacterium
ACTAATTATTAATTTTAGAAGGAAAATGGATCGCGTTCTTTATTGAAGTATTGAGCTGAAAATGACTGCTCACATTGCTCCGGAATCGACTGCTCACTTTAGTCCGAAATGGGGTGCTCACTTAGACCGGAATATCTAGTCGAACATATTCCCGCTCCCAATTCTTTTGTCAGGTGGAGCTTGTTCAACATCTCATCAATATCGTCGAAATCAAGGTAAGGGCCTATATTATTCCTTCTGCCGGAGGCGATGTATTCACAAATGCAACCGCCATAACTTCCTACTGCTGATCTGAAAATTAGTTCAAAATCCTCAACCTTATCGAGTTTAAAGATGTTCGTTAGAAAGTTATCGTCGAATAAGTTTATTGTGGTACGTCCGTGAGTAGTTTCATTTGGAATAATAGAAACAGACTTTACCTCAAATCCCATCAAGTGATAAGCAACCACGTGACCTGCTTCATGGTAGGCAGTTTTCTCGATGGGCTTCAACCGGACTTTGGGTTTTTCGGTAGGCATAGTTAAGGTTCTGTCACGGAAGTGAAGGGAAAATCGCCAGTGTCATTTTCTACTTTCTTGATCTTTTTAAGTATTTCTCGCTTTTCCATTTCTTCGGCTTGTCGTTCTCTCTTTCTCTGTCTCTCTAACACCCCCTGTAAGTCGAATGGTAATTTCCGCCATTCTTCGATCTGCTTCAGTTTGCGCAGCGTCAGCACCTTGTGTTGTTCGTTCAGAAATTTCATGGTTGCTTCTTTATCTATTATATCAGTCCGTTCAAAACAAGGCGAATTTCATTGATCGGCGATGCCGTTTTCGCCGGAAAGCTGGCCGAGTTTTCATCGCACACTAACACCCCGTCCGAACAATTCCAATATCTCTTGCCCAGTCATGCGGGACTTTGCTTTCGCTTCTGGAATAGCTCTGGAATCTATTTCACAAAACTACCTTGAATTAAATGGATTCCCTGCAAGCACTTCAATAATCTTATAGAATCTGTTATATTCCGGTGTATGATGATCGGTAATCTTCAGGAATGTTTGACCATTAGCCCCCATAAGTATCTCGGTTTTAAAGCCCAAGCCTGCTTGGTCGATGACGTTTTGCATTGCAAGATCAGGGCTAATCTCAAATTGCTTAGCAACCACCAAAACAAATACGCCCACATCGGGAATTTCAGCTATTCGCAATTTCAGGCCAGCTGTGGCTGGATCTTTGCGATAAGATTGAAGCTTTTCGATATATCCAATAACCTTTGCCAATCTACCATTCACAGGCAATCTCTCTTCTTCCGACCAGCCAGTCATTTTCAAGGCATGGCTTAATATCTCTTTTGTGTGTTTAAGCTCCTTTAAATCCGTGATTTCCATTTGCAAAAACTCGCCTTCCCAGATACTGTCAGCCTCAAAGTCCATCTCGTCCTTCCAGCTTAAATCCCCGTGGTCAATTTTCACTTTCTTGAACTTCTTTATATCCCTGAATTGTGTTGTCATGGGATTACGGGCTGCAAATAAGAAGTATCGGAAATTCGCAATCCTAATATCCCCGTTGTTAAAGGTTACTTTTAACAGGTAGTCTTTGATCCACTTAACACTTACAACTCTCATAATCAATAGTTTTTAATCACCAAGCCATTGCCACACCAAAGTGGACTGCTAAAAAGAGGTTAATCGGAAAGGCACTCCTTGATTTCCATGACTCTCACGCCGTTTCGGTATCGAACTAAAATATCCTCGTTACCCTCACCTACCACTGCTTTATCAAAGGTGTTCTCGAAGTCATCGTTCCGTTTGGAAATTCGCTTGTTGATTGCATTGACCATTTTCAGCAAGTTTTCCTCTGCCGTTCCTAAAGTATGGTAAACCCCTTTGACTATTGACGAATCCACGTCGTTACACCTGATAATGTAAATCTTTTCGCTATTCATATTCATCGAGTTAGTTATGTCATCATTCCGGAAAATAATCGTACCAGCCGATAATCTCATCGTTCGGTTTGTTTAATTCGTACTGTCTGATTTCCATTACCCGCACTCGGTTTCTATATTGAACCAAAACATCAACATCATCCTCCGGTATGGCAGCCTTTACAAAAGCAGTGTGATATTCATCGTTTCTTCTCTTTAGCCGTTCATTGACTACCTCAACGATCTTCAGTAGATCAACTTCTGCTTTTTCGTAGGAATCATAGATACCCTCGATACTTGAACAACCCATATCATAGCACCTGATTAAAAAAACCTTATTGTTGTTCATTAACATGGAGTTTGGGGTTCGATAATAACATCTTATCAAAGTTACCTCCTTTTCTGGTCAAAGAGGAAACAGTAACAAAGTTAGCAAACAATTGTTGCATATGATGTATTTTTAATGTATTTTAGATGTCACTAATGAAAAACTTATGAAGACGCAAATTGTTCCAACCCAGTATTTCGATGCCTACCATGAGAAACAGCGAATAGCGATCGGTAAACATATTACCCATTTAAAAGAAAAGCCACCGGATAACGACAAGACTATTAAGGCATTAATCGAATCTGCATTCTTTTCTTCAAGGATTGACGGCAATCCGATCCTACTGGATAATTATCTCACCTACCATTTCACAGGAACCTTGCCATTAAACAAGCCGATTATTTCAGGTATGGAATTAGTATTCATTGAAGCGGCTGTGGCATCATGCAACATCGAGGGTAACCCTACGACGGTGGAAGAGTATTTGCAGTTCTTATACGACCGCCTTAATTCAATAACGAAGGCTGATGAAATCAAAGAGATTTTCACCGGATACGAGTACGCACAAAACAATGCATTAACGCTTTCAGCATTCTATAAGGCCCATGAAATCTTATCCCACAGCCTGATCTATAACCCAGCATTTCGTGGTTCTAATCGTGATCATGAAGCAGGGGTCTATAACGAAGACGGATTGATATACAAAGCGACATCGGCAGCTGAAATTGAAGCTGAAATGAAGAAGCTATTCAGTGACATTAGCCTCTTACTGAAAAGCGATCTCTCCCTGTCGGAAGCATTTTACTATTCCTCCTTCTTACATCAGATCCTGATTAAAATACATCCATTCATTCTGGGCAATGGTATCGCTGCCAGATTATTGGAGAAGTGGTTTCTGGCCCAGAAGATTGGTTCAGTGGCTTGGCAAATCCCATCTGAAAAACTCTACCAGAACCGCAGAAAATCCTATTACAGGAACATAATGCTTGGAAAAGATTACCAAAAGATCGACTACGGATTAACCCTACCCTTCCTACTCATGTTACCAAGGGCATTAACCGCAAAATTTTAACTGATGGCTGATAAGATTAACAAAACATTACGATTCGACGCAAGGCTGGTCAAAAAGGCTGAAGAATTTGCAAAGATGGACAACCGCAGTTTTAATAACTGGCTGGAATGGCTAATGATGAGGGAAGTTGGGTTTGATCCGTTTGAGAAGAGATTGCCGGATAGTGCTGAAAGCAGCAATCAAACCAGAGAAAATCAAAGAGAATCAATTTAGTTGACTAAATAAAAAATGCATCCCGATGGCAACAAAAATGAAATCAAATCAGCCTCAAGCAATTGCTGGAGATTCCGATAATCCAGACTTCAAAATCATTGTACCTGTTACAGAAATCGAGTCCTCCAGAGATAGAACCATTACCTTCCACAATGTCGAAGTCACAGAGATCTCAAACGGTGAAACGATCACTATCCACAATGTTGTAGTCCGAGATGAAAAAGAACCCAGCAAAGAAATCGAGGGTTCGGACGCAGTCAAGGTTTAAGGGCGTGAATCAAGATAATTCTCAATCGGCTTGAAAGAGCCATTCTCCTGATCGACATCTTGCCTTTTTCGTGCCTCTTTCAGGATATAGCCTGACTTCCGGCGAGGACGTTTATCCTTGCTACCCAGCGGGCGACCGGCTTTTACCCCCTGTTCCTTTGAACGTCGCAAACCTTCGATGGTGCGCTCCCGAATAATCTCACGTTCAAATTCAGCAAATGCGGCCAGTATCTGAAATTGCAGCTTACCAGCAGCGGTAGTAAAATCAAGATTCTCGCTAAGAGAAATGAAGCCGACATTCTTTTTAACCAGTTCCGCCACATCCAACAGTAGCTCGGTAGATGATCTTGCAAAACGATCCAGCTTGTAAACCACGATGGCATCGTATTCACCGGCACGAGCCTTTTGTAGCATCATTTGCTTAACAGGTCTGCTTTTCCGAGAGGATTCAACTTCCTCAAACAAGTTGTATTCTAAGCCTTTCTGTTTGGCATATTCGACCAACCGCAATTGTTGGTTTACATTGGTCTGTTTGTCGGTCGAAACTCGGCTATAAAGGGCTACCATTCGTTTGTAGAATTATTTTACCATACAGATCGGGGTTGACACGCCCCTGATTGTAATCAACACGTTCCACCCTTGCGAAAAGGTAGCCGGACGGAGATTCTCTGACCACAAAGACGGGAATATCTAACTTCAGGGCATGTTTAGCTTCATTGTAAACGTCGATTGTCAAAAAGCCCAAATATTCCCAGATGACGAGCATATCAGACCAACCGACAATGTTCAAGTACCGGTTGAAAGGCTCCAACCTGCCAATATCCTCATTCGGGCAAATGACCCGATACTTTTCCCTTAATACCTTCAGAATACGCTTTTCTGCTTCCGTGTTGTAGGATTGACTGCTGTGCCCGAAATATGCCCGTGCTTTATCATTTTTCATCATCAGTTGTCTTTGGAATATTGTTTATGATGGCTATCACCAGTGGGATGGCTATGACAGCCATGAGGATATAATCAATCAGATCAGTTTTTTTTGGCTGAACCATCAACGTCGGGATATCGCAATGAAAGGCTTCCATACTACTGTATTTTAAAGGTTTGCGACATGATATAAACCAAATCCGATAACGATTTCAGCTGTCGTTGCTGCCTCTGCCCTTCCCGATCAGTAAAATCCAATGTTTCACCTTTGTGTTCAGCCAATAGCGATTTCAGGTACTCATCATTGATAATCGGGTCGATAACCTTACTGACTTTCTTCGCCTCGTCAGTGAGGTTCTGGAGCAGCTGTGTGGTATCTCTGCGATCCGCTTGCACCTTGTTTCGATCTTTCCCATGTAAAGCAAAATCCTGTTCCACGAAATCTACAATGGCATCAGCGACACTGATGCCGGTTACCTTTTCAACATGAAAACCTGCATTGCCGTTATCTTCGATGAGAAAGGGCTGCCCGTCTTTCGCCCGAATAAAATCAACGCCAGCGACAGGTAAGTCAACAGCCTGCGCCGCCAACAGGCACAAATATTCCTCTTCCTTGGTAATTTCAGCCTTGATGCCATGACCACCTCCGCTGATGTTAGCCCTAAACTCGCCTTTTGGGGCTACTCGCTGATACGAAGCGGCCACCTTACCACCAACACAGAAAACCCTAAAATCCTTGCCACCAGCATCAATGAACTCCTGAACCAGAACAGAGATTCCTGCCTTAGCAAAACTGTCGAGAACCGAACGTACTGCCTGCATAGAGTCGAGTAAAGAAACTGCGGTGCCTTGTGACCCAAATAGTTGCTTTACTACGACGGGTACGCCTCCAACTTTTTCGATCAATTGGTCAACAGAATCTCCACCGTAATACATTATTGTTCGTGGTGTTCGTATACCAAACTGGGAACAAAGTTGCGTGGTCTGAAATTTATCGGATGCCATCAACAACCCATCAGCCGGAATTGGTGAATAAATCCCAACGTTAAAATTCAAGTGATTAAGGATTGTTGCTCCGAAGCGCAGATTGGCCCCTATCCTCGGATAAACGATATCGAACTCGTTTGCCAAAATCCGAACCATCTGCCCTTTTACATCTCGGTAAACCCGATCAAATCCAGACTGGTGACTGCTGACAAAAAGATACAAGTCTTTCGGGCGAACAATGGTGACAGTATGTTTTTTCTTTTCAAAGGCACCCACCAATGATCCGGTTGCGTAGGAATCAACGGATTCAGTCAATAGAAGTATATTCATGATTGTGAGGAATTTATTGTTTCTACCCCCGAAACGGAAGCTTTACCAGAATGAAATATTTTGTACCGGTCACCTGAAAGGGGTTGCAATCCGAAGTCAAACAACCCGACCGCTTTGTCCTGTTCCTTGATTCCTGAATGCGTAAAGAAGGCGAAATTGTATCCTGCCCCGATTAGAAAATCCTTACTTACAATCCGTTCTGGCTTGCCTGACAGGGTTCGTTCCAGAATGTCCCTGTTGTGCGTCAATACTCTCCAATAATCCTTCAGGGCTTTCCTACGCTCATTTGACTTACGGTTGTTGTAAATACGCTGGTTCTCCCTGCTTGAGAATCTTTGTGTCGCCACCTTCTTAGTAAACGTCTGCCCTGTCAAAGCATCAATTGCTTTCATGTCGTTTTCAATTTCCGGTAAAGATAACACATAAATAAGCCTTTGTCAAGTGCTATTTTATTGATATTCTGACTGTTGTAATGGTTATTAGTGGTTTTTCAATGGATATTAATCAAAATAGGTAGGTTACCAACAGAGATGTTAGCAAGTTTTTTTTAAATGACAACTTATCAGGTTGTTACAGTGCAGATTTTAAGTAACTTACCAAGCGAGAATGGGTTAACCCGAGGTTTGGGTAACAGATCGATGTTATGCAAAATGTTTGCAAATAAAAAAGCGATTACTCTTCTTTAAAGACGTAACCGCTTGATTTTTAAGTGAACCTGGAGA
>CAIXHD010000587.1 GCA_903919065.1 uncultured Bacteroidota bacterium
GATGTAGTTGTAGGCCAGTTTATCGGAGGGTATGGTCCGCTTAAGCTTAATTTCGCAATTCAGCAATCCTTTTTTCGAGCCCTTAATCTGCAGCACCACGATTCCATCGGCTCTGGAAACGAATAACTTTCTTTCGTAGGTTCCATTGACGTCCGACCAGTGGACGGTGGTTTCGCCATTCTGGAAATTTACGGATCTTGCATAATCGGTTATGATCTTATCACTGTTCATTTTTATGCCCATATCGAAAGCCGGCACAAAAGGATCTGGATACATAAAACCCTCCTGTCCCGACAAATCAAATTGCAGCTGAGAGGCTTGTTTGTATAACCCCTGGTCGATCAGCCTGCGAATTTCGAAAAGGCGGGCCGACTGATCGCGTGGCATAGTTGGCGGTCCCTGTGGCAAGAAAAGTCCGGAGTGGGTAAATATGATGGTTTCATCGATCGGGCGGCTCATGACATTGGCGCCCATGGTGCCGTTTCCACTGATCAGTCCCTGCTCCCAGGTTTCAGCTGGAGTGATACTGACGAATCCCCTTTCCGGTACCGGTAAAGAGGATTTTACTGGGGCCTGTGAGAATACAGGAACCGATAGAATTAATCCTAAAACAATGGCATACTGATACTTATTCATAATTTCGTGATTATAAGACTAATTAATTTTTTCGAAAAACTTGAATACCGGATATATCATCTGATGTCCATGCGCTGCCAGTCCTGTCATAAAAGGATCCAGTAATCCCCATCCGGCATATCCGTCAGGGGTTTCAGGTTCCAGACAAAAAAACGCCAGGTTGGCCATTGGCTGAGCCATATTAACAATGAAGGTACCCGTCGCGAAAGTTCTTGCAGCCGCCGGTGTAAAGCGGCCAATCAGCCGGGTCATGCTGAAACCGTACCATCTCTCATGACGCAGCGAATCGACCAGAAATTCTTCCCCGGAAACGGTAAGGGGTGTTTTAAGCGTATCGATCCGGATATTTTGCAATCTTAGTTTGGCAATGATAAAATCAAGGCTCTTCGGAATCAGGTACCCGCTTGGTACGGCGGCGGTTTTTGTTCCCACGGGTTTTGTCATGTGTTCAACGCCATGTATGACTTGAGGGGGCCCGTCGGCTGTACCCGGCCGGGTGCGAATGGCGCTGGTTCCGGGGATATATTCAGGAATATTTTTCTCATAAGCAAGGACATCTACCTTACCCCACGACTCATATTTTCCCTGAACGAAATTTCTCAGTCTGCCTGATTCAGCGTTTGTCGTAATCTGATTACCCACCTTTTCATCTGCTTTGCGGCAGATCTCCATCATTTCCTTTCCATGATGGTTGGTATAAGCAACCAATTCGCTGATATAAGCATACTGGGCATAAATTTTACGCTCGAACGACGGGTGACCGGGGGTTTCCACAAGTACCGACATCCGATTGCGCAATCCGTAGGCATTAGCCAGGAATTTACCCTCAATAAACCAGTAAGCCTTGTCGTGGCTCCAGATTGTTGGCGGCCAGTTTTCCTCATCTGACAGGCAATGGGTAAAAGTTTCCAGGCCGAAATTCGTACGAATTTTGTCCCTTACTGCCGGAAAAAGGGAGTTCCAGATATAATCGCGCGGTTCCGGGCTGGCAGCCGGCAGATTGCAAGTAGCATAACAGATTGCATAGGCATATTTCACCCGGTCCATAGCATGTGCATCAAAGAATAAAACCGGATCCCATGGATTTAAAACATTCTTATACAATCCGTTAACATCTGTTGATTCCAGTTTGACGGCATCGCGGTTCAAATTGAAACCTTTGGAGTTAGTTCCTGAACCGATCAGGTGCGGGGTACCCTGCTGCAGGGTGAGAGCATCGTTTCCATCGACACAAAAATTCGGGCAGATGATTATAATCTGATTATCGAGAAGGTGCTTACTTTTTCCAATCAGAATATCACGCATAACCATGAGCAGCGCTTCCTTGCCCTCGGTTTCCGGAGGATGGATATTTCCCTGAAGGTAAATAACCGGCTTACCCGACCGACGGGCTTCTGCCGGGGAATTTACCCTCGGATTTGCGAGAACCAGTGCTGAGCAAACCCGGCCAAGTTCGGAAGTAAAAACGTTAATAACCTGAACGCATTCACTGTTCCATTTCATCGTATTCAGAAATTCCAGCACCTCCTCCGAGGAGGTGGTTCTTTCATATCCCGACTTTTCGGCTACAGTAAGAAATTTGTCGGCCCACTGGCCATTCCAGCCCAGTGGCACCTCATTGCCCCAATAGATTTTCTGGGCATTGACAGTGATTCCCAAAGTCAGGAAAAACAGAATCAAAGGCGCAATAGCAGGAAATTTTCTCCGAATCATAATCTATCTGTTTGCTACCTTATCACTACTGGGCCGATCAATCCGGATGGAAGTAAAGGCATATTATTGCGGTAGCGGTTTTGAATATTGGTGCGGGTAGTCCTTTCAGCTTCGGGTTTGCCAACATCACCAACCAGACGATTATGCCATAAATTGGTTACTACCAGTTCCAGATTGTTTTTCCCGGGATTCACGAATTTGCCAATTGCAGTCTGATATGGAGGTTTCCAAAGTGTATCTACCACTACCCCATTGATCTTAACCACTGCAATCTCTTTAACAGTACCAAGATCCAGTATAAGACCTTTACCGGCTTTTACTGCAGATTCCTCCATGGTAAAAGCAGTTGAGTAAGTTGCACTACCGGAAAAATACTTTACCCCGTCGATGGTTGAGGAAGTCCAATCCGACAGCTCCTCCATGAGGATACTGGCAGGTGCGCCACGACCATCAGGAAATGTAACTTTCCAAGGTTTATCAGGATAAACAGGAGGAACCGGATTGCTTTCATTTAAGGTCGTCAGGACATCTGGCTGGCTGACTGCCGCCGGTTTGTTCTTTGGTTGAAAGACAACAAAAACGGATCCTACAGGAGGAAGATCAAGTTCAATCGTGGTGAATTGTTTATCTGAGGAGAGCACTTTACATGGTTGAATGGTGCC
>CAIXHD010000588.1 GCA_903919065.1 uncultured Bacteroidota bacterium
CCCGATGATATTGAAAGCTACACCATATTAAAGGGTCCCACCGCTGCGGCTTTATATGGATCGAGAGGCCAATACGGTGCTATTCAGATTACCACTAAACGGGGAACTACGGATAAACGAGGCTTCTCTGTCGATTTCAATTCAAGTACAATGGCTGAGAGTGGCTTTTTGGCGATACCAAAAGTACAGGACGAATACGGTCCCGGCGACCATGGAATCTATGCATTTGCCGACGGAAAAGGGGGCGGTTTAAACGACGGCGATTATGATGTTTGGGGACCAAAATTTGAAGGGCAATTGATACCGCAATACGATGGACTTTACACACCCGGAACTTCTTACACAACTACTTATGCCAATGGTTCGACCTATAAGGGTAATATCAAACCGACCCCGTATGTTGCACGGGGAAAAGACAACCTGAAACGCTTTCTTCAAACCGGACTCCTTTCCAACAACAGTCTGGCTCTTTCGGCAAGCAACGAAAAATACGACCTGCGTTTCTCTGCCTCGCACAGTTACCAGAAAGGTATTGTTCCGAATACCTCACTCAATATTACCAGCTTCAATTTAACCGGGGGATATAACATTTCAAAGAAGCTTCGGGTGAGTGCTAACATGGCCTATAGCCGGCAATACACCCCTAATGTTCCGGATGTGAACTATGGTCCGAATAGTATTATTTACAATATCATAGCATGGGGAGGGGCAGACTGGAACATAGATGATATGCGCAATTACTGGCAGCCTGGAAAAGAAGGTGTTCAATCGGATTATGCTGAATACC
Source organism: uncultured Bacteroidota bacterium (assembly GCA_903919065.1). Classification (GTDB taxonomy): domain Bacteria; phylum Bacteroidota; class Bacteroidia; order Bacteroidales; family UBA12481; genus UBA12481. The sequence goes on from CAIXHD010000588.1 coordinate 788, forward strand.
AACGTTACCACAACCCCTATTTCATGTCGTACGAATGGTTGCGCGGTCACTACAAAACCGACCTTACAGGAAATGCCACCATATCCTACAAATTCAATAATTACCTGAGCCTGCAGGCTCGTACTGCTATTTCAACCTACGATTTATTCCGATCCGAAAAGCTTCCTTACTCGGCGCATCCCTATGGTCGCGAAGCTGGTGAAGGTGATTACCGCGAAGACAAACGTAACCTGTTTGAGAACAATACCGACGTTCTTTTGTCGTACGACCGCTATGTAGTTCCAAAACTAAGTTTACATGCCACCGCAGGGGGAAATATTCGCTCCTACTCATTTAGAAGCAGCTATGCAACAACCGATTACTTGAATGTTCCGGAATGGTATAACCTGAGTAATTCTAAAAATCCGGTAAAATCGTACAACTACTATGCACCTATGCAGGTATTGAGTGCTTATGCAACTACCGACCTTACCTACGACGATTTTCTTACGCTGTCGTTAACTGGCCGTGCCGATAAAAACTCAACTCTGCCAACCAGCCACAACACCTATTTCTATCCGTCGGTTTCAACCAGTATCGAGCTATCAAAGCTGATAACCATTCCTTCCGTTAAATCATGGAAAATACGAGGTTCGTATGCTAAAGTTGGTGGCGCTTTAACATCAAGTACGATTGGCCAATTGTGGGTTCCAGGATATGGCGGTAATTATTATTCACCTTACGATGGCCCTTCATTCCAAAACTCGGCTTCATACTCAATTAGCCTGATTCAGGGAAAACCAGCCGCAACATTTACAAACACGATTTCGAATCCTGACCTTCAACCAAACTCAAGCACGGCATGGGAAGTTGGTACAGATGTTGGCTTTTTCGAAAACAAACTTATCTTCGATGTAACTTACTTTTCGAGTATTGACGGCCCTCAAATCTTCTCATTACCAATTTCAGGAGCAACCGGATATTCATCGGCATTGGTGAATGGAATTAAGGTTCAACGAAAAGGGATCGAAATAAATGTTTCAGGTTCACCGGTGCATAAAGTCAATGGTTTTAGGTGGGACATTTCGGCCAACTATTCAACCTATCAGAGATACCTGAAAGAGATATACACAGGAGTTGACAAGTTGAACATCTATTTAAAAGTTGGCGACCGGATGGATAAGATGTATGGTACTGACTTTGTGAGGACTTCGGAGGGAACAATTATCAATGATGCCAGTGGCCGCCCCATCAAAAACTCAGTTGTTCAATATCTTGGAAATGCAAATTCAGATTGGGTTGGAGCGATAAACAACACGTTTTCATATAAAAATTTGAGCCTGAAAGTTCAGTTCGACGGACGATTCGGCGGACAGATTCTAGACTATGTAGAAAAGAAAACCTACCAGGGCGGACGGCATATCAATACTGTGCTAGGCACTATGGGAGTTGCCCGCATCAACGATACCAAGGGTATTAAATCCTATGTTGGTGAAGGTGTCGTTGTAAGCAACGGTCAGGCAATTGTTTATAATTCGGATGGCCATGTTACCAACTACGACAAGCTGCAATTTGCTCCCAACACCACTCCTACTTACCTGCAAGACTACATAAGCCGTTATTATGGAACCGATGTTGCTGACCGCATCAGCCGTTCTTTTGTAAAACTGCGCGAAGTGGTTTTAACCTATGCGATCCCTCAGACCGTCTTAAGCAAAACTTTTATCAAACAGGCGAATATCTCATTTGTTGGACGTAACCTGTTGTACTTTGCCGAAAGAACCGATATTGATATCGAACAGTATGTCGGAAGTGACGGTTCTTCAGGACTTCAAACCCCAACAACGCGTCGCTTAGGGTTTAACCTTAATATCAACTTTTAATCCAACATTAATTTACAAATTCACAATAAAAAAATGAAGAAAATAATCATATTTATGATGTTGCTCGCAGTTGGGCTATCATCATGTCAAAAATTCGGGGATTTGGAAAAATCTCCGAACAGCCCTGGTGAAGTGCCGCCATCACTGGTTTTTACCAATATTCTTTACAACATCAATTATGCGCCATGGAACGACGAAATGCGTTGGAACCAATTCTATTGCAGTAACTATGCCTATTACGATGATCAGGAATACGATTGGACAACCACGAGTTTCAATTATACTCATTTAAAAAACGTTAACCAAATGATTTCGGAAGCCAAACGGATTGGTTTGGCCGACAACAATGCGTATTCAGCTTTGGGTAAATTTTTTAAAGCCTACTTTTTTATTGATATGAGCATGAAGCTAGGCGATGTCCCAATGACTGATGCACTGAAAAGCCTTGAAAATACAGCTCCAAAATATGATGCACAAAAAGCGGTATTTAAACAGGTGCTTGCCTGGCTCGAAGAATCGAATACTGAACTTCAAACACTCATAAACAGCGGTGATCAAACTCTTTCCGGAGATTTCATGCTTGGCAATGACCTGAAGAAATGGCAAAAAGTAGTGAATAGCTACAAACTTCGTGTATTAATCACCCTAAGCAAAAAAGAATTGGATACCGACCTGAACATCAAAACGCAGTTTGCCAATATCGTGAATAACCCTGCCAAATATCCGGTTATGAGTTCGCTTGATGATAACCTGAAATTTACTTACAACAGTTCGACTGATAAATACCCACTCAACCAGGATAACTATGGCCAGACTGCCACACGTAATAACATGGCAGCCACTTACCTGAATACACTGGCATCGCTGAAAGACCCACGTACATTTATTACTGCCGACCCTGCTCCTGCTAAAATCAGAGCCGGGCTAACAGCTGCCGATTTTGGTGCATACGTTGGAGCCAGTTCAGGTGAAAGTCTGGACGACATGTCAACTAAAATGTTAAACGGCGAATATTCTGCGATCAGCAAGAGTCGCTATTACAGCTCATACACCGGTGAGCCTTGCATCCAGATTGGATACTCTGAAGCATGTTTTAACATAGCCGAAGCCATTAACCGTGGTTGGGCAACTGGAAATGCCGAAGACTATTATATCAAAGGGATTAAAGCTTCATGGATTTTTCACGGAGTGACCGATGTCGAAACAAAGTGGACCTCTTATTATGTACAAGTTTCGGTTAAATTAAGCACTACGCCAACAATGGCCTTATCTCAGATTTTAACTCAAAAATACCTTGCCTTCTTTCAGAATTCCGGATGGGAAGCTTACAACAATTACAGACGAACAGGTGTACCTACATTTCTTATTGGAGCAGGAACTGCCAACAGCGGTCGTATCGCAAAAAGATGGCAGTACCCCAGTTCAGAAAGAACCACCAATACCGAAAATTATCAGGCAGCGCTGAAAAGTCAGTTTGGCGCTGCAACTGACGATATCAATGCTGAAATATGGCTGTTAAAATAATGTAAACCATTCCGAGATCAAGATCGGGCTAACTTTAAATTCCCGCAGCGCTTAAACGTTGCGGGAATTTTTTCATTCTTTAGAGCAAAAACTAAAAATTTCTTTTAATTACTTTGTATTTTTTTTGAAACAGAATTGTAACACTTAAAAATGAATTTTGCAGAATCAAAATCAGATGTTAAGATTAAGTGTTCATGAATTTTTC
>CAIXHD010000589.1 GCA_903919065.1 uncultured Bacteroidota bacterium
CCCATTGGGATCAATCAGTATCTTGGTTGGTAAGGAGTGAATGCCGAATTTATCGCTTAGATCCTTATCATTTGGTTCATTTTTCATTTGTTTGGCCATATCAAACCCCCTTAAAACATGGCGCCAGGGAAGGCCATCCTTTTCAACTGCTTTGCGCCAGGCATCAGGTTTGGAATCATCGTCTGAAATACCAATAAATTCAATGCCCTTTCCTTTAAGTTTGGCATACACCTCCTTGAGATGGGGATTTCCTTTCCGGCACGGACCACACCAGCTCGCCCAAAAATCGAGCAGGACATATTTCCCTCTAAAATCGGAAAGCCTGAGGGAATCTCCATTAATATCTATGGTGGAAAAACCGGTGGCCGGATTGCCCGGTGAACCATTCCTGAGCTGCTTAATTTCAATCAATAAATTTTTCGCATCATCTGATTGCTGTAATCTGGTTCCCATGCGGTCGTATATCTGCATCAGCGTATCAATGGGAAGATCGTTGATATGAAACCGGATCATATAGGCGGTCACGGGTGAAGTTGGATGGTTAGCAAAGAACTTCCAATCCAGCGTCATCAGATCTGCGTTGAAAGGATCGAATCTGGCATGGACTGCATCGGCTTCGCCTTTCAGGCTATCTAATTCAGACTCCCCTTTTTTTGCTTTCACAGCCTCGCGATATTTAGTACTCGCCAGCTCATATTCAGCACGAAGCGGGATCATCTTATTCATGACAGGCTCTTTAGATTTATTCAACTCATCGAGTTCCCGCTGAGTGGCGGATCCATCAAATCTGCCATTGGCGAAGTTGTTATATTGCAATTCAGCCTTCATGTTAGCCGGCTCAAGAAAGAAGCTTGCTGAATTTAATTCACTTCGCTTTTCTTCCTTAAGCTGCAGGTAGGCCATGGATGGTTCATTAATTGTTCCCCGAAAAGAAAATTCCCCATCCACCAGCTGAGAGCTGTCCTTTATTCGCGCCCCGGCAGTATCACTGTAGTATAAGAACAACCATCCTTCCTCTGATCCGTTTACCCTACCATTCAAAACAAAATGATCTTTAAGGTTTTGTTCAGTACAACCTAAAAGCATGGTACTGATTACGATTAACAGATGAATTTTTCTCATGATGTCTTTTATCCCTTTTCAGATATTAAATGTAACCTGGACATATCGAGGATTTGAATCCTGGAACTATCAGATTTTATAACCCCTTGTGAATCTAGTTCTTTCAGTATTCTTACAACACTTTCCTTAGCCATATTAGTTAATTCGCCAAGCTCCTGCCTGGTCAGAATTACATCAAAGGTGTCAGAATGATAAACCTCATCTGAAAAAAATAATAAGGCCTCTGCAATTCGGCCAGCCATTTTCTTTTGGGTCAGACTCACCAGCTTTTTATGTGCAACAAGTGATTTCATGCTTAAATCCTCAATCATACCGGTTGCAAAAGCTGGGTTATCCCTTATCAGCTGATTGATTATTTTAAAACTTATGAAGCAAGTTTGCACCGAAGTCAACGCGGCAACAGAGAACGCATAACGCTCATCAATTTGCAGGCCCGGACTGATAATCAGACTTGAA
>CAIXHD010000590.1 GCA_903919065.1 uncultured Bacteroidota bacterium
TTAATTTGGTTGATTAACCCAATAATGTAAAAAGATGAAAAGGCGGGATTTCGTTTTCAAATCGGGTCTGGCAGCCGCGGGTCTGGCAGCTGCACCGGGGTTTATTTCATCATGCAGCTCAGGACCAAGGTTTCAGATATCTCTGGCCGAGTGGTCGCTGCACCGTGCACTGGGAGGTAAAATGCTGGACAACCTTGAGTTTCCGGTAAAAGCCAAGCGTGATTTCGGGATCACTGCCGTAGAGTATGTCAGCTCATTTTTCGCTGATTATGTGATTGATCAGAAATATCTTGCCGAACTGAAAAGAATATCGGACTATCACGGCGTCAAAAATCTGCTGATCATGGTCGATGGAGAAGGAGACCTTGGCGAAGCAACCAACGAGGGCCGCATTAAGGTAGCCGAAAACCATATTAAATGGGTGGATGCTGCCCAATTCCTGGGCTGTCATTCCATTCGTGTGAACGCTGGCGGCAACGGCACTCCTGAGGAGCATTCAGCAAACGTAATTTTGGGTTTACGCCAGTTATGCGGATATGCCCAAACCAAGGGTATAAATATCATAGTGGAAAACCATGGAGGTAATTCATCGAATGGTGCCTGGCTGAGTAATGTGATCAAATCTGTAAAAATGCCCAATATTGGCACCCTGCCTGACTTTGGAAACTTTCGAATCAGCGACACGGAACAGTACGATCGGTACAAGGGAATAGAAGAATTAATGCCCTTCGCAAAAGGAGTGAGTGGAAAATCATACGATTTCGATAAAGACGGCAACGAAACAACCATCGACTTTGCCCGGATGATCAATATTGTCAAAAAATCAGGTTATCGCGGGTATATTGACGTTGAATACGAAGGCGACAAATATACCGAAGAAGAGGGTATAATGCTGACGAAGAAACTACTAGAAAGGCTGATTTAGTGTAGGGGAGGACCCGCGGGTCCTCCCCTACTTGTCAAATGCCGCGTCGAAAGCAATGTCCGACGACGGAAAATCAACGCTATTTACATAATCGCATGCTTCGGCGGCGCCGTGCTCACGGTCCATCCCGCTGTCTTCCCATTCAACGGATAACGGTCCGGTATATTTAATCCTGTTTAAAGCGCGGATAATTTCCTCGAACTCGATATTACCGTGGCCAAGGCTTCTGAAATCCCAGTAACGGCGGCGATCACCGAAATCAAGATGTCCACCGAAAACACCAGCTTCAGTTGGGTAAGGCGACCAGCCCACATCTTTCATATGTACGTGGAAAATCCGGTCGGAAAACTTGTACAGGAAACCAACATAATCTACACCCTGGTAGCCAAAATGGCTCGGATCGAAATTAAATCCGAATGCAGGATGATAGTCGATAGCTTTCAGAGCTCTTTCGGCTGTGGCAATATCAAAGGCTATTTCTGTCGGATGCACTTCCAGGGCAAACTTGATACCCAGTTTTTGATATTCATCGAGAATTGGCTTCCAGCGTTTGGCGAAATCTGCAAAACCGGCCTCTATCATGGATGCAGGAACTGATGGGAAAGAGTAATTCAGGTGCCATATCGAGCTTCCTGTAAAACCGCAGACGACACCCACGCCAAGTCGTTTTGCTGCATGGGCAGTATTGATCATCTCCTGTGCGGCACGCTGACGAACGCCTTCCGGCTCGCCATCTCCCCAAACATAGGCCGGCAAAATCGACTGATGCCTCTCATCTATGCGGTCGCAAACTGCCTGGCCAACTAAATGATTCGAAATCGCCCAGGTTTTGAGATCATATTTTTCGAGGATCGCACGCCGGTTGTCGCAATAGGCCTGATCGGCCTTATCAACCTCAAAATGATCACCCCAGCATGCCAGCTCGAGCCCATCATAGCCGAATCCGGTAGCTTTTTTACACAGTGTTTCAAACGTAAGATCGGCCCACTGGCCGGTGAATAATGTTACTGGGCGTCCCATAGAATCTGAGTATTTAGTTGTATTAACCAAAAATACCTATTTTTAAATTCAAAATCTAAACCATTACAAAATGACTTCAAAAGAATTCAATGCCAATCGACTGTTTTGGATGAGTTGCATGGCCCTTGTCACCACTGCCATGACCTTTGCCATCCGGGCCCGTTTAGAGCTTGTTTGGGAAGGTGGCTTCGGCCTTAGTGCAAAAGAAATGGGCCTCGCTATGGCCCCGGCTTTCTGGGGATTCACCCTGGCCCAGTTTATAGGCGGACCATTTGTCGACCTGATCGGCATGAAGCGGTTCGTAAGACTTGCATTTTTCCTCCATGTGATCGGTATTGTTGTTACTATTTTTGCAAGGGATTTCTGGACCCTGTTTATTGGCACCCTGTTTATCGGTGTTGGTAACGGTTCGGTGGAAGCCGGATGCAACCCGCTCGTTGCCTCAATTTTTACAGGCAATAAGACCAAGATGCTCAACCGGTTTCATGTGTGGTTTCCAGGAGGTATCGTAATCGGAAGCCTAGTAGGATATCTGGTTATGGATATGCTGAAACTCCCGTGGCAGGTTTTGGTTGGAACTCTTGTGATTCCTCTGATTGCCTATGGTACCCTGATGTTCGGACAGAAATTTCCAAAAACTGAAAGGGTGGAAATGGGGGTATCCTATGGCTCCATGTGGAAAGCTATCCTCAAACCCCTCTTCCTGATCATGCTCTTCTGCATGCTTTTGAGTGCGGCAACCGAACTAACTACAGGTCAGCGAATCAGCTCCTTGCTTCAGGACACCGGGGTAGCACCAATCCTTGTACTTGCTTTTATCAACGGTATCATGGCAGTCGGACGCTCTTTTGCCGGTCCTATCGTGCACAAGATCAATACTACCGGCATGCTATTCTTCTCCGCCATTGTGAGTATGATCGGTCTCCTTCTTATGAGTTATGTTAGCGGTGCATTCATGACATTTGCTGCAGCAGCAGTGTTTGCCATCGGTATCTGTTTCTTCTGGCCCACCATGCTGGGATTCATATCTGAAAACATTCCTGAAACAGGCGCACTCGGACTCTCCATTTTTGGAGGTGCCGGAATGCTTTCCACCTCGATATTCCTTCCTATATCAGGTATGCTCACCGATAATCAGGCCACCGGTCAGGAAATCCTTCGTTATACAGCCGTACTGCCGGCAATACTGATTGTGGTTTTTGCGATTGTTTTCACCACCATGAGAAAGAAGAAAACTGCTTAACAGGTATAAGATCTATTTTCTATGAAAAGATTTCGTTGGGGAATGATCGGAGGCGGCAAAGGCGCCTTCATCGGCGGTGCCCACCGCATAGCAGCCAAAATTGCCAACTCCTATGAATTGGTTGGCGGTGTTTTCGATATTAATTTCGAACGTGCCAAAGAGTTTGCCGTTGAAGAGGATATCGATTTAAAAAGGGCTTATCCTGATATTGATTCATTCATAACAGGAGAGAACGAAATGCCTGCTTCAGAAAGAATCCAGGTGGTTTCCATTGTCACGCCGAACTACCTGCATTATGAACATGCTAAAAAACTCCTGAGCAACGGATTTCATGTAATCTGCGAAAAACCGGTTACCTTATCATCTGTCGAAGCAATTGATCTAAAAGAGATTGCGGCTAAAAAAGGCCTGGTATTCTGTCTGACTCATACTTACACCGGCTATCCGATGGTCCGTGAGATGAAGCGCAGAATTGAAGCTGGCGACATTGGCGACATTCAACGTGTAGATGCTCAATATCTTCAGGGATGGGTTAACCCGATCATCCATGGCGGCAATGCCCGACTTTCCGTTTGGCGGCTCGACCCAAAGGTTTCCGGTATCAGTTCCTGCATGGGTGATATAGGGGTACATGCCTTTAACATGATTGAATATACTACCGGGCTTAAAATCAAAGAGGTACTGGCTGTTTTAAGTACATTAAAACCGGAAAATCCGCTCGATCTTGATGGTAATGTTTTATTGAAGTTTGATGAGAATCTTACCGGCGTAATCCGGTCATCGCAGATCGCCACCGGAGAAGAAAACAATATCCAGATCAGTGTTTACGGCACCAAGGGAGCCTTCCACTGGGAGCAGGAAAACCCTAACGAGCTGAAGATGATGCACGAAGGGGCACCTTACGAGGTTATTACTCCCGGATACGATTATCTCACCAGTTTTGCACGCGACAGCCATGTGCTGCCTCCAGGTCATCCTGAGGGAATCTACGAGGCATTTGGCAACCTTTACAAAGGCGCTGCAAAGGCTATCAGGGGCGAACAAACGGTTCCCGGACAATTCCCGGGCATCGACGAAGGAATACGCGGAATGCAGTTTATTGAAGCTGCAGTGAGGTCGAACAA
>CAIXHD010000591.1 GCA_903919065.1 uncultured Bacteroidota bacterium
CCCGGGGGAAAAACGATACATTGCCTACCCAAATAACGGCCACGGATTGCCTGATGAAATGCGGGGACCGAAAATGGATTTTATCCTGGAAAAATTCAAAATGAAAAGATAAATTTCCTACTCAATCAGCAGTGATGGTTGAGTGGTTGAATTGGCCAGTCAAGACAGGTAATATTCCTGCATCGACTTGACATTTGATATGTTTTAGCTTAACTTTGTTAGGTGTTTTTAACAAAGTCCTCCTATGAAAAAGAGTATTTCGATCACAACGGTGATCATGACGGTGTTAACTGTGCTCTCATTAACGCCGCTTTCAGGAATCGGGCAGACCAATGCCTGGCAATATGCAGGATCTCCCGGATTTTCTCCTTCAGAGGTGTACAGCCCAAGTCTTGCTGTCAACCCGGCAACTAATGGGGTTTATATTGCCTATGTCAACCCGGTTTTGGACAAAGAATACCAGCCTGCATCCGTGATGAAATATACCGGCTCGGGTACCGGCGGATGGGAATTTACAGGTGATCAGTATTGTTACGGCGGATTGGTAAACGCTGTTACCCTTGCTTTCTCTACAGGCGGACAGCCATTTTTAGGGATACTGGAAAGTCGTATAAACATGGGGATGGTTACTGTCCTCACCAGTTCCTCCTCTAACGTTTGGGAGCCGGTCGGAAATACCCAGTTTTCCTGGTGCGACAGCCCGGTTGACCTGGATGTCAACCCCGTCGGCGCTGTTCCATACGTGGCTTTTTGTGAACGGCTTCAATTTCAATCATCTAAGCTCAGGGTTATGAAATATTCCGGAAATGACTGGGTGGATGTAGATCCCTCGAATCCTTCCCCCAACTCTCCGGGTTTCGGCAGCTCCAATCCGCAGATTGCGATTAGTCCTGCAGGCGTGCCCTATATTGCTTCGATTGAACGGCCGAACAAATATCCCCAAATCATGGTTAATAAATTTACCGGGAGTTGGGTGTCTGTCCCGGGGATCGAATCTATATCATTAGATGCCTCGGAAGTGAGACTTGCCATCGACCCCGTGGATCAGAATCCTGCCGTATCCTATGTTGATAAGTACGGAGCCATAAAGGTCTTCAAGTTCGACGGGCTCTCCTGGCAGCCCCTGGGTGTCCAGACAACCATCGGTTCAGGTTCGAATGTCCATCTCCTGTTCAGCCCCACCACCCAGAATCCTGTTGTCGCTTTCATTGAAGGTACAAGTCCCACGCGTATTGCAGTCAAACAATTCGACGGCAGCAGCTGGACCTATATCGGGAATCCAATCCGTGACGGCGGCATGAACGACATTGGTCCCTGCCTCAGCCTGGCAATAACCAATTCGGGCAACCCCTATGTGGCTTTCCAGGATGCATATTTCATGGGTCGTTCCTCAGTTCTCTATTTCCCGTTGACCCCGCCGGAAAAACAGCTGGCATCCTATACCATCCTCGGATCAAAGGAGGTACAGGTGGGAGAATATAACCATGTAAATTCCGGCGCTGTCGGCCTTACGGAAGCCGGCCGCGCAGCGCACTTTAAAAAATACTCCAGCGTGTCGCCGGGCTTTGTGAAAGCCGACAGGATCATCGCTGATAAAACTGCCTATCTTCCCAATATCATGGAGGGCCCAGCCGAGGTGGTATGGCCCGATATGCAGTACAGTTCGGGAAATTCGGCCAATGGTAAAATCGTGGTGCCCGATAATACGGTCAACCTGGTCAGGATCTACGACAACAATGTCGACATTGAAATAGGTTCGAACAGCAATGTAGAGATCAGGAGCAATGTCCTGGGGAAAATTGATATCGGGGCCGGCAGCCAGGTCAGCTTTAATGCCATCAACCTCGATATGACTGACCTTCGTCTGCGGAAGGCTGGAGCCAGTCAGCCTACCATTGTCACCTTCACAAAATTTGCCCAGGTCAAAGTCCGTCAGACGGTCAAAGTGGAGGAATACTGCAAAATCAAATCCTACGATCTTATTTTCCCGATGGCATTCTTTATCGGTGAAGCTGAAGGCCACCAGGGCGATCTTACAGTTAAAGCCGAAGGAACCACCTTCCAGGCAGGAGCTTTTGTGCCCCGCGGGCAGATCCACGTGATTTCCAATGCATCTGCGGCAAACCCATGTGTGATGACCGGACAGTTTATTGCAGAAAAGGTCAATTCCGGTTCAAAATATGTTGACTGGAACCTCAGCAAGTGTTTTTCAGAGGGAACGCAGCAGCAACAGCAACAGGGAGGCCAGACAGCCATGAATGCACCTGTTTCTGATCCGAAAACTGAAAACGGAATCTGCATTTATCCGGTTCCTTCAAACGGAATGGTAAACGTGAACATTTCGAGCCCGGTGAAGGATTATTTTTCCATTATTATCTATAACCATGAAGGCCTGAGCATTTATGAACAAAACGGCATTGAGGTCAATGGATCGCTTGAAAAGCAAATCGACCTTGGATCGGCACCACAGGGGCTTTATTTCATCATGATCAGGAACAGCGAAAAGCAAAATATCCGGAAGATACTTATCAGCAGGTAATTACAGCAGGTATTGAAAGCGTGCCATTGCCCGCGATCTTTCGTTATCCGGCTACTTAACCCCGATATAGCCTTTCAGGTTTTCGACGTATTTTTCAAAAGCCTCGATCCCTTTGGGTGTCTTTTTACAGATGGTCCGGGGTATTTTCCCACGAAAGGTCTTGGTGA
>CAIXHD010000592.1 GCA_903919065.1 uncultured Bacteroidota bacterium
AAACAGGATGAAATGCGGCTTTGGAAAATGCGGCCGCTGCAATGTGGGTAAGTATTATGTTTGCAAGGATGGCCCGGTATTTACCCTGAGCCAGCTGAACAATATGCCGGCTGAGTACTAACTTAAGGCAGAGGGCAGAAGGCAGAAATTAGTCACAAGTTTTAAGAAGCAAGAAATAAGGAGCGTATCAATAGCCAGGGGTTTTAACCCCGGGTATCGTGTCATATGTAGAAGGCAGGATTTAATCTGACAGTCTGGGGTTAGTCAGAGAAGCCCTTGAGCCTTGAGCCTTGAGCCTTTCCTTTTTGCCTTCTGCCCTTACTCGATCTTCGAGTAGAGCTTCATAAACTGCACCCGTTCGTAAACTGCCGGGTTCTCGATATTCTGCTGGTTGAGTTTACCCCTGAAATCACTGATACAGGCATACTTATGTTCGTCCATCCAGCCATTCAGTCCGCTGACAAGCTGCCTGATATGGTCGATCCCATGGATATATATTACGGAAGCCACCTGTATGACCGTTGCACCGGCCAGTAGCTGTTTTACCACCGGCTCAAAACTATGTATGCCGGAGGAAGCGGCAATATCACATTTAAGTTTCCCTGATAAAATGGCTACCCACCGAAGGGTTCTGGCATATTCTTCGGGATTGCTCAGGAGATAATTGGAGGTAAGTTTCAGATTATTGATATCAATATCCGGATTATAGGGCCTGTTAAACATCACCAGAGCTGAAACACCGGTCTCACTCAGCTTTTGAACCGTATTAACGATACTTGAGAAATAATAGCCGATTTTGAGGGAAATCGGTATTGTCACCTGTTTCTTAACTGCTTCAATGATATCAAAATATACCTGCTCATTTTCAACTCCTGAACGGTTAAAATCTGAAGGCAGAACGTAAACATTAAGTTCCAGTGCATCGGCGCCGGCATCCTGAATACGTTTTGCAAAGTAACTCCAGTCATAATTGGAAACACAGTGAATACTTGCAATAACGGGGATGGTCAGATTCTTCTTCGCTTCCCTGATAAAATCAAGATATTGGTCGAGGGTATGTTCTTTTGCAAAATTATTGATGTATTCCAGGGCTTCATCGTAATAATGTGACTGGCTGTTTACTATCCCCTGAAAGGTATTATTCCATTGCTGGGCATTTTCATCGCCCGACTTGATAAATTTTTGAGTTTCCAGTTGGATCTGTTCTTCAAAAATAGATTTCAGCACCACTGCTCCGGCACCTGCTTCTTCAAATTGTTTAAGATTTTCCAGGCTGTTCATAAGTCCCGAACTTCCTGCAATGATGGGACTCTTCAATTTCAAGCCCATATAAGTCGTTGATAGGTCTGCCATTTTCTGATCTGTTTAATGCTATAAAACTACAAAATCTCCTGATACCGATGACAATTTATATACATGTTCTCTTACTTTTTGGGCCCATTGGAAGGGAGTCAGCGACCGGTCAAATTTTCTCCATGAGATGGGTTTACCTATAACAAACCGGATGGTTTGGTTACGCTTCAAAAACATTTCGCGGGGAAGCAGCACCATTTCGATATTGGTTTTGATACCAAGCGCCCTTCTTACGAGGTTGATGCCATAAAACAGGTTGGAATTCCGGCCATGAAAATAGAATGGAACGATATCCCTTTGACTGGAGACCGCCCGCGTGATAAAACTTTTCTGCCAGGCACAATCCTGAATTTTTCCATGATATCTGCGGGATACCTCACCGGCAGGGAAATGAGCGATCGCCACATCCGACTGAAACACTTTTTCGAGCTCAGTTACATAGGCTTTCGAACTCATTCCGAAAGGATTGACCAAAGTGATATAAGGCCGCAAATTTGGAACATAAGAAAACGACTCATTAACAATCACCTTAAATGTTCCGTATTTTTCCAACACCGTCTTTGTCAGGCATATTCCATCGATGATGCCAAATGGATGGTTGGCAAAGAAAAAGCATTTCTGATGTTCAGGCAGATTCTCCAGTCCAACAATTTCCAACGTTAAATTGAACTCCTTAATGAGGCTCCGATGAAAATCGGCCCCTTCACAATTCTTGTATTTGTCGAAAATAAAGTTCATCTCGTCCTGTTTGATAATCTTTTCAATCCACCTGACGAGGAATCCGGGAAGCTTTTTCAGGAACTCCGAATTGCTTTCCTTTATCGATGCTGCGAGGTCGATGTACTTCATACCCTGTTTAAAAGAGCGGATATCAATTGAGTGGGAACATTATTCCGGTCAACCACTATCAAGCCATCCAGCGAATAATTAAATTTTGGATCCAGGTTGAATGCCACTAATTTCCCATTCAGGCCCAGATATTTTTTCACCAATACCGGCATCCCGAGATCTCCAATATTCACATCACGGATTTGCTTGTCGAATCGGTGCAGGTTTCTGGCCCCTTCCAGAAGAATTTCCGTATCTATATCTCCGGTATTGGAAATGAATGGATTCCGCGGAGAAACAAAATTGGCCATATGTGGGTCAAAATAATACTTTCTGAGAAATTCAATCATCAGGCTTCGGGAAAAATCAGTGTAACTGTTACTAATGCTAACCTGACCAATCAGATAACGATGCTCGGGATGCTTTAACATTATATTCAGAATGCCTTTCCAGAGATAATACAGTGATAAAGGTTTCTTTTGGTATTCAGATACGATAAATGCCCTGCCTGCTTCAATTGCTGATTTTATCAGCGGATGGAAACCTTCGCTTATCGTAAAAAAACCGTTCATATAAAATCCTTCAATCCCGTACTTTTCATATATGTCTGCACCTATGCCAATGCGGTAAGCTCCTGCGATCTTCCGGGCTTCACTATCCCAGATAAAAAGATGCTGGTAATATCTGTCGAAATCATCTGTATCGATCTTTTTATTGGTGCCTTCTCCAACCTGGCGAAATGTTTCCTCCCTCAATCTGCCGATTTCGATAATAATTCCCGGTATGGCAGTTACCGGAGCACAGTAAACCTTGAATGCGCCAGCTTCGAAAAGTTTATAATTTTCTTCCAGTTGATCAATCTCAGCCTGGAGATCCTCAACGGCGACCGGAGTGATTATTTCTTCAATTTCCTGAATCTTTCCGTCCTCAGGTTCAAAGATTTCTTTTACTTCCAGCGAAGTACCCAACGCATTAGTCTTTTCCCTGAGATAGCGGCCATACCTGTAAATATCGTCAAATCCCTCCAGGTCACGCACAGGAATAGGGTTCCCGATCCTGATCGCAACAGCGGTCTTTTCAAAACCGGGTCCTTTAAAATAAACGGGAACTATGTAAACTTTGGAATCCCTGATAAACTTGAGTACCGGGCTTCCCCATTGCTCTGATTTTTTAACGGAAGGGAACATCCCCACGCAACCGCCATCCCTGAGGTATTCTCCTGCTTTCTTCAGATCCGCGTTCGAGAAAATCTTAAAGTCGGGACGTTTGACCAAAAAGAGCTTTAATAAGATAAGATCATCGAAATCGCCGGAAGTGTGATTGGCAAC
>CAIXHD010000593.1 GCA_903919065.1 uncultured Bacteroidota bacterium
GATTTCCGAAACATAGCCCATAGCTTCGGATTTAGCGTCTGCCTTAAGCGACTCAATGATCTGGGTTTTTGCCTCTTCTGCAGATAATCCTGAAATGGTTTCCAGTTTTTCGACAGCGAGTTTATGAGTGCTGTCAAGTTCTTCGTTCTTTTTATTCAGTATTTCAATCTGTTGGGTAAGGTTAGCCCGTATCGCATCAATCTCTTTATTCTTACGTTGATTTTCCTCAATTTTTTGTGACAGGCCAGATTCGCGCTGGTTGATTCTGTTCTCTGCCATAAGGATTTTGCTATTCTTCTCATTGATCACCCTCTCATGTTCCGCTTTCAGTTGAAGAAATTTCTCCTTTGCCTGAAGGATTTTATCCTTTTTGATCATCTCCGCTTCGGCTTCTGCATCTTTCAGAATATTGGAGGACTTTGTCTGGAGGGATTTCCTTCCAACAAAGAATGCGATGGATCCTCCTATCAGAAAAGCAAGAATGCCAACAATTATACTTATCGTCATAATCTATTCATTTTTAATTTATTATATAGTGTATTCTATCATTAAAAGCTATAAAAAAACCCGTATTAAAACCTTGATACAACGAAAACCCCAGTTATACAGGGATGGAGGTGCCAACTTCGTCGGGCTTCCACTGGCTTCCGAAGAAACTCTCCCGGGTGAGCGGGATAACCGAGGCCTGTCCTGTTAAGTTATGAGCTTTCCTCCAATGTGAAAAATGTTGAGTTTTACAAGGATCAAGGATTAATACGGGCAATATTTTGTATTCAAAGAACGCCTATTTTTTTCTGTATGAACTCTTCCAGCTCATCGGTGATTTCGCCGATTGCTGTAATTAAAGGAGTTTCGTTTGTCTTTTCTTCCAGTTCAATAAGTTTTAGTACAAACTGAAATGCTGCCATGGCCATGAAGTCCTGTCCGTCCTTATCACGATATCTCTCCTGATACTGTACGAACTTCTCATTTATAACCTTGGCTGCTTTTCTTACTTTCTCTTCATCCTTACGATCGATGATCAATGGATATATTCGTCCGGCTATTTGTAATTTTATATGGAACCCGCTATCCACTAATCCTCCTATTTATTTAAAAGAGCTATACATTCATCAATTTCCCGCACAATCCTGTTAACTTGGGCTTTTGCTGTTTCGCGGTCCTCGGTAGGTACCAGAACCGATTTTGCCAGCTTGGCCGTACTGTACTGTTGTTCGAGTCTGCTAATTTCTTTCTTTTGTTTTTCTACTATGGTTAATATCTCATTTTTCTCAGCAACCAGACTTTCATTTTCGTGCTTCAGGCTCTGGTATCGTGCCATCAGTAACCTAATCCTGTAAGTAAGCTGGCGGACCATTTCCTCCTGCTCGAATGTCATGGTTTCTTTTTATTACAAATGTAGCATACAGATCAATCAAATCAAAATTTTGAAGGAATTACCAATGATCCCTTATCTTTGGAACCCATGAGAAAATTGGCATCTATACTCTTCGGAATTAACCTTTTGATATACTGTAATTTCCTTACGCCAGCATTCGGTCAGGCGTTGGTTGGCCCGGCAAGGAACTCACTCACCTTACCAGTTGATATCCCTGTTTTCCTGGCCGGGAACTTTGCAGAACCGCGTATTAACCATTTCCATTCCGGAATTGATATAAAAACCAACGGTGCAACCGGAGTGCCAATAAAGTCGGTTGCGGATGGATATGTATCACGCATCAAAGTTGAAGCCGGCGGTTATGGAAATGCACTTTACATTCGTCATCCAAATGGTTTTACCTCCTTGTACGGTCATTTGGAATCATTCAGCAACGAAGTAAAGCAATATGTTATATCTGAACAATACCGGAGGGAATCGTTCGCAGTAGACCTGTTTCCCGAACCCTCACGACTGATTGTTAAAAAGGGCCAGGTTGTTGCTCTTTCAGGCAATTCCGGCAGTTCCGAAGGTCCGCATCTCCATTTTGAATTACGCGAAACACAGTCTGAGAATCCGGTTAATCCTCTTGTCCGGTCGATTGAAGTGAAAGACGCGATTCCTCCGGTAATTGAAAAGGTGACTGTATACTCCCTAAAAGAGCGCCAGGATTGGATCAAACCTTATGCAATACAGTTGAAAAAGGTTGATGGAATTTATAAACCGGCCACAGAAGGCCCCATAGCATTAGATGCCGTTTCCGGAATTGGGATCGAGACGTATGACTTATTAAACGGATCTGATAATCATTGCGGTGTATATAAGATTACCGGTTTTCTGGATAATGAAAAGTTTTTCGAGTCTTGTTTGGATGAAATCTCCTTTTCCGAGACCAGGTATATGAATAGTTTCATGGACTATAAGTCCTATTTATCTAACCACAGGCCTATTCTAAAAATGTTCATTGATCCTAACAATCAGGCAACCATATACAGATTTGCTAAAAACAGGGGTCGGATCGAGTTAAAGAATGAGCAAATCCATAAAATTAAAATACTGACGGAGGATGCTTCGGGCAACCAATCGACTGCTGAATTCAATGTCAGGCTTGAACCATCTAAATTCCGCCATGACCCAGGATTCCTTCCGATCTACAATGCATACTTCAATTTTGAGGAAGCGAACACCTTTGCCGCTGACGGCATTGAAGTAAGCATGCCACCCGGAGCGCTTTACGATGATATCTATTTTAGTTATTCGGTATCAGATCCAAAACCCGGCAGTTATTCTCCGGTTCATTCGGTCCATCAACCTGATGTCCCGGTACACCTGTACTACCGGTTAGCCATTGAATCTTCGAATCTTCCTGAGAATCTCAGAAGCAAGGCCACCATTGCTCAATACCTCAAAAGCGGGACATACAGCAGCCTTGGAGGCACCTGGGAAGGGGATCGTCTGATTACGAGAATAAGGAGTTTTGGATCATTTTGCATCATGGTGGATACAGTTAAACCGGTGATCAAGCCGTTAAACTTTTCTTCCGGTGCAGAGCTCAAATCCTTGAATACTTTTAAATTTACCGCAAAAGATGATTTCTCAGGGATTCAGAGTTACCGGGGAGAGATCGATGGCAAATGGATATTGCTTGAATATGATCTAAAGAACAAATTACTTGAGTATCAATTTGATCCTAAACGTATTAAAACAGGAATTCAACATACTATGACGATCAAGGTTTCCGATCAATTAGGAAATACAAATATTTACAAAGTATCATTTAACAGATAACTACTAAAAATTCAATACACTATGAGAAAAATAGCATTGATTCTTTCAACCCTTCTTACCGTTGGCGCGTTAAGTTCGATGGCCTGTACCAATTTTCTGGTTACCAAGGGGGCATCAGTTGATGGATCTGTCATGATTTCGTATGCAGCGGATTCGCATGTATTATATGGAGAATTGTACCACCGGCCTGCTGCAGACTGGGCAAAGGGGGCGATGGTTGACATTAATGAGTGGGACACCGGAAAATATCTGGGTAAGATTTCCCAGGTTCCGCATACCTATTCAGTAATAGGTAACATTAATGAATTTCAGGTAGCTATTGGTGAAACAACCTACGGCGGAAGGCCAGAACTGGCGAATCCGGCGGCGATTATGGACTATGGCAGTCTAATCTATATTGCGCTTCAGCGGTCGAAAACTGCACGTGAAGCTATTCAGACTATCATTAACCTGTGCGAAAAATACGGGTATTATTCATCCGGGGAATCGATGTCTGTTTCTGATGCAAACGAAGTATGGATATTTGAAATTATCGGCAAAGGCCCTGATAAGAATGGCATTCTGTATGTAGCAAGAAAAGTTCCCGATGGGTATGTCTGCGCTCATGCCAATCAGGCACGGATTACTACCTTCCCGTTGAATGACGCCAGCAACTGTATATATTCAAAAGATGTCATCACTTTTGCACGTGAAAAAGGATGGTTTACCGGAAAAGACGAAGAATTTTCATTTCGTGACACTTATGCACCGCTTAATTTTGGAGAACTGCGCGGATGTGAGGCAAGGGTTTATGCTTTCTTCAATCATGTGGCCAAAGGAATGGATCAATACCTCGACTATGCCATGGGTTACAATGCAAGTAAACCAATGCCGCTCTTCATCAAGCCGGATCGCAAACTTTCGGCACAGGATTTAATGGGCTTCATGGGCGATCATTATGAAGGCACCCCCATGGACATGACGAAGGACCTGGGAGCTGGACCATTTGAATGCCCTTATCGCTGGAGGCCAATGAATTTCGAAGTTGACGGGCAAAAATATCTGAATGAGAGAGCTATTGCAACACAGCAGACCGGATTTTCCTTTATTACTCAATCGCGTTCCTGGTTACCAAATCCTATTGGTGGGATTTTATGGTTTGGAGTGGATGATGCTGCAACGACACAGTATGTACCTATGTATTGCGGTATGCTCAGCATTCCCAGGAACTTTGCCGAAGGGAATGGAGATCTGCTTAAATACTCAGAGACTTCCGCATTTTGGGTATTCAACCGCGTCTCAAACATGTGTTATCTGAGGTACAATTATATGGTGCAGGATGTCAAAAAACTTCAGAAGGAACTTACCACGCGGTTTGCCGCTTTTACGCCGGCCATTGACAAGGCAGCGGAAGTTCTTTTTGCCCAGGATGAAAAACTGGCCAGGGAATACCTCACTGCATATTCATGTGACCAAGCTGACATGACCTTTAATAAATGGAAGGAATTATCTGAATATCTGCTAGTTAAATATATCGACGGCAACATCAAGAAAGAAAAGGATGGAAAATTCCTTGACAATGGAACTGGTGTGGCCGTAGGACCTGATCAGCCTGGTTATTCAGAAGCCTGGAAGAAAATGGTGAAAGAAAATACGGGTGAACGGTTGAAAGTGGTAGAAATGAAGAAATAAAGAGCCAATTATTTTAAATCCCGGCTTGTGAATTCGTAAAATTAATGCTAATATTGCAGCCGATTTTGTAACAAACCAGTTAAGATTAGCGAAATGAACTTAATACACATTGCAGAGCAGGAATTTGCAGTACAGCAGGAATATCCGGGATTCAAAGCAGGAGATACCGTTACCGTACATTATAAGATTAAAGAAGGCGACAAAGAGAGAATTCAGATGTTCCGCGGTGTAGTAATACAGCGTCGGGGAGAAGGAACTACTGCAACTTTTACCGTTCGCAAAATTTCTGGTGGTGTTGGTGTGGAAAGAATTTTTCCTGAATTTTCACCATTCATCGACAAGATTGAAGTGAACAAACATGGCCGGGTGCGCAGAGCCAGAATATATTATCTGCGCGGACTGACAGGTAAAAAAGCCAGAATCAAGGAAAAGAGATTTTAATCTATCCAATAATAAGAAAACCTGCTTCAAACAAGCAGGTTTTTTTTTTACTTTTGCGGCTCAATCGATTCAAAGGTCAAACCAGAAAAATATATTATGAAAAAGAAAGGTACAATTGCGATTCTAACCGGCGGTGGTGATGTTCCGGGATTAAACCCAGCCATCCGTGCGGTAACCATCAGGGCTTTACGTGAAGGATATGACGTGATCGGTCTTCGCCGTGGTTGGGCTGGAATTACTGAAATGGTAAGAGATAAGAAATTCGACAACAGTAACAATTTCATTCATTTAACCGAAGAGGTTGTCAACAGGGCTGGCCGTACCGGAGGAACTTTCCTTCACAGTTCACGCACGCGTCCGAGCCATATGCCTAAAGTGGCAGTACCCGAACATTTAAAGGACACCTATTCAGCCGATTTCAACGACCTGACTCCGGAGGTTATTAAAAACCTCGAGTGGCTTGGCGTTGATTATCTTATTCCTATCGGAGGAGACGACACCCTGAGTTATGGTGTTCGCTTATACAGCGAAGGACTCAAAGTGGTGGCGATTCCAAAAACTATGGATAATGATGTTCCCGGGACTGACTATTGCATTGGATTTTCGACATGCGTTACACGAACCATTCACCTGGTAAATACCTTACGGACGAGTGCTGGATCGCATGAGAGGATTCTGATGATCGAGGTATTCGGAAGGTACGCCGGATATACCGCAATGTTGCCGACTATGGCCGGTGCAGCTCATCGCTGTGTGATTCCTGAGCATAAATTCAACATTGAAAGATTAACCGAATTGCTGGTTTCCGACCGTAATCATAATCCTTCAAAATATTCTATCTGTCTGATTTCAGAAGGTGCAACTTTTGAAGGACTGGAGAACATGAGCTTTATGGATGGCGAAAAAGACATGTTTGGTCATGCCAAGCTTGGAGGTATCGGACTTACCGTGGGTAATCACGTAAGGGATCTGACCCCGAAATATAATAATGGAGCAAAAATCAATATTATCAACCAGAACCTGGGATATCTTGTCCGCGGGGGAGATCCTGATGCATTGGATTCCATTGTGCCGATGGCTTTTGGCAACCTGGCGCTCGACCTGATTCTCAAAGGAATACATGGCCGTCTGGTAATTCTTAAGAATGGCCGTTATGATAACGCTCCTCTTGATGTTGTAACTTCAACCAAGAAACTGGTTGACATTGAAAAGCATTACAACACCGATCGTCTGAGACCGAAATATAATGCATTCGACTTCAAACCGCTGTTTATCATGACTGGTTCTGAATAAGCGAAAAAAACCTGTCCATACCTGCTTTCTTTTCTTTGGTAAACTGATAAGAAATATTGCGGGTAAGGTAATCCCGGATTTCAAACTCCGGTAAACTAACTTTCATACTCCAATCCCGGGCAATGTCCGGGATTGCTTTTATCCCCTCTTCCTGAGCTATATCGAGTAACCTGATTATAGTTGGATCGATTGGATTTTTCACTGCCCAGGCGGCAAAAACAAATGGCAACTTTGAAAAGCTGATCCATTCCCTGGCAAGGTCATAGCAGTAAGGATAACGGTTTTCAATGCCAAAAACTTTGTCTCCGATGCATACCCCGGCAGAATCCTCCTTGATTTCGGTGTATTCAAATCCTTCAGTTGCAGGTACAAATTCCCAATCCAATTTCCAGTATTCCCTGGCAAGAATCCGGATCAGCTGCACACTGGTGCGGGAATGCGGATCGAGAAAAACTCTGCGGATATTTTGGAGGGGAACTTCTGAGAATAGGCAAACAGTGCGAACAGGTCCCTCGACGCCTATACAATGATTACCCACCCACTGCACCTCACCGGGTTTTGGGAACGCACCAACCGGCACTAAGGCAATATCTGACTCTCCGGCAGCCAGTTTTGCAGCTCCGACAGCCGGAACATCCAGACTAACAATATAATTCTTAAGTGCTTCTGAGTGCTGGATACCATAAACAAGAGGTACGGAATTCAGGTAACTGACAATAGAGATTTTCATTAATGAAGTATCATCGGATCACCAAAGATAGAGAATACCACTCTATTCCTGATACCAAGGGTTTTTAGTAACTTTGACCTCAAATTTTTAAGATCATGAATCTCACAGAATTAACAGCAATCTCGCCTGTAGATGGCAGATATCGAAATAAAACACAAGATTTAGCTCCCTATTTTTCGGAATGGGCACTTATAAAATACCGTTTGCAGGTAGAAATAGAATACTTCATTTTATTGTGTGATTTACCACTGCCTCAGCTCAATGGTTTTCCAAAGCAACAATATCCTGCGCTCAGGGGCCTTTACCTGAATTTTGCACCCGACGACGGGATCAGGATCAAAGAGATAGAAAGCATTACCAATCACGACGTAAAGGCGGTGGAATATTATCTTAAGGAGCAGTTTGACGAATTGAATTTAGGACATTATAAAGAGTTTATCCATTTTGGACTCACGTCGCAGGATATAAATAATACAGCTGTTCCGCTATCATTTATGGAAGCTGTTGAACGGGTTTATCTGCCAGCATTACTTAAATTAACCGGTAAACTGATTTCGATGTCGGAAGAGTGGCAGGACGTGCCCATGCTGGCCCGTACGCATGGCCAGCCCGCCTCCCCTACCCGGCTTGGGAAAGAATTTCTTGTTTTCGTTGAACGGTTGGAAAAGCAAACTAAAATTCTTCAGAGTCTGCCATATCCAGCAAAATTCGGTGGTGCCACCGGAAATTTTAATGCTCATGTTGTTGCCTATCCGGATATTAATTGGGTAGAATTCGGCAATAACCTGGTCAACAATGTTTTAAAATTGGAAAGATCGCAGGTTACCACACAAATCGAACATTATGACAATCTGGCGGCGATCTTTGATTGCATGAGGCGTATCCAGGTAATTCTAATTGACTTATCCAGAGATATATGGACATATATTTCTATGGGCTACTTTAAACAAAAAATCCGGAAAGGGGAGGTTGGTTCATCAACCATGCCTCATAAAGTTAATCCTATCGATTTTGAAAATGCGGAAGGAAACTTCGGAATTGCCAATGCAATTTTTGATCATCTCAGTCAGAAACTGCCAATCTCGAGGCTTCAAAGGG
Organism: uncultured Bacteroidota bacterium; assembly: GCA_903919065.1. Classification (GTDB taxonomy): domain Bacteria; phylum Bacteroidota; class Bacteroidia; order Bacteroidales; family UBA12481; genus UBA12481. Next base: position 8,439 of record CAIXHD010000593.1, read on the forward strand.
ACCTCACTGATTCCACTGTCCTCCGGAATATTGGAGTACCACTCGCTCATGGGCTGATCGCTATGAAATCACTTCAAAAAGGTCTGGAAAAGCTTTTGTTAAACGAAGACGCAATAAACAGGGATCTTGAAGACAACTGGGCGGTAATTTCTGAGGCCATTCAGACAATTCTGCGTCGTGAAAGCTACCCTAATCCGTATGAGGCTCTTAAGGAATTGACTCGAAATAATGTCCATATTACTAAGGACCAGATCCATAGTTTTATTGAAACACTTGAAATTTCACCGGATCTAAAATCTGAACTTAAGGCAATTTCACCGTGGAATTATCTGGGAGCTAAGAATCTGAGGCAATAAAAGCCTGTCGATACGTTTTATTGAAACAGACAAAACAGGAATGAAGACCTTTTTCCAGATAATCAGACAATATCTTTACCCATATCGCGGCTACGTAGTTCTTAACATACTGTTTAATGTGGCGGGAGTGATATTTTCGCTTTTAAGCCTTATACTGATAGGCCCGTTTCTCCGGGTATTATTCGCTGAAACTCCCGTTGTAACAGCCCCCGTTGCCCTGGAATTTTCAAAGGAGTCCATCACAGAGAACTTCAACTACTTCTTAAGCCATTTGATTGAGAAGCAAGGACAGCATAGTGCACTTATTCTGGTTTGTTTTATCGCCATCGGACTCTTCTTTCTTAAAACCGCCAACATATATTTTGCGAACTTCTTCATGGCTCCTATCCGCAACGGTGTAGTCAGGGACATACGCAACCGCATTTACTCAAAGATTGTTGACTTGCCGCTATCCTACTATTCACGGGAAAAGAAGGGGGATATCATGTCGAGAATTACGCAGGATGTTCAGGAGATAGAATGGTCAGTTATGTCGTCGATTGAGAAATTCTTCAGGGACCCGTTAAATATCCTGATTTTCCTTGTGGGCATGGTTATGATGAGTCCTTCGCTAACACTGGTCGTACTGATCATCCTTCCTTTTGCCTCTTTTCTCATTGGTCTCGTTGGTAGAAAACTCAGAAAAACATCGTTCAAAAGCCAGAGTCAAATGGGCCTGCTGATGTCTCTTGTTGAAGAAACTCTATCGGGATTGAGGATTATCAAGGCATTTAATGCGCAGAACCACAGCAAAAAGAATTTTCAGAGAGAGAACCAGGTTTTTACACGGTTAATGAATTCAATCACCCGGCATCGCGACCTGGCATCGCCACTATCTGAATTTCTGGGATCCCTGGTAGTGGTAAGTCTGATGGCAATTGGCGGAAGTCTGGTTATTAAGGGTGAGGGCGGACTTAATGCCGCTTCATTTATTGCCTATATTGCTGTATTCTCACAGCTTCTTATTCCGGCCAAATCAGTATCGACGGCCTTTTATCACCTGAATAAGGGATTGGCTTCTATCGACAGGATCAATCAGGTTCTGGAATCTGTTGATCCAATGGGTGAATCTCCTGAGGCTATAGATTTCAATTCCTTTAATAACAAAATTGAGATACGGAACGTCAGCTTTTCTTACGAAAATGCACTTGTTATCGACAATATCAGTCTAACTATCCATAAAGGGCAGACTGTAGCATTTGTTGGTCAGTCGGGATCAGGAAAGTCAACGTTGGTGGACCTGATGGCCAGGTTCTACGATGTAAATGCGGGTGCAATTCTGATAGATGGTATTGATATCAGAAAGGTTAAAACACAGTCTTTGAGAAACCTGATGGGAATAGTGCCCCAGGACCCGGTTCTGTTCAATGAAACTATACTGGCAAATATCTCATTTGGAAGCGAGCCTGATGTGATTTCAGCCGAAACTGCGGCAAAAGTAGCTCACGCATGGGAATTTATCAGCCAGATGGAAGATGGTCTGAATGCTCATCTGGGTGATCGTGGCAGCACCCTGTCCGGCGGGCAGCGGCAGAGGATTTGTCTTGCCCGTGCCATCTATCGTAATCCGCCGATCCTGATTATGGATGAAGCAACATCTTCCCTGGACTCGGAATCTGAAAATTATGTTCAGGCCTCATTACAGGACCTGATGGTCAACCGTACGACCATTATTATTGCTCACAGGCTTTCCACCATCCAGAATGCTGACCAGATCTTTGTGGTCAAGGAGGGTAAAATAGCTGAACAGGGGACGCATGCTGAACTATTGAAATTAGACGGAGAATATCGCTATCTGTTTGAACTTCAAAAC
>CAIXHD010000594.1 GCA_903919065.1 uncultured Bacteroidota bacterium
AGGCTTGCCTGAGGTTCCGGCGTTTCAACCAACTTGTTTACATATGCGGTGTATCCATGGCCGAAACTGTCTGTATTCTTCAATTTCGCTACCTCAAAAGTGATGTAATCTTCACCGTTGAATACATGAGAGAGCTTTGCAATTTCTGACAGTTTGAAACTGAATTTTACGATTGATAAATTCGCGACCTGGGTGCCTTTTCCGATGTAATTTTTTTCAAAAGTTTTCATAATTGAGATTTTTAGGGTTAAATTATGTGCATGAATATTAAATCTCATGGAGGGGAAGTCAAGGAGGAATTGGAATACCGGAATACAATGAGGATATGCCGAGAAAATCCTTTACCTACCTGTTTTCGGAATGAGATTATTCTTTTGCATAGAAATTTTACTCTTTTTCATCTCAATCAAGCAAACATGTAGAAAAACACATCGATAATGTACTGGTAATGAATTAATCGGGAAAGGTGGTGGAGAACTGGAGGGGAAAGGGAGGAAGGCAACTGGTGGGATTATCATTTTTGAGGAGTGCCCTATACCATAGGTTGGCAAAGGACTAGCATGGAAATAGGTTGAAACATTGGATTTGCAAAGATGAATGAAGCTCCTTAGGAAACTTTCAACTCAATTGCAAGGAAAAGGAGGGGGATTCAATGCAGCTTTTTACTGTCTGCAATGAAGTTCATTTCAACTCTACTAATTTGCCTAAAACGGAATAAAGAATCATCTTGCGGGTAACCTTTTTATTCAGTGCAGCTTCAAGCATGCCGGCATAGGCATCAAGCTGTCCAATATAGATTCCGGCAAAGTGTTTGCCCCCTTCAGTTGTCACTTCGGTATAACTACCCGGATATGACTTGTAGTCTACGATAATCAGTTCATTGTCAAACTCCAGCACGAGATCTGCTGTGCCTGCCATGATACATTTTCCAGCCCAGTTTCGCATGGGGAGTTCGCGGTAAATGTTTGTTGGGTTAAGCTCTTGAACCCATTTTGCAATCTGCCCCAAAAGATGGAGTATGTCCGCTGCATTCACCTGCCCAGTCAGGTTATGCCGTGAGATGATGGCTTCAATCTTCTCTGTGCCTGGATTTTCAGGCCATAGGTAGAGAATATCATGAAGACAATTTCCCAGCAAGGCTTCGTCCTCCAGTTTGCCTGTCCATATCCGATGGTTAAAATCGCCCACCGGCTCGACCTTCACGGGACGCGCCCCTTTGAGTTTGCTGGGCGAGAGGTATTTCGGTTGATCCTGGGCTATTGCCCCAACTTTTTCGAAATAGGACCCTGGCTTGTATTCATTACCTTCATATTCAGTGCTGAATATCGGACGATCGTCCTTCATTACCTGATAATTCACTTCCACATCATGGTCAAACAAGTCAGCAAACTGGTTAGCAGCCAGCTCCTTTGTTTTGTTTTTCAGGCTCCATGCAACGCCATGGCCGCAGGCAAGGATCATCCAGTCTGATTCTTTCTCTTTAAAACTGGTAGAGACAATATAATCTCTGGCCCTTGTCATGCCTACATAAAGCAGCCGGGTCACCTCATTCCTTTTAGACTGCTCGGCCTCCTGATATAGTGCTGTGGCTTTGATGGTCTCCTCATAACCAATTATTTTTTCCTTTCTGCCAAAAGGCCAGAAGCTGAAATTGATGTAGCGGTTGAGGAGCGGATCCTGTATATTCAGAACGCCGTCCATTTTTACAGATGTTCTGAAGAAATCCTTGTGCATAAAACCGTCGTTGTACTGATAATCCAGGCTCGTCAGGATAACGAAAGGCCACTCGAGTCCTTTGGCCTTGTGATAGGTCAATATATTCACTGCAGTTTCACTGGCAGAAGCAGCCTGGTTGCTGCGATCTTTGTTGTCGGACATCCACATCACAAATCCGATAAGGCTAGGTGCGATACTCAGCTTTACGCAGTAATCGTCATATTCCCAGGCATATTTCAGCACCTGCTGCATGTTGGCCAGCCGCTGTTCAGCGTTTCCCCATGCAGAGATATGCTTTCTTATCTCCAGCACGGCAAACATCTTCTCAATGAGCTCGGGTACTGAAAGGTGCCTGGAGTGACTGGCAAACTGATCCAACTGGACGATAAAGGGGTGTTCTTTTCCCCATTGCTGAATATAATGATAATAGGCCGACGAATCTTCCTCTCCGCGGGAAGGCGCACCCGCCAGAAATTCAAGTCTCGCTTCCAGCATTGATTCAGCTGTGATCTGATCGCTCTCTTTGATCAACAACATTATTTCCGTGAGGGATAGCGAGTTGGAGGGGTCTGCTATGTAGTTTAATAGATTGATAAGCAGGCGGTATTCTGCCTTTTCAGGCAAACCGTCCACAATGGCAGCCACTTCAAGCCCGTTATTAAGCAATTGGCCGGCGATCGCTTTTACTTCATCATTCTTTCTACATAAGACGGCAACATCAGAAGGCCTCAAGAGTCTTAACCCACCACTTGATTTATCATGGACCATTAATTCTTCATTGAGAAGGTTTTTGATCCGCTGGGCAAGATAATAACTGAATTGCTCCTTGTTCCCGGTGCCCTTGATTTTATTAAAAAAGTGCCAGTGCTGTACTGGCGTTTGACCATTTATGACGGCAAATCCTTCCTTCTCATCGCTCCTGACTGGGATTAGGCCAATCGTTTCCGCAGGAGAGAGAGTGACACTGTCTTCATCCCCGAATTTCTCATTTTTCCATTTTTCCAAACCTTCACCATCTCCAAGAATATCCTCTCGTCTTACCAGTGCAGAAAAAGACTGATCCTTCAGCGAGACTTCAAACATCCTATTGATCATGTTAACCAGTCCGGGCCTCGAACGCCACGAATTTTTGAGTAACCGAAGTTTCAGATGTTCTTCACTTTCCTTATAAAAAAGCTCCAGCAATTTGCTTACAAGGAGAGGATCAGACCCATTAAATCCATAGATAGCCTGTTTTGGGTCACCTACCCAGATGCTATTGTCAACGATTTCGGAGAGTTTCAGGAAAATAGCCAACTGAACCGGATTTGAATCCTGAAATTCATCAACCATGACAAGTTTGACGCTCTGCTTCAGTTCCGCTTGTACTTCTGGTTTGCCAAGCAATTCCAGGAATCTCGTCTCCATATCGGTAAAGTCAACCAACCCGTTCTCCCGCTTATACTCGTCAAACCTTTTTATACAATCGCGTACAATTTTAAAGACCAGTTTGATGTATTCAGCCATATCACTGAACAGGTCTGTGGACTGATAGATTGAGCCCAATATGCGAAGAAGGTTCAAAGAAGGCTGATGGGTATCATCGGTCTTATTAATAATATCACTGGCAACACCATAAATATCAAGCAATATCGGGTAGGTAATTTTGGAACTGCTAAGAGCTGCTTTCAGTTCCACTCCGCTCTTCTTTCTTCCTCCGTTGTTTGTATCAGGCAGGTTCTCAAGGAAACTGAAAACCAGATCCAGGTCACCTCTGATTGCTGCAAGATCTAACGAGACCTCCTCCCGGATGCCAAATACGGACCTTGGAAATTCAAGGGAGCGCACATAGCTTAACCCTCGTTCACTCATGTCGGTGATATTGTTTCTTCGGGCTTCCCCAATAAGGGTCCTGACGTGGTCTTTCCATTTATTTGGATCAGTCTCACTGATACCGCCTCCTTTATAGGTTTGGAACTGAAATTTCTCGCACAGTTCAGCTAATTGGTTAAGCTCTTCCACAGAGGGTATGGAGGAGATGGCCTGAGAAAAATAAAAATCGGTATCTTCATCAGAGAGTTCCCTGATTTCAGGAGAGAATCCGATCAGGTAGCAGAATTTCTCCATCAGGCGGTAACCCACCGAATGCACGGTTCCAATCCAAGCATTCTGCAATGCAATAGCGTCTTCCGTTTTGCCATTTTCGAGCAGTTTTGTAAAGGCGCGATGCCTGATCTCTTCCGCAGCCCGCTTTGTAAAGGTGGTCAGCATGACCTGGTCGCCCCGGCAGGTTCCATCATTAATAAAACGGTATAGTTCACTGGTAAGACTGTATGTTTTTCCGCTCCCGGCTCCTGCATTGATAAATGTTATATTTTTCATTTTGCTGTTGATTTCCTATTTGATCTTTCCTTTGAATAACTCCAAACCGCTGTATGATTCTGTGGACTTGGCCTTCTGATAGGAGTCGAGTGGAATAAGGTTTTGCGTCTCAGCATCATTATGGTATGCCAGTTCCTCGAGTTTGTTCCCGTCGCCTATCTCAATTTCGCCCTTGCTCAACTCTTCCCATCGGTAGCGGAAAGAGTTGCAGGTACGTGCAAGCACACCGGATTCAGAGAATGCCCCTTTGCCATCGGCAAGTACAACGTTTGGACCAATAAAAGAATGCCGACTGTACAGCTTTCCGCTGTCAAACATAAAGAAGGCTGTATGCGGCATGGTTTCAAGTAGTGCAAAGTAAACAGCAAGTTGGACATCTTTGCCCTCATCGATCTTTTTCTGGTATTTTTTATTATTTCTTGTCCACTTGAGATCAAAAATGAATTGTTTACCCTCCCGATTGTGAAGCACCAGGTCCATCTTTCCTGCCACCTTGCCGATTCCGGGAATCTCTTTATCAGCAGGAAATTCACAGCCGATCACGGTCAGGTTGTTTGCCCGGATAATCTCAAACAGGGATTTTATGGCAAATGAGTATTTTCTCACAAGCTCCTCATATTCGAATTTCATCTCGGTGAGAAGAAAAACCAGACCCTCTTCCCTGATCTTTTCATCCAGTTGCTGCCTTATAAACTCCCCATTTAACGCGAATGAAGTGTCATTGCCGTGTTGTGTCAGAATAGACTCGGTGGTTGCATGGGCAATGATCCCCTTTAGCGTGAAGAGTTCAGGCAGGGTAAAGGAGTTGCCGCTATTCAGCTGCCCCTTGTATTTGATTACCCATTCAAAAGGGTGCTGGATAAGGGTATCGATGCTGGAGGCGCTCTCCGTTTCTCGTTTCTTCAGCTTGTCGGGGTTGTTGATCATCCACCGGAGTTTCTCTAATGGCAGGTTTGCTTCGTGGCTCATCTGGAATCCTGGAGCAAATCCAGTAAGTACGTCTATGTTATCTTCAGTGGCGGTCACTCTTTTTGCACCTGGCAACATCGTCATGATCTCCGATAGCAGGGGGTGATAGGATACCTCCTCCCCATTTTGTTTATCAACGGTGACAAGAATGCATTGACCAACGGCTGCCAGAACCCCTCTCTTCTCCTTTTCATATGCGAGTTTAACCTGCTCTTCAGGGGCATAGAGTCTGAGACCCAGGTTGATCAGGAAATCACGCTCTTCCTGGGAAAGAAAACGATATTGCCCGGCTTTTATCATTGTGTTATAGCAATCGAGCCAAAGCACAGAATTCGGGTTTCCAAGGAGGCATGCAGGTGAAACAATGCGTTCCACTGCCTCAGCCTGTGCCGTTTGGTTCGGGAACGTGGCCGGCTGATAGATGCTTTCAATGATCTTCATCAGTCGGGCAGAGGTTATTTGCGCGTGCTCTTCCTGCAATTTCTTTAACAAGGCCTCTGAGAGTCTACTTAGATAGGCAAACTGATCTTTTTCCTCATCGCTGTGGTTGTATATTTCGAGCAGTGAATGTTTGTCGGCCCAGTTTTTTAGAAGGGCATATACATTTTTAACCTGCATCACATCGGCATCTGGATGAAAATTGAAATCAAGCAGGAGATCTACCTCAGCCCGTTTTGCTTTCAACTGCTTTGGGTCTTTGCCTGCCTTCTCGCGCTCTGTGAAGTAGTGATCGATAATCTCTTTCCACTCCGTGTTGTTAATCCCCGGTTTTTCGATCAGCCGCTTTGCCAGATTAGCAGCCAGAGGTTTTGGAATGGGGAGGTATGGCGATTGCAGCAATGACAGCAGGTTATATACATTCAGTGGTCCGGCAAGACTGACCGAAACCAGTTTGAAAAGCTGCACGATCAGCGGATTGGAATTATTCAATTTGGATCCCGATGCCGGAAGTCCGTTATCCATAAGGTAGTAGTCAAAGATTTTATTGTCGGTACTGATCACTACCGGACGGAATCCCTGTCTGACCTGGTCTGCAATCAGGTCGGCTGCATAATGGTTGTCTTTCAAATGCAGCAATGCAAAGGAGTTGTCATCGGCCAGCGGTTTTAATGTTTTTCCCTTAACTGATTTCCCGAGCAGTAGGGTTTTAACAATGCCAAGATTGTTCTCTCCAACCGATATATTATCGCTAAGATCGCGTATTTCTACACCGGACTTTAAGATGGAAAAAAGTTGTCCAAAAAAAGGATGGAGCAATTCAGGCTTGTCGTATACAATCAGTTTAAACCCGTTTATTAAAGGCCTCTCCTTCAGGGCGGCAAGCACATCCTGCCAGCGATCGGCAACTCCGTAATGGAAAATATGATTAGCAAAGTGCTTTTCGACCCTTGCTAATGCTTCCAGCCGCTGAGGCTGACCTTCCGGTGCGAACCTCTTCCATCCGAGAAGTACCAGCTCGTCGCGCCATCCAAGCAGATCCTTTGCCACGCCCATCTCATCTGTAGTGAAGGATCCGGCATAAAAAGCGGCAGGATTAACTTCAAGGTGCTTTTTCAACGCCAGTGAGTATCTGTTGGCCCGATCAATAGTGTCAGGAAAACTTCCTGTAAGCCCCATTTCCCTTTCTAAAAACCCAAGCAATCCCAACGGGCCAATCCAGGTTACATTGATGGCCGGTTCTCTCTCCAGGTTCGTGCCCACATAAACACCTTCGTCGAAATAGTGGGAATAATGTATTGTTCTCATTTTTTATATTAATTTCATCAAATTATCAGTAATAAATCAAGAAGATCTCACACACTCAATGGAATTTACCAAGTTGTTGTATCGCAAATTTTCCAAATTCAATACCAGACTTGTTTGCTGGATCAATCTTTAAAACCCTGTCGCAATCTTCAATGACTTTTTTGAAATCTCCAATCTCTTGCCATGCGGCCGCTCTGTTAAGAATCGCTTCAGTACTGGTTGGGTCATGTTCAATTACAAAATTTAAATCTTCAATACAACTTTTATGATCAGAGTTTTCATAATGGGCAAGGCCTCGGTAAAACCGAGCTTCTACGTGATTCGGATCAATACTAATGACCGAGGTAAAGTCGGTAATCGCCCCCTCAAGTTCTCCTTTTTCTTGCTTTGCTAATCCCCGCCTTCCAAGGGCGTCTGTATTTTCAGGATTGATTTCGAGAAGTTTGCTGAAACTTGTTATTGCTTCTTCAAAATTTCCCATTTCCCGTTTTAACAACCCTATTTCCATCAAAGCATCTTCATTGTTGGGTTCGATGTTAATAACCTTAACATAATCAGCGATTGCACCTGAGAAATCCTCATGCTGTGATTTCAAGGAGCCTCGTTTAATCAACTGCGGAATGTCACAAGGCTTATTTTCCAATTCATTATTAATAACTTCTATATTGTGGAGATATTCTTTCATGCGAAGAACCTCATCATCTGCTTTTCCAAACAAAATATGCGTTTCAATTTTTGGATAGATTCTCAGTGACTCCTGATGATCTATTTCCGCATCCTCCAAATTGAGACATCGTTTTGCAACACTCCTATACCAATGAGCTTTGGCGAATTCAGACTTCAATTCGATAGCCTTTCCGAAATCTTTTATAGCCTGCTCTAAATTTCCCAGCTCATAGTTCACAATCCCCCTTTCATAATATGCTTCAGGAAAATTTAGCTCACGCGATAGAGCCTGATCAAAGTCAGCTTTACTACCTTCTAAATCAAAAAGGGCCTTTTTGGCACAGCCCCTGTTATAATAGCTCTCTGCGGATTCAGGATTTCGCTGAATAAATTTTCTAACTTTCTCTGATCCTCTTACTTCCTTTGATAATATAAAATGTTGTGTGGAAAGTAAATTTGCCATTTTTGATTTCATGGTACTGATATTTTTAGTTTCTGATTCCCAATTGAAAATGTATTCGCTAATTTAAACATTATTTAAATATCCTATCGGTACCCCTGATTGTTTCATTTATCAGAGGTAAGTAAAATGGTTTTACCCCTTTTGCTGCCTGGCCGATTCTTCCAGGCTATCAACAAATGGAAAACAAACAAAAAAGATAATAATAATTACAATACCTGTTACCTCCATATACATTCCCTTTTAGGATACAGTGGCTGTAAATTTTACAGAAAAAAATTCGATTTTTCCTTAGGATTAATTGAAGAAATAACTTCTTCCATTCTTTCCGGAGAAAACATTATATGGCTCATAATAATCTCCCTTATCTGGAAGTATGGAAAATCATCCCTGAACCCATTGGTTCCTGATGATTCATGCATAAACCGTTCAAGAGGTGGAAGTGACCCGACCATCGCCAGTTCTTCCTTTAAGTCATCGGCAAATACAGACTTAAACAGATATTTTTCGTCAATTTTTATTTCAGATTCATTAAGCTCTTCGCTTTCGTAATCAGACAAAAAGTAAGTTATGTCTACCAGATCGTCTTCAAAAAGATAACCGGCAGGAGGTGTCCAGTCATTGGCTTCGTTATAAATGTTGATGAATATATCATCATAGAGGTTATCGCTGCTCATAACCTCATAATGATCAATGATCGGTCTGTTCGCTTTCAGGGGCAGCGAACCCAGCCGATGATATAATATATGGTATCCCTTGGCATTAACCAGGTTGTTGAGAAAGAGCCGTGATGCAACAATGCTGTTCAGTTGTATCGGGTTGTCGGGGTTTTTGCCATGGTCTGCTTTCATCTCAGGGTCAGTTTATGTAAATCCGATGCAAAGATATGATAAATATATTAATAACAAATTAAAATATTAATGAATAGGTAAAATATTAATACATATCTTTGTTGACAGAAATAAATTCAAAATCAAACATCTATGTTATTATTACTGTTACCACAGCTAAAACAAGGCCGGCTCAGGGATTTCTATGAGATCAGGCAGGGTGTCACGGTTTCGCAATCTCCTGGCAAGGGGCTTTATAAAGCCATTAACCTTTCAGGTATTGATGCATGCACCAAAATGATCGATGAGAATAAGCTGGTTTCCTATGACCCTGTAAGGGAGGTCGGTTCTGATAAATTACTTGCCAATACCGACTATCTCGTTTCCGGTAAAGGCGAGGTAAAAGGATATTCACTGCTTGATGCCGGTGAATTCATTCATAATTTAACATTGAACGGCTCGTGCAAGGGAATTGTTGCCTCAAACCATTTTCTGGTCTTACGGCCGAGGGACATCTCAGGATCAAACATGGATGAAATCAGGTTCGCCCATAATCTCCTTGATATTCTGGTGCCTGAATTCTACAAAATTGCATCAGTAAAGGCCGGCAATTCAAAATTTCTGACTATTAATGATCTGGGGGATTTGAAAATATCTCATCCCTGGTCGGATTCGGATTTTTTTCGACAATATTCGGATATCATGACCAGATACATTCAAAAACAGCAAGAGCTGAATGTGGTAAAAATCGAACTGGACAACTTTAACCGTGATTTGGCTTCACGAGTGAATCTTGAATCCGCGTTCAATGTATAATACGTGTCATAATCACATATAATTCATGCACATATGGTCCTTGAATTTGTCTCGTCCCTGCGTGCTTTGCTATTCAACGGCAAAGCGATCCATGTCATCAACCGGTGGCACCTCATTATTGACACGGATATGGAAGCCATCACAATGCGCCAACGGAACAACAATTTAATCAGTGTGAGCGAGCAGGTCATATCATTTAAGTATATCAGAAGCATACAGATAAACCGGCATCTGGTAGGAGCCGATGTGCATATTACCCTTTCGAATGTGACTCTTTCGGCTTATGGCCTCTCGGTTGACGACGCACAAGCTATCAAGCATGTTTTACTGGAGTACAACCGCAAGGCTGAAATCAATACACTGATGCTTGCATGATCCTTTTGAATTTAGTGGTTACAACACTCATTGAGTTTATTGGAGGATTATGGTGGTCAATTAAACAAAAATCGAATAACCCGTTTAAGCCGAAAATATGGAAAGTGAAAACATACCTGTACATTTCTACTTTTGCCCGGACCCGGAAGATGTCGAGGAAGATATGATTGCAGATTTTCCGGGCAATTATGATGAGGGAGATGCTGCCGGGAAATGCTTTTTCCTTACAGCCAGCGAAGTATGCCGTACTCATTTTGTCAGGGCTTACAAGAACCTGTCCCCACTGTTGGGAGATAAGTATCTCAAATCGTTGTCTGTTTGCATCGATCTGTCCGGTATTTTCAATGCAACAGCCTGCTATTTTTTTCATTGTTCGGATGATAAAAATGGCGAGTACCATTTTGGTGCTAGGCCCAGTGCCCTGACTGCTTACCTGAAAAACTACTGGGATAGTGATTACACCCTCTCCCCATTTTATCAGCACTTATGGGAGCACGAACTTATTCATATGCTTGATCATGAACATGCCGGATATAAATTCTCACCAGAAAGTGCTGATTATAAGGAATTTTGGATACAGTATATTCTTTCTTTCCGATCGGAAGGCATCGCTGAATTATACGACCTGATGAAGGGACATAATCCCATAAAGGATATGAATTCTGCCAGATGTAAATTTCGTTCTGAGATTTTCAAGTTAATCTTTAAAGGGTGGTATAATTCTGAGAACATCCAGAAATCCAAAAAGCAAATCAATGAATCTGTAATTTATTACTCTGTTGGTCAGTGGATGGTTTTGCATGCTTTGAGTTGCACTGACAATACTGAGTTGAAGTCCCTTTTGCAGAAAGTATCCTTACAAATCAATGATGGATTGGACGTAAATGAACAGGACATGTTTATCATTATCAAACATGCGCTCGAACTGGATGTTGATCATTTTATCCATTGTCTTACCGAATGCGGCTCAGACGGTCAGGTTTTTATCAGTCCAGTCGTTCTGAACGAGATCCCAAAGCGGATCATAAATGACCGGAACCGCCGGCAGGGAAAAGATACTGACATTGTCTATGAAAATGACGATTTGAGACTTGTCGGTTTGTTCGACCGCATATGGCCTGAGAACTCGATAAGTTATTCTTCGAGACCTGGCAATTAAACCATGTTCGCAAAAATCAACTGATAAATAATATTCAACTCAATCATGTATGAAAACAACGCTCATCATTCATCCACAGGACGATTCCACCACATTCCTCTGCGGTATATACGCCAATCTGCCGGATAAAACGGTCATCACCGGTGGCATAACCAAAGCAGAGGTGCAGAAACAGATTCGCTGTCACGACCAGGTTATGATGCTTGGTCATGGGTCGCAACTGGGGTTGTTTTCTGTTGGCCGGTTTCCTGATGCTTATCCTTACATCATTGACAGAGCTGTTGTCCGATCACTCGGGAGAAAGGCCGGCAATGTTTATATATGGTGTAATGCCGATTGTTTCGTCCGGGATCATGGTCTCACGGGATTCTTCAGCGGAATGTTCTGCAGTGAGGTGTCAGAATGCCAGTACTTTGGCGTGGAAAGCACACAGGATCTGGTTGATGAATCCAACTATGGATTTTCCGAAATCGTTGCAAAGCACCTGGACGAGCCACCTGTTGTTTTTTACAAGAATGTCCTGCATGAATATGGCTGGCTGGCGATGAAGAATCCCGTGGCAGAGTACAACCACAGCCGGTTGTATCTCAATCTGCTGGAACCTTTTATGTTTTACAACGATATAAGAAAAACGGCATAAATATGGATAAACTGATCTTATCAATGATCATGCTGGTTCTGCTTTCCTGCAATGCATGCAATAAGCATGAACACCGGAAAACAACCGGAAAGACATCTTCCCTTAAATTGGGAAAAAAAACCGGCCCTAAAAAAAATGTCATACACATTCTGCCATTGGGGGAAGTAAAGGCAGAATATGTTAACGAAGTAGTATCTGCGGTTAAAAAGTTTTACGGATATGATTGTGCTGTTTTGCCTCAGGTGAAACCAACGGACGACATCATGGCTACTAGCCAGATGAGATACGAGGCCAGTAAAATTCTGGATAAGTATAACTCCAAAGATTATTTGCTGATTTTAACAACTGAGGACATTGCGTGCAGAACCGAAAAATCATCGGAGTGGGGGATTTTCGGGCTGGGCTATATGCCTGGAACCACTTGTGTAGTGTCGACTTTCAGATTAAGAAGAACTGACGGTAATCTTGTTCCCAATTCTGTTTTACTGGAAAGAATTGATAAGATATGTTTGCACGAAATCGGGCACAATCTTGGTTTGGACCATTGCATGAATGATCCTCGATGTATGATGAATCCCGCAAATGGGACAATCAGTCAGGTGGACCGCGAGAGGATTTGGTTTTGCGACATTTGTAAGATCCATTTAAAACATTAACAACGGTTTTTGTCCTAAAAAGAGACATGTGGAATTACGGTTGGTTTGAAGAAATGCCTGGGTGCCAACCGTAATAAGCAAATACATGAAATTCAGTAACCTTATATAAAATCTGATATAGCCTGGGATAAGTGTTTTTCTGATATTGTGGGAGTAACAAAAAACGAAGAGGAATCTTTCGACATCAGGCTTTCATTCTACAATACACAATGGTAAAAGTCCCGGTTTCCCGGGACTAAAAATTACATGGTACCTTCATCTGCGAATGAATAATAAGCATCATGGGCTACAATTATATGATCCAGCACCGATATTTCAAGTAAAACCCCGGCATCTTTGATCTTTTTAGTGATCTTCAAATCTGCTTCACTTGGCGTAGCCTGCCCCGAGGGGTGATTGTGCCCGATCAGGATTGAGGATGCATGATTTTCCAGGGCTATGAAGAATATCTTTTTAGGATCAACCACGGTGCCGGAGATTCCGCCTTCGGAGACCTTTACCGTTTTCATGATCTTGTTTGCCCGGTTGAGCAGTAGCATCCAGAACTCTTCATATGGAAGCTCGCCAATCAGGGAGTGGAAAATTGTAAAGGCATCCAGGCTACGGGAAATTTTAGGTTTGACAACTACTTCGGCAGCATTTCTTCTGCGGGATAGGGCAAACATGGAAGCAATTTGGCAGGCACGTTGTTTTCCGATGCCTTTTACTTTCTGAAGATCGGATATTCCAAGCTTCCAGAATTCGCAGAGGTTGTTCTGACAGGATGCCATGATTTTCTGAGCGATGTCAAGGGAGTTTTCCTGGGGAGTGCCGCCGCCGATAAGGATACTGAGCAGCTCTGTATCAGAGAGGCTTGCGGTGCCTTTGAGCAGTAACTTTTCGATAGGGATGTCATCTTCTGCCCAGAATTGCATGGGGATCCTGTTCTCGTAAGTTGAGCCATTTTGCAGGCCTGGGTGTGTATCCATGACTGAATTTTTCATCTTTGAATGGTTTTATGCAGCTTTCAT
>CAIXHD010000595.1 GCA_903919065.1 uncultured Bacteroidota bacterium
AGCTGACAGCTTTACTCCGAACTACAAGTAATCCGTTCCATATGGCTTGCGCTGTGGCCTCGACAACATCTTATTCGCCTCATCGCTATTTGTAAACCGCTCATGAACCGGATCCCACTTCAGTCTCTTTGGCACCTTCATAGCGATATGACTAAGCAGGCATGCGGAGCAGGAACGATGTGCAACTTCAACCGGGGCGATAGGCTGGGTATTTGATTTTATGCTGTCGAGCCAGTTTCCGTAATGATTATCACTCTTGACCAGATGAATCTCATCAGGTCCGATAACACTGGTTATTATTTTGGGGTCACTGGCATCCAGCGATTTGCGATTGGCATCAAAAGTTACCGGATCGCTTTTAGTAGCCTGGTAATTACCGCGGGTGACGAATATCCAGCCTTCGGAACCTTCGAACCGTACCCCATTTGGACGGTCACCACTGACGAACATATTAACACCATTCGCATAAGTGGCTTTTACCTCGAATGTTCCATGCACATTCCAAAGACCCGATTTCGGAAAATCAGCTTTTGCTTCAATTTCAATCGGTCCGGAGTATTCCATACCCATGCCCCAATGGGCAATATCAAGATGATGTGCTCCCCAGCCGGTTATCATCCCCGCACCGAATTGCTCGCAACGGAGCCAGCCCGGACGAGAATAATCAGCTTGCGGATGCACCCTCTTCTCGGTATAGAAAACCTTTGGCGTGGATCCCAGCCACATATCGTAATTTAGATTTTTAGGCACAGGCATCTCGATCTCTACCTCACCAGCCGGATCACCCGGCAAACCGATCTGTATCGTATGAAGTTTGCCTATCCGGCCATTCCTCACCAACTCACAAGCATACCGGAATTGATCTGATGACCTCTGCTGACTGCCGATCTGGAAGATCACGCCACTCCGATGAACCATGTCACTTAGCTTGCGCCCTTCAGCGATAGTCAGTGAGGTAGGTTTCTGCAAATAAATATGCTTGCCGGCTAGAGCAGCTTCAATTGCGGGTTGTGAATGCCAGTGGTCTGGAGTACTGATCACAACGGCATCAATTGCCGGATTTAGCAGCATTTCCCGATAGTCTTCGTATAGCTTTACATCGACCTCTTTCCGGCCATATTTCTTTTCATAATAATTCTCAATAAAAGGTTTGGTTTCAGTCAGCCTTTTCGAGTCGAGATCGCAGGCAGCAATGTATCGTGCTGAATCAAAGGGCATAACACCCACCATATCCGCTTCATGGCCAATACGACCGCATCCGATCTGCCCGATCTGAATCCGGTTGCTCGGAGCATTTTTACCAAAAACTGAGGAAGGAACTATGCTTGGAATAACAATGGTTCCGGCGGCTGCCAGCGAACTGATCCTTAGAAAATCGCGACGATTAAGAGTAGAGTGCTTCATTGAGCTGAGGTATTAGTCCCCAGACTGAAGTCTGGGGATATTTCAGCCTCTAAGGTAGGAATTCAGGACAGGTATCGCAAACGATCGAGGAGAATTGGCATCTCTTCCGGATCGATGCCTTGTTTGAGTAACTGATCACGGTCCTGATCAAATATGGCAAGGAATTCATCAAAATCGATTTTCCCCGCTGCCAGACTTTTCCTGTAACATTCAATTGCCTCATTTCTTTTACCTTCACACCATTCCAGATGTCCCAGACTGATAAGATCATGATGGGTTGGTTCCCTCTCTATCAGCTTATCATAATATTTCCGGGCTTGCTCGTATCTGCCCATGACAAAAGAACACCAGGCCAGTGGCCGCCAAACCTTATAGTTCGCCGGCATCAGATATTCAACTTTATAATATGATTTAAGGGCACCCTCATAATCCTGCAGATCAAGTAAACAGTGACCGATAGAGATTTCCGTTTTCAAGTCGTTTGGATCCTGAAGTTCGGCCTGCCGGTAATATGGCAATGCCAATTCAGGCTGTTTCAGATACCGGTAGCAAAGACCAATTTTCTTAAGGTTCCAGAGATTTTCACTCAAGAGAAGATCTGCTTTCAGATAATAATCGAGTGCCCTTTGATAGTTACCCGTTTTTTGCCAGGCATAACCAAGTTTTTGCAAAACTTCTGCACTCATATCTCCCGCTTGCTCTAGAATTCCATAAGCCTCTGCCGCATCACGATAATTCTTTTTTTGGAGATAAAATCCTGCCAAAGAATACAGTATCTCCTTGTCGCCAACGAACAGATCGCGATAGAATTCCTTCCGGTAGAAATCGAGTTTCCAACTAAAGAGGTCATCAAAACCCTGTTTATCAGGATAAAACCGGTAAAATCGGTACAGATCCTGTATATATTGCCTGATAACCCGCCGCGACTGTTGCAGGGGATCCAGCAGCTCATCACCGTCGAGTACCTCTTTCATCTGCTCGGCCTCAGCATGTAGGCCATCCGACAGGAATTTCTGCATATCGGAAGGCATCGAGCGAATGCCAAAACAGATGCTGTATTTATCCGAATTACACAAATAGAAACTTTTATCCACCGAATCCAGGAATCCCTTCATCCAGGCGAGGTCTCCCGTTTCCTGTAAAGCAAGAATTTCCGGATGGTCTGTCGTAAATGGGAAGAACCAGTTTATCAGGTGTCGAAAGAATGGAAATCCCTTCAGCATCTGGAAAGTCCCGATAAACACATCGTCACCATCCATTTGCATTTCCGATAATTCCTGCATTTTATCCTTCAGGCCGGGTGCATCATCGAAAATTTCTTTCCATTCCGGATTCTCCTCGTCACTCAGGCTCTCCCCCATTAACAGATCGAGATCCAGCTTATTACGAATCTGCGGCGACAGTTTCAACATTTCAGGTAGGATTTCTTCCTGCATGCGCTTACTGAGCTGGTCGGTATTGCGACCCCTGATCAATTGCATGATCACTTCCTGCACCATCTTTTTGAAATTCGGATATTCGTCCATCAGAAGAAATCTCCCCCTGATAGCCGGATAATAAACCAGACGGGCATCGTATCGATAGAATGCCAGCATCAATCCGATCAACGCGCGTTGACGCAGCTCTTCGTCTGTTGAGTCAAAAAATTCGAATAAAAGTTCAAATTTTCTCTTATCAAAGTATCGTAAAACACTGAAATTTAATGCTGTAACCAGGATAGCCTTTTCAGGTACCGTCAGAGTAGCTGAAAATTTAACTTTCTCTACCAACTGCACTTCGCGGTCATGAAACTCATCAGAAAGCCAGATCATATGGAACAACCGCGATAAATCACGGAGATATTCCGGATCGGAAGGAGTTATGCGATCGGGCTCACTCAGAAAGCTTTGGATGAATGATTCAAGTCCGGGATCATCACGAAAGATGCGCTTTCTAACGTGCACATATTGTGTGGACATTTTAGTAAGCAGGTACTCCGATACCCGGTCATTCAACTCATACAAACCGGCAACAATTTTACGGTAAACCTTCTGACGTTCAGGATCCTGTATACCCTTAACAGTATACTCGAGCATCACCTGGTAGGTTGAATCAATCTGTTCCAATTCCTCGATCCATGAATTCACTCCGGAAGTAATGAGCATTGGCCGCAGATCGGTCATAGCTTCTTTCAACCGCTTCACTGACAAAAGGTCATGAATACGGCGCGTGCTGCTTAAAATTTCTTTTTCAGTCATATTACCGAATTATAGCAAAAACCGTTCCGTTACAGTCTTCAGTTCTCAGTCTGCAGTACTCAGTCTTCAGTTCTCAGTCTGCAGTACTCAGTCTGCAGTACTCAGTCTTCAGTTCTCAGTCTGCAGTACTCAGTTTTCAGTACTCAGTCTGCAGTCTTCAGTCAGCAGCTGGCAGTTGCGACCTTCCTGCTTAAAGGATACTTCAATCTGTATTTTTGGAATTCAGAATTGGTCAATGAATCTATAAATTTCAACTTCATAAAAGCAGCGTCAACACAGCCAAAGCCAACTGCCGACTGAGTACTGGGTACTGTCAACTGAAGACTGCAGACTGAGTACTGAAGACTTCCCTATCAACGGTTCACATACAAATATCGTATCCGGCAGGCCCGACCGTTGCTTTTCGAGTTTTTATCCGCCGCCATCCTGATCTGAATTTCATGGCTCGCCCCGGATTTTCCGCCAACAGCGAGACCAGTGCCAAGCGTGTAAAACCATGGCAGATGCAAACCTGCACTCCAATCCGTGAACAGGTCTCGCTGCTGCAAGGGGCCTCCATCAATACTGTATTCGATAATCCCGGCATCCGGACCAGCAGCAACGGCTATTCCGACAGCATTTCCGATAAAGCGATATTTCAATGTTCCCGAATCTCCTTCGTTCACCAGCATGGGAACATCGGTATAATTTTCACGTGTTCCCTTGCCATCTTTGGGCTGCCAGCTTTCGTCGATCGTCCATCCCTTTGCGGCCTTGATCTGATGTATATCGATTAAAGCACCGGTTCCGTAATTTGAATTATCCAGTGGAGCTGGAACAAAATGATCAGCCGCAGTCACACCCGCTGAAGATCCGCTCCAGGCCCTGTCGAGAAATGATTTCATCGAGCGGAAATAAATATGCTGTCCAAACGGCGAAGGGTGCAAATCCTTGAAATCCTTTTCCCAGGTAAATTCACCTGCATCAATACGTGCAGTCACCTCCTTGGCAAGATTAATGCTCGGCACCTGATAATGAATCGCCACCCGCTCATGATTCTGAATCACCTGCGGAACCTGACCTTTACGGTACATTTCAATTTTACCAGGATCCACGAAATGCATGAAAACGATATCTGCCTTTGCATTTATTGCCAGGGTGTGCCTGACGATTCCTTCCATGGCACGAATCTGTTCAACATTAGGAAATTCATTGGTATCATCGTTAACAGCAGCCTCCTCAAAAAGCAGGTCGACCGGTCCGTGTGACAAAATATCCTGCTCCATCCGGAATGCCGCAGGGGTGCTGCCCATCGAAGGGACTCCGGCATTTATGAATTCAAATTCTGTTGATGGGAATCTTTGCTTCAGATAGTTACAGATACTATCGCGCCAGCCTCCGCCCCAGGTGATGGATCCGCCAAGGAAGGCTACCCTGCCCTTTTTGTCCCGTTCAAAACGAATAAAACTGTTTCGAAGACCGCCCCTCAATTCATGAAAATCTGACGGATCAAGAATCGGTTTTGGCAATACCGTACTGCAAATGATAAAATTGGCTGCCATTCGGGGAGTTTCAATCGGGAAATGATGCCCCATAAGGTCCTGCTTGCCCAGCGTACAGGGCACCAGCATGGCTGGTCCGCCAAGCTTCTTATACCGCTCAAACAAAATAAAAGTGTTCTCCTCCGGCGGAACAACCTTGTCATCCAAT
>CAIXHD010000596.1 GCA_903919065.1 uncultured Bacteroidota bacterium
CAATACCGCGATCAGCTCCGAAAGTTGGTTGAAGCAAGCTCGGAGAACGATAATCCGATTATACGGGTGATGCATCTAAAAAAGTGACAGGTGACGGGTGACCGTTGACCGAAGAAGATGATCGGTGGACGAAGAAGAAGATCGGAATTCGAAAGAATTATGAGGCTCCAAGACCAATGTTGAGATTCGAAGACCAATTCTGAATTCTGAAGTGGGAGATTCAAGTGCCCTAAGGTTACCACTGAGCCCACTTGATTTTGTAATTTCGAAATTCAGCATTGGTGCTGGAGCTTCGTCATTTTTCCTTCGTTAAAAAAGGAACTTCCAATAAGAACACATATTTGCATTATTCTGCTTCTTCGGTTATCTTTAGTTCCTATTGATTTTAAGACCCCTAACACAAAATTCAACAAACCATGAATCGTAAATTTTTCTTGTCAATCCTGATACTGGTCGGTCTGATGCTCGGCCTTACCGGATTTTCTCAATCCAAAGATATTCCCGGTTGGCGGGGAGAAGGCCGTGATGGCAAATTCCTGAATTTCAAGGCGCCTGCCACCTGGCCAAAAGAGCTCACAAAAGCATGGGAAGTACCCGTCGGTTTGGGCGATGCCTCACCGGTTATGGTTGGAGGCAAATTCTATCTGCTGGTTAGTCAGGATTCTGTTGAAACTTTGCTCTGTCTGGATGCAAAAAACGGTAAGGAAATCTGGAAGACAGCTATCAATAAAGCCCCTAAAGTTACCGGGGGAGCAGCCTCACATCCCGGACCACGCAGCACACCTTATGTATCAAACGGGAAAGTATTTACACTCGGCGCCGGTGGCGTGGTTGCCTGCCATGATGCAAAAAAAGGCAAACTTATCTGGAAAAATGAAGCCTACACAAATGAAGTTCCGCAATTCTTTACCAGTGCCTCACCTTTGCTCACCGATAAAATATGCATCATTCCGTTGGGTGGAAAAGAGAACGGATCAGTAGTTGCATTCGACGTGAATACCGGCACAGAGGTATGGAAAGTAAGCGGTATTCCCTGCACCTATTCATCACCCGTTTTTATGGATATAGCTGGATTGGTCGCTATTGTTGATCAATCCGAAACAGCACTGGTAGGAATAACTCTTGATGGCCAGCTGATTGGTGAAATTCCAACTCCCGGTCAACAAAGGTTTTATAATTCATCAACACCATTAATCGATGGCCAGAACATTATTGTTGGTGGAGCAGGCACAGGAACAAAAATGTTCCAAGTGACTACGGAAAATGGAGTCGGTGTTAATGAAGCCTGGAGCAATCCAAAGTTCAGCCTCTCCTTTAATACCCCGGTTTTAAAAGGCGGCTACCTCTATGCTAACGAATCCAAATTCGGATATATCTATTGCCTCAACGCTCAGAATGGCGAAACTGCCTGGGCCGATACTGTCAAACTGAACCGGTTTGCCTCCATGCTCGACCTGGGTCCTGCCCTGATGACCCTTGCTGGCAATGCCGTTATGGTGGTTTTTGAACCTAACGGATCGGCTTATAAAGAATTGGCCAGATATAAAGTTTCCGAAACCGAGATCTATGCACATCCTTTAGCAGTTGATAATAAGATCTTTGTAAAAGACAAAGAGAAGCTGACCTGCTGGGTCGTGAAGTAATGACTAAAGAAACATCCATTCGGCTATTTGAGCAGAAGCAGGTTCGCTCAGTCTGGGATTCGGAAAAGGAAGCCTGGTACTTTTCAATAATTGATGTTATTGAAGTACTTACTGGTACTGACCGTTCACGCAAGTACTGGAGTGACCTAAAATCGAAACTTAAAAATGAAGGCAGCGAACTGTCCGATAAAATCGGACAGTTGAAGATGGCTGCAGGAGATGGCAAAATGCGGCTGACTGATGTTGCTGATACAGAGCAACTTTTTCGCCTGATACAATCCATTCCATCGCCAAAAGTGGAACCTTTTAAACTTTGGCTTGCTCGCATGGGCAGAGAACGAATCGACGAAATTGAAGATCCTGAAATTGGTATCGACCGTTTGATGGAAACGTTTTTACGAAAGGGCTATTCGAAAGACTGGATCAACCAACGACTAAAAAGTATTGAGGTCAGAAAAGAACTCACCGATGAATGGGAAAATCGCGGCGTACAAAAGGGACAAGAATATGCAATCTTAACTGATGAGATCACAAAAGCCTGGAGTGGATTTACAACTAAGGAATACAAAGGATTCAAAGACCTCAAAAAGGAAAACTTGCGAGATCATATGAGCAATCTTGAGTTGGTTCTTAATATGCTTGCAGAAGCATCCACAACTGAAATCTCAAAAGAAAAAAATCCAACAACCTTCAAGGATAGCCGAAAAATCGCCAGGCAAGGCGGCACTATTGCCGGGAATACCAGGAAGGAAATTGAAGAAAAGACCGGCAAGAAGGTAGTCACAAAAGAAAATGCCAGACAATTAGAACAAAAGAAGGTTCGCAAAATAAGATCAGGTTTCGAAGAAGAAGATTGAAACACGTGACTATTTCACCAATGGAGTCAATTTCTCGGAGATCCAGAATTTGATGACTGATTGACGGGTAACGCCCAGGCGCTGAGCCTCATGATCCAACGCATGCACCATCCATGCAGGAAAATCAATATTGACCCGCCTAGACTCAAGTCCCGGCCGGGTTGCTTGGTCCATTTTCAGGTATTCACCCAATTCACCGCCATCGTCAAAAAGGACGTCAAATTCTTCAGCGCTGATAGATTTTCTTTTCACTCGTTAATAATTTATTGTTTCAAGGTTAATTAGCTTGTACTCATGGAGACCCTCAATTATGATCATTGCATTTTGCGACCTTAGCTCATGAGGGGTTCATTTTCTCTCGATTTGTTGATCGAATTCGAATATCATTGCAGCATTTTGATACAAAAGTATAATTTATATACCATTATTATTCTCTTTTTAATCAATTATTATGCCTTTATTACTTTTTTTTAGCAATTTTTTCTTTCCTCCCTGTCACATGTCAGGCGTTCCGATCTTCTTCTTCGAAACCCGATCTCCTTCTTTGTCCCCCGATCTTTCTTCCGTGTCACGTGTCCCGTGTCACGCGTCACGATTTCTCGGCCCAATATCCACCCTTTCTCCCCCCCTTTCCCACCCTCCAAAATTTCGGTCTGGCCAAAGTGCTGTCTACATTTGACATAACAAATCGAATTATAAAAGATTAAATTTATCGTTATGAAAAATTCATTGAGAATCACCGTGGGAGTTGCGGCAATCTTGATTGCTGCAACTGGATTTTGTATCGGTCAGACAGAGACCAAATCCAGTGGCACTTCTAAAAAAACTAAGCAGGTTAACGCGACTGATGTTCAGTCAAAATCAACAGGCATCAGCAATAAAGCTGACATATTGGAAGTTCATGATGTAGTAATTCAGGGTGAGCCGAAGAAGGACCCTGTTGCGCTAACCCGGAGTATCAGGGCATTTTATAAAAGTGAATCCAAGAAATCTGAATATAAAATCACCATGACCGAAGATCACAACCTCCTGAAAATTACTATTAACAGTAGTTTTAGTGAAGGTATTGTGATCGTTGAAATAATTGATCCTAAAGGAGAGAAACAGGGGAGTTACACCTTGAAAAGAGATGATGCGATCGTGAACGGTGAAAACACCACCTCCAGTGAGGTTGTTGATGGTTTCATAACAAAACTATTTCGATTCCCGATAAAAGGAGAATGGATCATCAGGTCACTTCCTACAGCAGCTACCGGCAATATGGAAATTGAGATCAGGCAATCGTATACAGATTCCGTTCCAAAAAAGTAACATGTTAAATCCTCGAGGAAAAATTCAAATAGCTTTTTCCAGGACCCCGGTCATTGGAGTATTAATTCTCTTATTTACTATCACTTATCCTGGATTTAAATTAAATGCACAGCCGGGAATCAGGGGTCGGATCACTCTTGATACCATCTTTTGGGCTCCGGTCGCTTACCTGTCCGTCATCCCCGATTTTACCCAGATGTACACCATGTCCAACGAATCTATTATTCAGCGGGCAGCAATCGACCGTGAGGGACTGTTCAATTTCGATGGCTCCAAACTGGCACCCGGGGATCGCCTTTATCGCATCCATTTTTCTAAAAATGGCAATCCTGAGGCTTCGCTGATCATCGGTGGGCAAGAAGAAAACCACCTCTTCCTGATCGCCAACAACAAAGCCGATATCGGAGTACTGATACATGGTGGAAGCAACCTGCTCAGCCAGATTACTTTCGCCGGATATGCCCCGAACAAGGAACTCCAGCAGATCAACCAGATAGCGGGATTTCTGGATACCCTGGATTATTACGGTCCGGCCGTTAACCGCGATTTCGTGCGACAAGCCGTTTACGATAAACTCAGACAATTTGCCGATACCTGCTCCAATCCCCTGATCTCACTTTACGCCCTGTATCACAGCCGGTTCGAGTCGGACTATGCAAACAACTCCGCCTACTACGACAAATATCTGCATAAGTGGAAAAAGGAAAATTCGGAATACTTTCGGGCATTCCGGGCGCAACTGCCCGTTAAGGAATCCCCGAAAATTCTAAGACCATTACTCTTCGGACTAGCATTTTTACTGGCCATTGCTGGCGGATTTATCTTCATGCGATACCGAAAAAAAGAAGGCAAAAACCCATATCAATCGCTGACCGTACAGGAACGAAAGATTTTCGGTTTGCTGAAAGATGGCCGTTCCAACAAGGAGATTTCTGACGAGTGCGGCATCAGTCTGAGTACCGTAAAATCACACGTCAACAACATATATTCTAAGCTCAACATCAGCTCCCGGACCGATGTGATGGACTACGCGGAATAGATCTGGTTAGCAACAATCGTTAACTGAAAATAACAATTCTTCACACGGATCTGAAAACGTATGCAAACTTTCACCACTGAGTCCCAGGCAGGATTTCAGAAACGTCAGCAGGAACTCTATCAGCCCGTTTGGCTAAAGGCTCAAAATGCTATTAAAGAGGTTGGCAAAGAGAATAACCTGCTCTATATCCTCGATTCCTCGCAAGGAATTATTCTATACCTGGCAGAAGATGAATCGTTTAATATCCTGCCACTGGTAAAAAAGAAACTGGGAATTAAAACAACCTGATACATCCACGTCGATGCCCGAATTCCTGTTAATACAGACACCACGGTACCCGAATTTCTGATAATTCAGCCCGAGCTTCTTCCTGCGGACTGCCAACTGCCGACTGCCGACTTCTAAAATCTCTGCTCCGATTTTTCCATTCACGCCCTGCTTTCGCATCTATACAAAAACAGGAACCATGGAATCACAGAACAAGTATCTGAACTTTTCGTATTTTCGCTTCATGTTTCAGCCAATGAAGCCCATTGTAATAATCAGTCTGCTATTCATTTCCTTGCTAAGCCATTCGGCGCTAGCACAGGAAAAATAGGTCATTGTGCCTTATACACTGGCCGATCGCGACCGGGCAATATTGACTGAAGCAAAGGTGAATTCACTCGACGCCAAGATAGAAATCAGGTTTGAAAGCGTTGACAAACAATTTATCTCCCAGCAAAAACTGATTGATGATCTGAAAACACTTTTTTACGGAGGGTTTAGTATTTTAATCTCTCTGTTCCTGTTTATGTTCGGTTATATGATCTGGGATCGCCGAACCGCCATGAAACCTGCAGCCGACATCTTACGGACACACGGCATGCTCTGATATTCCGTGGCTCTCAATACCCATGGCGTCCTACCCATCAGGTTCCTGTCTTTAAGCAAACTCCGTGTTCCTTCGTGGTCTCTGTTTCTCCGTGGTGAGTCTTAAACAAATCAGATTTTAGAAATCCAGCTAAGGAAACCGGGTTTCAACTTCATGCACACTTGAATCTCCTCCTTCGGAATTCAGAATTGGTCTTCGAATCTCAACCCTTTTACTTCAAAATCTCCTCCACCGCCCGCTCAATCCTGGCAACCACCTCATCCGGCCCCAGCAGCTCCATGATATCAAATACGCCCGGGCCCATCGATGAGCCTACCAGACAAAGGCGCAGGATGTTCATTACAGAGCCCATGTTAAGGCTGTTAGCGGCAATATAGTCCTTGATCAGCTTTTCGTACTCAACAGCCTCAAGGCTCAAGTAAAGGCTCAAGGCACGAGGCTCAAGACTCAGGTAAGGCTGAAGTAAAGAAGTAATATTTTTAAGTATTGCTGGCATTTCGGGGGTCCAGCGCTTTTTGATGACTGCCTGATCATAGGTGGTCGGAGCTTCAAAAAAGAACCACGACTGGCTCCAGATATCCTTCACAAACTCCGCCCGCTCCTTCACCAGCGACACAATCTTCACTACCCGATCCCACTCCTCCTCCGTCATCGTGTTATCACCTTCTTCCTTCGAACTTACTTGAGCCTCGAGCCTTGTGCCTTGCGCCTTTACTTGAGCCTCGAGCCTTGAGCCTTGAGCCTTGAGAAACCTCTCCGCAATCTCCTCATCGCTCTTCAACAACATATACTGATGATTGAACCACTTAGCCTTCTCCGGATCAAACCTTGATCCCGACTTACCCACACGCTCCAGGCTGAATGCTTCAATCAGCTCATCCATCGAATAGATTTCCTTGTCGGTGCCATCGTTCCATCCGAGCAATGCCAGGATGTTTACAAAGGCATCATCGAAATAACCGGCCTCGCGATAACCGCTGTATACCTCGTTGGTTTCAGGATTGTTCCAGTTGATCGGGAACACCGGAAAACCAAGCTTGTCGCCATCACGCTTGCTCAATTTGCCATTACCGCTAGGCTTCAGGATCAAAGGCAGATGCGCAAACTGCGGCATTGTATCGGTCCAGCCAAAAGCCCTGTACAGCATAACATGCAGCGGCAGCGACGGCAGCCACTCCTCGCCGCGGATAACATGTGTGATCTCCATCAGGTGATCATCCACTACATTGGCAAGGTGATAGGTCGGCATTCCGTCCGACTTGAACAACACCTTATCATCTATGGTCATGGTGCTTACCCGAACCTCACCCCGGATAATATCCTGCATGATAATCTCATGATTCTCCGGCATCCTGAATCGCACCACATAACTGGCCCCAGATGCTAATAAACTCCTCACCTCCTCAGCTGTTAGCGTAAGCGAGTTCCTCAAACTCATCCGGGTCACCGTATCATACGCAAACGCTCCCTGCGACTTATTACCTACTCCTTCTTCCTGATTTTTGCCCTCTGCCTTCTGCCCTCTGCCTTCTGCATCCTGTCTTCTGCCTTCGAGTTCCTGCGGTGTATCAAACGCATAATACGCCCATCCGCTCTCAATCAGCTGATCAGAATATTGCTTATAGATGGCTTTCCTGTCGGATTGCCTGTACGGACCATATTTTCCGCCCTCCTTGATTCCCTCATCGATTTCAATTCCACACCACGCCAGCGACTCCATAATATACTCCTCGGCACCTGGCACAAAACGGCCCTGATCAGTGTCCTCGATTCGTAAAATCATGGTTCCCTGATTCTTGCGGGCAAACAGATAATTGAATAAAGCAGTACGTACCCCACCCATGTGGAGGGGGCCGGTGGGGGAAGGAGCAAAGCGAACGCGAAC
>CAIXHD010000597.1 GCA_903919065.1 uncultured Bacteroidota bacterium
ATTGAAATAATAGCATAACTTCTCCGTATCGGATACCCAGATGAGCGCTGTTCCAGAGTTGGCAAGAGTATAATATTGATACTCCTTTTCGTGTAATTCAGCTTCCGCCAGTTTGCGTTCGGTTATGTCGATAGATAATCCAATCACTCCGATGATTTCCCCATCGGCATCGATAAATGGAATTTTGCTTGAATTCACCCATCTGACCCCATTTTCGGTCACCCATTTTTCCTCAATATTCAATTCTGCAATGCCTGAATTAATTACCTTTAAATCATCCTGAAAATATTTCTCGGCATCCTCTTTCGGGTAAAGTTCCGCAAGATTTTTCCCCTCCAGCTCTTCCTTGGTACTGCCATGTCCTTCAGCAAAACACCTGTTTACACGGATGAAGTTGTTGTTTTTGTCTTTATAAAATACCAGGCCAGGAATATGGTCCAGAATGGCTTCCAGCTGAAAGGATAAATATCTGTATTGTTGCTCATTTTTAATCAGTTCCTGTTCTGCATTTTTTCTTTCCGTGATATCCTGAGCAACCCCGGTAAGGTAGGTTACATTACCTTCACTGTCGACAATACTTTCCCCGGATTCCGCTAAAATGTGCCGTAAGGAATGATCCGGTAAAATGATCCGGTATTCAACCGGTTTTTTTTCAGCGAAACTGTCAGCATTCGATGGAAGAACAAGGTATAGATCGTCGGGATGAATAACACTGGAGATAACATCACCAAGGCGGCCGGTATAATTGTTTTTATCGATCCCGAAAATTCTGTACATTTCATCTGACCAGGAAACCTCGCTGGTTAAAATATTCCATTTCCAGTTCCCAAGGTGAGCAACAGACTGAGCTTTAGCCAGGTCATCTTCTGACTGGCTGATTCTTAAATTCGTATTAAGCAGATCTTCTTCAGCACGCCTTCTGCTGGAAATGTCATGAACCAGTGAATAGAGCAAGTCGGTATTTCCAAAGGTTATCGGACCAGAATATACTTCCACGTCACGAACCTCTCCGTTGGCCAAACGGTGTTTGAAAAAGAAATGCTTGCGTTGATCTGTTGATGCATTTTGCATCTCTAAAGCCAGTTCATCTTGAGTGAGCGTATTAATATCAGAAATATTTTTACTGCACATTGCCGGATGGGGCCACCCATAGTATTCGCAGGCGGCGGCATTTGCATCTTTAATTTCACCGGTTGCCGGATCAATCAGCAGCATAACGGAATAATTGTCGCGGAATAATGATCGGTACCGCTCCTCGCTTTCGTGCAGCGCTTCAGCTTCACGGCGTTGTTTAAAAAGGGTGGTAACTAATAGAAAGATCAATATTGCTATTCCAGTGCCTGCAACAAAAACAATTATTACCGGTGCGAAAACTGACCGATAAGAATTTTGCATGGTTACCTTCAAGGTCCAGGAATGTTCGTTGAATTTAAGGGGGAAATTTTGCCAGATGCGGTATGCATGCTTGCTTAAAAGCTCTGTATCTGCAGCAAACAGAAATGTTTCGTCAGAGGCCATTTCCGTGTCATAGATTTGTAAAACGATTTGGCTCCTTCCTGTATAATTCGGTTCTTCTAATAGATTCTTCATCAGGTCATTCATGCGATAGGGACTGTACACCCAGCCCATGATTGCTGCCCGGCGCTCTTCAGGCGTTTCAGCAGGCATTTCATTCCGGTATACAGGAACATACATGAGGGTTCCGGTTTGGACATCTGTATTTGTTTCCTGCACTAATTTCACTTTCCCCGTAAGCATGGCCATATCGGAATCACGCGCTATCTCCATGGCTTTTTTACGGATGGGCTCAGTGAGCATATCGTAACCAAAAGCACGAAGATTTCTATCCTTAAAAGGTTCCAGAAAAATTATCGAGCTGTAAATATCCCTGTCACCAGCCGGGAATACGGTATAATCAGGAAACCTTTCTTTTCTTATTTTCTGAATGTGCTTCTGTAAATGATCTTTGGGAATTATCAATGAAAACCCCAGGCCCTGGATGCCCTGCATATTTTTTTCAGTTTTCAATTTTTCATAGAATCTGGCCCATTGCTGTCGGGTTACCGTATCGGTTGATGTAAAAAAGGAGGCACCGCTGCGCAATAACTGTGCATGAGCATGCAGTCGGCTAGCTATCCTTGTTTTATACTCATTGCCGATAAGTATAAGTTCATCATCAAGAGTTTTTCTCACTGAGCGTTCGGTATAATAGGCAGCTGCCGCTGAAAGGATAATACCGGTCATCAGAGCGCCAAAGGCTTTCCAGGAATTTCCGCGAACGGCATTCCGGAGGAAGTTTGGATGTTTCATAACCGATATAAGCACAGGTTGTGCCAAAAAATCCGCCTATAAAAGAAAAGTCGGTCCAGTTTTGTTAACAACCTACTTATCAACCATTTTCAAAATTGTCTCTTACACCAAACAATTTCTTTTATTGACGAAAATCGCACAGTTGTGCGAAAAGAGGGTGGATTGGCGTATTTGCAGTGTCGTTTGATAACCACTTATTTTGGTTTAGTATGGTAAGGCAGCGTGAAATAAAATATTGAGCCTTTTCCCTCTTCACTTTCCACCCAGATTTTACCTCCGAGCATGGCAATGTATGCCTTGGTAATCGACAGGCCTAAACCTGCGCCCTGCTGCACCATGTTATCGATAATATCGGCTTGTATAAAACGTTCGAAAATAGCTGTCTGGCGATTCTTTGGAATTCCATGGCCGGTGTCTTTGACATAAAATTCCAGTAGAGACGGATAATTATCCGTCTCTACGAGGTTGTATCCAAATTCTATTGAACCTTCACTGGTAAATTTGACAGCATTCTTCACCAGATTGGTAAGAACTGCACAAACTTTCTCGCTGTCGGTTATGATGATAGCTTCATATCCTGGCAATGAATTATTAACTGTTAATTGTATTCCTTTCTTTTCAGCTTCCGGCTTAAAAAAAGTGAGAATATATTCCAGCTGGTCATTAATATTTGATGCTTTCAGATGAACCTCCATCAGTCCGGCTTCTATTTTCGATATATCGATAATATCGTTAATGATACTGAGCATGCGTATACCACTGGTCTCTATAATCTGAATATACTCCTGCTGCTGTTTATCGGTCAGGTTGGGTTCTTTCAGAATTTCAGCAAAGCCAAGAATACCATTCATCGGAGTGCGAATTTCGTGACTCATATTTGCTAAAAAAGCAGATTTCAAACGGTCGCTTTCTTCGGAATGTTCTTTGGCGATAATTAATTTCTGTTCAGCATGCTTGCTCTCCGTAGTATCCCGTGCCGCTGCAAAAAGGAGGCCATCTTCCGATGCGAATGCTTTCCATTCAAACCATCGGTAGGAGCCATCCTTGTGGCGGTAGCGATTGTTAAAGTTGACAGTTGTGCTCCCCTGTAACTGCTTTGCAACCTCAAGATTGGTTGGCTCTATGTCGTCGGGATGGATTAAGAACTGGTAGGGTTTGCTTTCTAATTCCTCAACCGTATAGCCAAGCACTTTTTCCCATTCCGGATTGAGGTTCGTCAAATATCCGTCGGGTGATGCAATGGTAACCAGGGCAGGAACAAGACTGAAAAATTTCTCCAAATGATCTTTCGCCTTGTTAAGCTCCACTGTCCGTTCCGCTACCTGACTTTCCAGTTCTTTATTGAAATTTTCAAGCTGCTCATTTTTCTGCAGAATTTCAATATTCTTTTCTGATAATAACTGATCTGCATTTTCTTTAATTTTTATCGCTTCTTTGGCTTTAATAAATCCTGTAAATATAATTATGGATACAATAATCCAGATTATTCCATCGATCAATGCAGTTTTCGTTTTTTCACTTTTTTTGTGTATATCTATTTCCCGCATAGGTATTGATACAGATACGCCTCCGCGAACGTCGCCAACTTTATAATCCTGATAACCATGACATTTAAGGCACCCCGGAACTATCTCCATCGGCTGAATTAACCGGTAATATCTTACCCCATTTATTGTATCATACTCGCCAATTTCTTTTATCCCTTTTTCAAATTGTTCCAATGCTTTTCTTTCCCACGCATCTGGTTTATTTTCAGGACGTAATAATTTCAAACTTGTTATATGGCCTACAATTCCATAATCCCTGGCAAAATGTTCATTCAATTGCCTCACCATATAAGCAGGGTTCATTAATGTCAATTTTTTGCCGCCTTTTGTTTCAATATCCCGTTCTTTTATATGCGAAAGGTATTGATTAGGAGGGGTAGCACTGTCTGTTGGAACATAGACTCCCCCATGTGAGGTAGCCCAAAGCCTTATTGCCTGATCTTTATTAAAATTAGCAATTGCTTCTGTTTTTGCCGCTTTATCTGAATTCCTGTTAATTTCAATGATGCTAAAATTCAATAAGAGTCCGATGATCAGAGTCCATGCAATTAAAATACTTGCAAAAACAATAATTAATCTCCTGGTTGTCCGGGAGAAGTTTTGATATTTCATAACCGGCTGTAAGCACAGGTTGTGCCAAAAAATCCGGCAGAACGAAAAAAATTGGCTCAACTTTGTTAATAACCTGTTTTTCAACCATTTTCAAAATCGCTTCTTACACCAAACGATATATTTTATGGATGAATAATCGCACAGTTGTGCGAAAAAGGTTGAATTTGGGGAGATTCAGGACCAATTTAGAGATTCGGGGACCAATGTTGTGAAGACCATAGTTGTACCCACCCCGGCCCTCCCTGAAACCAGGGAGGGAGTCTGCTTTGTTGTTTCCTTTGTACGCAACCAATCAGGATTGCAATTCCACACTGTCGTTTCAGGAAAGGATTGTGATTCAGCGAAAATGTTGTTTAATTTTAGAAAGGACCAACTCCATTTCTGAGAGTTCTTCATTTCGGATATGTAAAATACGAAAACCCAGATTCTGGAGGATCTTGTCACGATGAATATCCTTTTCTATTCTGTCATCGTGAACTCCTCCATCCAACTCGATAATTAACTTTTCTTTGTCGCAATAGAAATCCGGGATAAAGAAGAAGCAATCATTCTTGATAATCTGATAAATAATGGGATGCTGTCGAAGAAACTTCCTTCCGGATAATTTCATATTTCTGATGTATTTCCATAATTTCTTTTCTGCCTCTGTCGGATTCTTACGAAACTTGGCAGCTAATTCTTTGATTTCAATATAATGCATGTGAAACTGTTTATTTGACACAGTATATAGATGCATTTTACAGGTTTAAATGGAATTTTCAGAGCAATTATCTGGAGTTGTGACCACCCAATAACCCCTGAAACGGGAGGAGAATTGTGCTCCGGCTTGATGAGGTAGTGAGAAAACAACAAAGCAGACACCCTCCCTGGTTTCAGGGAGGGTCGGGGTGGGTACAACTATGGTCCTCACAGCATGGTCTCCAATAACCCGTGCATTGCCTCCCCAATTAATATATTTACCTTGCATAGATAAAAACCTGAACCAATGCCTGATTTCCTGATTATCGCTGGAACCATTGCTGCACTGCTCATCCTGGCCGGATTAACCTGGCTGCTGTTCAGAAACTCTAAATCACCAATAATTAACCGATTTTTCGATGCAGTAATGAGTCTTTTAAATTGGCTGACCGGTTCCATGAGGGACAGGGGTGGCAGGAACTTTTAGTTTTTCTGCAGACTGCGGTTCTCCATCCGCTTTTCAAAGCCCCGGTATTGCCCCATGGCTGTTCTGGCATACAACTTTAACATGTTCTCTTTCCTCGCCTGATCGATAGCCCGGAAATATCCCGGTCCCGGATCTACCCCAATCCTTTCCTGGTAAGCACGGAATGATGCCAGTGCCTCCACAACAAAAGCATGATGAACTGTTGCCCCCGGATCTTTTGCCAATAATTTCTCCGCCTCGATCAGCGCTGAATAAGGTTTCTGCATGGAATCCGGAAGACTTTCGGCCCGGAATTTCTTATCGGTTTTCACAGCCGCCAATGCTGGAATTTCAGGATATGCCGACGATAATTCCAACTTCTCCCAGCCCTCTTCCGTAATAATCTCTACCCTCGCCTCCTTCGGAAGCTTATCATAATAAAGCACGACCTCATCACCTGAGTCTGTCTTTATTGTCTTCCCGTCTATTTTGACTTCTTTAATACGAGGTCCGCCATTGCGACAACTGAGCCATATTTTTTTATCACCGAAACGTATCGGTTCTTTTTGTGAATACCGGGTTATCGAACCCGGAATCCGTGGCCGGAGAATCAGCCTGTCGGATTTATATTCATAATCGAAAAGCCCCCTGATGGTCGCCGCCGGAATGGCAAAATTGTCGGCCATCACAGCTACCCCATCGCCATGCAGCCACTGGCCCTTATCATACCAGTTATTGGCTGTATTCTCCCCGCGTTGCGTAAATGGCTGATCCATCCGGAAATCCTTCGACCACTTCATCGCCCGGGTCGCTGAACGGTAAACATCTTCGAATTTTCCCATTCGGTAATACATGAGGATGGCCCTGCCCTCGACAGTAGTCCAGGCACCACCGTTTACCCAGCAGCCGAACTCCTTGATCCCGTCCATTCCCGGACCCGTGGTTTTGCCCCAGCTCCAGTAGGTATCGTCGAGACCGGGTGCATTGGTCAGCAGATAATCAAAAGGCCTGATCTCCGGAAAAGCCGCAATCTGATTATATATTTTCTCAGCCGTCTGATCATCCACAACCCTCATTGCTACTGCATCAGCATTCACCACTCCTTCCAGATAACCGAACTCCTTCTGCCCCAAAACCCCATGCTTTATACCACCCGGTTCTACGGATTTTACGAAATATCCGGCCGGAGCCTGCAGCAGCGGAAGCGACTTACGTGTTATTGCCTGCCGTTTTTCAAACAGTGCAATCATTTCTGCGTTGCCTGTCATCCGGTATATTTCAAGCATCCGGTCGAGTGCAGCAAGATAGGTCACGGTAACTCCGGCCAGGTACCCTTTGCCAAAGGTACCATCGGGCATTTTCACCCCGCCGTAACTTGGCGCCAGAAGATTGCAAGCGGGGCCAACAAGAAAAAGGTTGTTTTTAGGATCGCGCACTTTTTCGATGAAATTGCATGCCCTCTCCATTTTGGGCAGATAATAAGCGATAGCCTTCTGATCGCGGTTTGCCAGCAGAATTTCGGCCTGCATAACCAGCCCGGCGGCTGTGGCCTCATAAAACCATTCATGCATGGAAACATCCCCATCGCCCTGCTTGTAGATTATATCCTCCGGACCGGAGCAATCGCCCAGACTGCCATCGGGAGCCACGAGGGCATATATTGCTTCGGTGTTGCGAGGCTGACCGGGCTTGTCGATCTTTCCGGCCCGTTTGCCATCGCCCTGATTATTCCAGAACATATCCCACGATTGCTGCAGCAATGAAAACCAGGGCTCTTGAATGAATGGGGTGGCAGCATATGAAAATCCATAACCGTTTTGTATCCACCAGGCATTCCATCCGCCACTCTCCAAAAAAGTATCCCATTTGGGCTCATACAACATGGCAACACTGGGTACAGCGGCATTGGGATGAAAAAAGGCAAATGATTCATCTATCAGCTTCAGAAACCGGGCGTCCCCTTCCCCATCAATATATTTTCCTGAATACTTTTCAGCAGTTAATCCGGGGAGGATCAAAACAATTGCTACAACAAAGAAAAGCCGCTTAATCATGGTGAATGTTTTAGTCACCACTAAGATAATTCCTTATTGGTTATTTGCACCTGATCAGGAAACGCGTTCCCTCGCCGTGCTTTGAGAAAACCTCAATGCTAAAGTTCTGGTAATCAATAATTTTTTTCACCAGTGCCAACCCTAACCCGAAATTGTTTCCGCTTTCCTGAAATTTCTTGAACCGGGTAAAGATGAACGGAAGGTTTTCCTCCTCAATCCCGATTCCGTTATCCACGATCTCTACCAGCGGAACATTTTCCTCCATGTGAAGGTGAATATTGATCAGTCCACCATCGGGGGTATACTTAATAGCATTATTGGCCAGATTGAAAAATAGGATATGCAATAACTCCCGGTTTCCCTTAACCTCCACCGGCTGATCAGGCAGAATCAGCTCAAA
>CAIXHD010000598.1 GCA_903919065.1 uncultured Bacteroidota bacterium
AATAAACAGTACTATGAACCTTGTATCCTTTTTTTTGAAGCCAAAATCAGTGGCACACAAACAATACGAAGCGCTGCGGATGTATTACGTTGAAGACCTTTCAGCCCAGGAAGTAGCTGATCATTTTGGCTATACCTACCGTGCATTTACCTCCCTGGTATCTTCATTCAGGGAGAAGATTGGTGATGGTACTTCTGGCAGCATATTCTTTGTTGAGCACACTGCCGGAAGAAAGACTTCGAACGAAACTATTGGGGCCAAATCGGTGATTATAGATATGCGTAAGAAGTATTATTCGGTGCCCGATATTAAAGTCGCCCTTGACGGTTTGGGGCATTCGCTTTCTGAAAAGAATATTTATAACATCATTGCGGCAGAAGGTTTTTCGCGTTTACCGAGGCGCACAAAACTTGTGAAACAGCAATTGGATAAAGTGCAGATACAGGCAGAAAAATCTGCTCCCCTGAGTTTTGAAAATGAAGCCTTCAAGAGTTCCAATGCAGGAATACTTATGTTTTTGGCCCTTATCAAACGTTACGAGATAGATACCGTTATAGCCCAATCAAACTATCCCGGAACCTCAGTAATAAGCAAGGCCTCGTCCATATTGTGTTTCCTTGCCCTGAAATTGGCCAACCGCCGCCGGTATTCTTCGGATGATACCTGGTGCATGGACAGGGGCATGGGATTGTTTGCCGGCCTCAATGTGTTACCCAAAACAGCCTGGTACACTTCGTATTCTGATCGCGTAACCACAGAGATGAACCAGACCTTCTTAAAGCAGCTTCATCAGTTATGGCTGAAGTATGGGTTACTGGAAGATACTGCAAATCTCGATTTTACCACAATCCCCTACTGGGGCGACGACAGCCATTTGGAGAACAACTGGTCTGGCAAACGTGGCAAGGCACTGGGCAGTATGCTGGCCGTGCTTGCACATGATCCTGACAGCGGGCTGATCGATTATGGAAGCGCCAATGTATTACAAAAAGATGAAAGCGCTGTAGTGCTTGAGTTCCTTGACTTTTACCGGCACGGAAATCCGAAAAAGGAAAATAAACTCAGATATCTTGTTTTCGACAGCAAGTTCACCAATTATGAAAACTTAAAGAAGCTCGATAAGGATGAGATCAAATTTATCACCATCCGCCGAAGAGGCAAGCTGATCCTGGACCGGATTGCCAAACTCCCTGCCAAGGGATGGAAAGACGTGAAAGTTGAATGTGCCGGGAACAAGCACAGGACGTTGCACGTTTATGATGAGATGGTTTTTCTAAATGGCTACGACAAAGAGATACGGCAAATAACCATAACCGGTAATGGGAAAATTAAACCCGCGATTATTATTACAAATGACTTTAATTTACCCATCGAACAAATAATCAGAAAATATGCACGCCGGTGGTTGGTAGAAAAAGAAATCTCTGAACACATCGATTTCTTCCACCTTAACCTGGTTTCTTCATCGATGGTCATTAAAGTTGATTTTGACCTCACCATGAGCATCCTTGCACATAATCTATACCGGCTGTTTGCTATGGAACTGGGCCGGTACTCGAATCTTTCAGCACAAACCCTGTATGATAAATTTGTTCTAAACGGCGCAGATATTGAAATCGGAAAAAAAGCAATTACGGTGCAATTAAAAAAGAAAAGAGCGCTCCCGCTTATACTCGAAGTAATGCAAAAATTGTAACTATTCACCCCCTACAAATGTAGGGCATTAATTTGGGAGAGAGAATGCAAAGGATTCAGATTATTTTTAATCGCAGTGTCAATAATCGATCGCAGGATTGCAAAAGACTCAGCACCGTTGA
>CAIXHD010000599.1 GCA_903919065.1 uncultured Bacteroidota bacterium
AACCACTTCGAAAGGTTTTCCGCGCAGGGAAGCGAATGATGTCCGGCTGTTAGCCAGGGTATTGATACGAATTCCAAACCAGGCAACACCATAAGAGCCAAGGATTCCGAAGACCGACCACATAAGGATCATTGCAACCTTCCCAACTTTCATCCCACTGAGGGCTAGAAAATAGTAGGCCATGATCACTGCAATCAGTCCAAACAGGATCATAAGAAAACGACCCTGCTGAAGCAGATAGGTTTTACAAGTTTGATAAATGGTATTGGATACATCGAGCATTGACTTATGAGCCGGAAGATTGCGGATCGTGCGATATTGCATGAATCCGAAATAAAGGCCAACCAATACGATTACCAAACCATAAAAAAGGAGATCCCAGCCAGAAAGTGCGCCGTTAAAAAACTTGACGCTTTTCAGGTCCGGGATCAGCAGATCCGCTTCACCGGCAAACACAGAAGCCGGAAGGAGCATCAACATTCCAAGGAGTAATTTGAGTTGTTTCATTCGTAGATAAATATTAATTGCTTGTGATACTTGTTTCGTTCAGTTTAGTCTAAGCAAATGTAATTATGTGCTTTGGAATAGCAAGGGTATCTATTTTTTAAATAGCTCAGGTTTCAGATCCCCATTGATTTCGATTTTGTCAAATAAAATCTCAATTACCTGGCCTGCTCCACTTTGTTTGATACTATATGGAAATTTAGTACCACTTACATCACGATAGTCAGCATAATCGGTTATACTTTCAATGGTTTGTTTTTGAACTTCAGAAACACTGGTTTTACGAATTTTCAGACCAGTGCTTATTTCAAAAAACTCAGTTTCTATAGTTCCCGAAGGATAAATTATTTTAATCCGATATGCATTACGACCATCAACAGCTTCAATGCCCTCGAGGGTTGTTTGAAATCCTGTGCCGAAATAGCGAAGCTCCGGAAAGAGTATTGCACCGTCGCGCATTTTCTCCAGGTCAGCACCCTTTAACTCCTGGCTGGCTCCACCCATTCCTTCCACCCAACCTTCGGTACCATTATAAACCTGCTTGTTTATTACCATTTCGCCCATTTTTATAATCTGATAAAGGCTTCCTGCCGACTGTGCTGTTTCCATGGCAAGCTCCATCTTCTGGCCCATGGCTTCAACCTTTCCGGTAGCTTTGGAACTCACCGACTTTATAGCCTGAACATTTTGCTTACCGCCAATAGCTTGCAAATAGAGATCAATCACATTTGTGGCGGTCATTCCTTCGGGCAATGCCAAAGGTTGGTCCACCACTGTATTTCCGTACCTGTCATAAAGCTCAACTTTTCCTGTGGCAGCAAAACCTTTCAGTTTATCGGCTACCTCTGATTTGTTTCCAACAACCAGGATGATGCAATTATCGGGTTGCAGGTACTTTTTAGCCATTGCCTGAACATCGCCGGCAGTGACTTTCTCCAGCCGTTCAAGGTAGGTTGCATAGAAATCTGCCGGAAGATTATATCGAACGGTATTCATAGCAAATGTTGCCAGGGTGGCAGGGCTCTCGAGAGCGCGTCCAAACTCACCCGCCATGACATTCTTTGTCAGCATGAGGTCTTCGGCTGTAACCGGCTCGTCGCGCATGCGGCGCATTTCATACAGAAATTCAGTTACAGCGCTGTCGGTAACCGAATTTCGGACCTGTGCACCTGCATTGAACTGACCCAGAAGTTTATCTGAACTAATGCTGGAATTAGCCCCATAAGTGAAGGATCTTTTTTCGCGCAGGTTCATCATCAACCGGCCCGAAAACACTCCGCCACCAAGTATATTATTCATCATGGAAGCGGGCAAAACATCAGGATCACCCGGTTTTAATCGGAAGATATTAGTTATAGTGATTACGGATTGGACAGCGCCGGATTTGTCGACAAATGCAACACGATTACCCTTAAAAGCGGCGGGGGCATCATATTTGGCAAACTTAACCGGTTGAGTTTTCCATGAAGCGAAATATTTATTAGCCAACACTTTTGCCTCCTCGAGTTTCAGGTCGCCGATCATGACAAGATAACCGATGGACGGGGAAAAATAGGTTTTATAATAATTTTTTACTCCGTCGAGCGTAACATTACCGATCGTTTCTTCGGTGGAAGGCTCACCATAAGGATGATTTTTTCCGAATCTCAAAACACTGGCCACAGTTGAGGCGATGGAGTTAGGATCTGTGCCGGACATGGCCAGTGCCGACAGGGTTTGCTTTTTAAGCTTATCGAATTCCTCCTGTGGAAATATCGGGTTATAGAGGATATCCGTCATCAGCTCCAGAACTTTATCCTGATGTTTTTTGAGTGACGATCCCTGAATACCGGATTGGCCTGTTGAAATATCAGCCCCGATAAAATCGATTTCCTTATCAAGCTCAGCTTTGGTGCGTTTAGTGGTACCGGCTCTGAGTAATCCTCCGGCTAAAGAGGCAGTTCCGGCCATTGGCCCTTCCAATATCGGTTCAAGAGCGATCTGAAGGGTAAAGGAAACAACAGGCAATTCATGATTTTCAACCAGGATGACTGTCAAACCATTATCCAGCTTGAATGTCTTCGAATCACCCAATTGAATTTTAGCAGCTTTGGCGGCTTTTGGTGGCTGAGTGCGATCGATCTGCGCCTGAAGAAAGGCCAGGTTGAAAAGAATGCAGGCAGCTATAAGAGTTATGCGTTTCATATTTTAGATATTCAAGGGTGGTTATTTCTTTTTTGGCAGATAATATAAAACAACCCTGTTGGTTGTAATAAAATATTTACGGGCAGCTTCGCGAATATCTTCACGGGTAACCTTCATGTAATTATCGATTTCGGTGTTTACTGATCCGGTATTATTGTAATATGTGTATCCCGTTGCCAGCAATTCTGCACGTCCTTCGATACCTCCCAGCCGATTTACCATATCAGCCTCTATCCTGTTTTTGAGTTTCTGAAATTCCTCCATTGGAACAAGTTCTTGCTGAAGTTTCACAATTTCCTCATCAGCTGCGGCCTCCAGTTTGGTAAGGTCGATTCCGATATTGGGTATCAGAAAAGCCAGAGAGATACCCGGGTGCTCAAGCGGCAAAGAAATCGCCATTGCCTGCAATGCCAATTGCTTTTCATCCACCAGCGATTTATTCAATCGGGAACTCTGACCACCGGACAAGATTGTATTAAGCAAGCTGACAGCATAATAATCCTTTGTTCCCATTGCCGGAACGTGATAAGCCTGAATGATTGCAGGAAGTTGAATATTATCATAAACGGTATCCCTGATTTCAGCGGTTTTCACCGGCTCATTCTGTAAAGGCCTGATAACAGGCTTAACACCAGCCGGAATTGTACCAAAATATGTTGCAGCCAGCTTCTCCGCAAGTTTCGGGTCAATATCACCTGCTATGGTAAGTACTGCGTTATTTGGAACGTAATAAGTTTTATAAAAATTGATAACATCCTGATCGGTGGAAGCCCTCAAATCATCCGGGGAACCCACAATCGGATGGGAATATGGATGAACTTTAAATGCGCGGCCAAATGTTTCACGAAGTATTGAGCCATAGGGCTGATTCTCTTCGGTTTGTTTAATTTCTTCGATAACGACACCTTTCTGTGTAGCAATTCCGATGGAATCCACCCGTCCGTGTAGCATGCGTTCCGATTCTAGCCACATGCCCAGTTCGAGCTGATTGGCAGGCAGAACTTCATAATAATAGGTACGGTCGAAAGAGGTATTTGCGTTCAGGGTCCCGCCAGCCTTTTCGACGAAGCGGGTATATTCTCCTCTCGGAATATTATCACTTCCCTCAAACATCAGATGTTCAAAAAGATGAGCAAATCCAGTTCGATTTGGCTCCTCATTTTTTGAACCCACATGATACATCACCGATACTATAACTATCGGTGTGGAATGATCCTCATGAAGAATGACATGTAAGCCGTTTGGTAGGTTAAATTCCTTATATTCAAGCTTAACAGTCTGGGAAAACAGCCCCTGAAATACACCTGAGAGGATCAGGATTATCAGGCAGGAAAGTTTGATATTTCTCATAATTATGAATTTGCAGCAAGTATGAAACGTGACAAAAATATATTAAAAACAACCTCAAGAACATGATAACAATCAAGCTCCGTTAAATTGTACAGAGAATCATACACCCCACATATCCCGGTCGAGGGTGCGGTAATTGACGGCCTCTGCAAGGTGATGAGACTTTATGGCCGGACTGCCATCGAGATCTGCAATGGTTAAAGAAACTTTAAGAATACGGTCATAAGCTCTCGCTGAAAGGCCAAGCCTTTCCATGGCCTGTTTGAGAATCATCCGGCCGGGTTCATCAATCCGAATAAATTTCCTCATATGCCGGGATGACATCTGTGCATTGCAGTATACCCCTGGTGTATCAATAAACCTGACGGATTGCAATTCGCGGGCTTTAATAATTCTTTCACGGATTATCCGGCTGTTTTCAGCAGGTGGCAGGTCGGCCAGTTTATCAAAGCTCACAGGAACCACTTCAATATGCAGGTCGATCCGGTCGAGAAGAGGTCCGGAAACACGGCTGAGGTATTTCTGCACCAGGCCATTTCCACAGGTACAGGTCCTATCGGGGTGATTAAAAAATCCGCATGGGCAAGGGTTCATAGAAGCTACCATCATGAAGCTGGCTGGATATTGTATTGCATAGCGGGCTCTTGAAATATTGATTATCCGGTCTTCCAGAGGTTGCCGGAGGACTTCGAGTACCGAACGTTTAAATTCCGGCAATTCATCGAGAAAAAGCACGCCGTTGTGAGACAGGGAGATTTCACCTGGTTTTGGTACAGCGCCGCCCCCGACCAAAGCGATATCTGAAATCGTGTGATGCGGACTGCGGAAAGGCCTTTGGGTTATGAGTGTGGCATTGGCGCCCAATTTACCGGCAACCGAATGAATCCGGGTGGTTTCGAGGGCTTCCTGCATTGAAAGAGGGGGCATGATTCCTGGCAGCCTTTGGGCAAGCATTGTTTTACCCGCACCCGGAGGTCCAACCATAATCAGGTTATGCGAACCTGCCACCGCAACTTCCAGTGCCCGCTTTACATTCTCCTGACCCTTGACGTCCTGAAAGTCGGAATCGAAATTTCCCGACTGTCTCTGAAATTCGGCAACAATATCAATTTTAACCGGTTCCGGTCGCTGACCACCTGTAAAAAACATGATGACTTCGGAGAGGGTATTCATTCCATAAACATCGAGGCCTTCAACCACGGCCGCTTCCCGGGCGTTGACCATTGGGATAATGATACCCTGAAAGCCCTCTTTTTTTGCCTTCATGGCCATTGGCAGGACTCCGGTAACTGGCTGCAGACCACCATCGAGTGACAGTTCGCCCATGAGTACAAACCGGTGAAAATCTGTGGTATTCAACTTTTCGTTGGCACCAAGAATACCTATTGCGAGAGGCAGATCGTAGGCTGACCCCTCTTTTCTAACATCGGCAGGAGCCAGATTAATCACTACCCTCTTTCCTGGCCACCGGTAATCCAGTGTACTCAAGGCTGCAACGATCCGTTGCTGGCTCTCACGAATAGCATTATCAGGCAGTCCGACCAGAAAATAGCCGACTCCTTCACTTACCTGAACCTCCACGCGAATCGTGCTCGCTGAGATCCCAAATACTGCGCTTGCAAAAGTACGTACTAACATATGTTGTGTTTTTATAGTAATATAGATGCAGAAAACCCGGTCGGATGGAAAATCATTTTAGTATTTTTGTCCATTTGTGTAAAAATCTGATATTCTGAATGACGGAATTGATCAAGGTATTGCCCGATGCGGTTGCGAACCAGATTGCGGCAGGTGAAGTAATACAGCGCCCGGCATCGGCTGTGAAAGAGTTGATGGAAAATGCTGTGGACTCCGGGGCCGACCGGATCCAGGTAATTGTCAAAGATGCGGGGAGAACACTGGTTCAGGTTGTTGACAATGGATCGGGTATGTCTGATACCGATGCCCGGTTGTGCTTTGAAAGGCATGCCACTTCAAAAATCCGACAGGCTGAAGATCTCTTCATGATCAGGACGATGGGTTTCCGTGGTGAGGCACTGGCAGCCATTGCGGCTGTTGCGCAGATTGAGCTTAAGACAAAAACGACAGGATCTGAAGCTGGCACCAGGGTAAAAATCAACGCATCAGAATTTGAATTACAGGAACCTGCGGCCTGTTCTGATGGTACCAGCATATCTGTTAAAAATCTTTTTTACAATATCCCGGCCAGACGCAAGTTCCTGAAAGCCAATTCAACTGAAGTTAAGCACATCATAACTGAGTTTCAACGAATTGCCCTCGCACATCACGAAACCACTTTCATTCTTCAGCATAACGACTCAGAAATATATAATCTTCCTGCTGCGAGACTCCCTGAAAGGATACAGCATCTTTTCGGGAAGACCATCGCCCAGCAGTTAGTCAATGTAAAGACGGAAACCAGCATCATGCAGGTAAGCGGCTATATCGGCAAGCCTGAGTTTGCCCGCAAAACCTACGGAGAGCAATTCTTTTTCGTTAATGGCAGATTTATGAAACATC
Source organism: uncultured Bacteroidota bacterium (assembly GCA_903919065.1). Taxonomy (GTDB): domain Bacteria; phylum Bacteroidota; class Bacteroidia; order Bacteroidales; family UBA12481; genus UBA12481. The sequence goes on from CAIXHD010000599.1 coordinate 6,559, forward strand.
CCTATCTGCACCGGGCGGTTTCCCAATGTTACGAAGGGCTGATCCCGGGGGATGCTGTACCTGCCTATTTTATTTATATTGAAATTGATCCGGTTCATATCGATGTTAATATTCATCCGACTAAAACCGAGATCAAGTTTGAAGATGAGAGAGCTGTATATCAAATCATTCAAGCATCAGTAAGAGAAGCCTTAGGTAAATTCAATCTGACTCCGACTCTGGATTTCGATCGGGAAGGTGCGATGGAAATACCCTATTTCCGACCGGGTGACGCAGTAAATCCGCCAACTATCAAGGTAAATACAGATTTCAATCCTTTCGACAACGAAGATCAACCCTGGAAACGAGATTCCTATTCCGGATATCAGTCACAACAGGCACAGGTAACCGGGTGGGAAAACCTCTACCCGCCGGCACAATATCACCGGGAGGGGGAACAGCCGGAGCCTGCCGAACAACAAGGATTACCTGGTTTGAGCCAGTCGGGCCGAAGCTTCCTTCAATTAAAGAACAAGTACATATTGATCCCTGTAAAGTCTGGTATAATGATGGTAAATTATGCCCGAGCTTTTGAGAGGATCCTGTTCGAGGATTTCATGCGAAACATGATTGAGCCCGGGAGCATCAGCCAGCAGGTATTGTTCCCTGTTACTTTTGAGCTTAACCCTGTGGATTTACATTTATTACTGGATTTAAGTGACGAACTGACAGCAATCGGTTTTGATATTCAACCTTTCGGCGGTCAAAGTGTTATTGTGAGAGCTTTGCCAGCATCGGTAGACACGAATGACCCTAAATCGCTGATTGAAGGACTACTGGAGCAATTGAAGAATGAAACACCGGACCTGGCAGGACAATATAAGGAGCAGGTGGCTAAATCGGCAGCGCGTGTTTCATCGCTGGCGTTTGCCCGCCCGCTGCATGATGCCGAGGTGCAGGGACTGATCGACAGGTTATTTGCCTGCCGGGAACCCCAAACCACTCCCGGAGGAAAGGCTGTACTGACGATATTACAGATGGAGGAGATTGAGAAGAGGTTTGCATAGACTTTGT
>CAIXHD010000600.1 GCA_903919065.1 uncultured Bacteroidota bacterium
CCGGAAGCGTGCGGTAAATTTTTGTTGGATCAGTCCGCTATTGGAGACAAAATAGACATCATCTTCACCATTTCTCCGATGGATATAATCGATATGCTGATCTGAATTATCGAACCCCTGAGCATCAAAATCCCTTGCTATTCCTTCGGCCTTCATCACTTGCCAGAGTGGGAGTCCATAATATACTTTTCCTTTGCCATATTGGTTTGAGGTCACACTTTTCCCATCGCAATTACCCCAGATTTTTTCTCCGAGCTTGCGAACCTCCTCATCGCATGAGGGAAAGTCCACCAGGCTGTTTGACTGTAAAGGTTTCGGTCCGAAAACCACTGCACCTGCATAGATCAGCTTTTCCAGTTTCCGCAGAACAACAGGGGAGATGGCAGTCTTATCAGGAATCACCATAACGTAGTAGGACAAATCTCTGGGCAAGGTAAGCTTCCCGGCTTCAAAATCCATTCTGTTGAGGATAACATCCTCATTTATATAATCGTAATCGTAACCTTTTCCCAAGCCTGTGGTATTAACCGGCTTTTTCTGGTCGCAATGGCCGCATTGGGTGGAATCATATTTATTTACCAGGTTCGGATCGATTCTTCTTGGCGGGACCAGGTTGTGCGCCTGATCTCCGTAATAGAGGCAAAGGTCGCCCACAAACTGTCCCTGCTGAAGCATATAACTGGCTCTTGCCATGTATTTAAGCATCGGGCCCGAGAACTCCCACCAGGTTGAATTCACATTAAAGTGCTCACCGGCATGATAAACGAAACCGGGCAATCCGGCTTCAGTCGGGTTATGGGTAAATGTATGGAATGTCACCTGGTTAAGGCCTTCACAAAGAGCAACATCAAAAAGCCTCTTGTAATTAGCCGGCCCGTCTTTCCAAGCCCTCCATCCGGTAAGAGTTTCGGCATTAACCAGATACTTACCATAAATATGAGCTGCACTGGCTGCCTCCTTAGTTACCCAAAACTCACTGCCATTCCAGAATTCACCCATTGCTATATCAGCTTCACCAAGGCCTTTCAGTGGTTCCACTCTTGCATATCCGCCATGACCTGCTTCGGCTAAAAGCTTTAGTCCGGACTTATTCAGGATATTCCTGGTTTTAATAAAATGGTTATCGATCATAACAGCGCCGATAGCTTTATGATAATCGAATAAAAACCTTCGTGTGAAATCCTCATTATCAATAACAACACCAGATAATGCCGGCAGATAAGGCAAAGCATCATAGCCAAATCGTGTTTTAAACTCTTTCAGAAAATCAGGAGTCCAATCGTTGGCAGGATCCACCTCGTAACTATCCAGCATGAAGGTTTTCAATCCACCGAAATCCTTTCGATCACCAAGAATCGTATTTATCATATAAGAAATGTGCTTTTCAGCTGCCACAGCACTAAGGTGATCGATCACCGGGCCATTTGAATTTGGGCTTGGGCACACGAGCGGCTGGCCGGTGTTATTGCAGATAAAACGAATAATTCTCCATTCCCCTGCAGGCACCTCCCAGGTGAGTGTATTTCCATTGAATTTATCAGAGATATTTAGAATATCAGACTGATTGACTGAAGATTGATCGGATTTTATTGGTATGGCATAAACGGAGATCTCAGAAAAGTACTTTGTCATTCCCTTTGGAGAAGGGAGGGTATCCACATAACTGATCGGTCCTCTAATAACCATTTCGGCGGATATGATCGATTTACTCGCGTCTTCCGGTTTAATCCAGGCCCCGCCGGCATTCCAGCTACTGGAGGCAACGATTCCCAGATCGAGGCCCAATCGCTTAGTTTCGTCCATAGCCAGATGAATGGATTTCAGGGATTCTTCACCAAGAAATGCGGGTCCCACGGGGACTATTTTCATTGGATCAACTAAGGTGCCAATGTCCCAGATAACCGGTCCACGCAAACCTTTAGCTTTCATCTGTTCCAATTCATATACCAGTTGTTTACGGTCCACATAACCATTCAGCCAGGGCCAGAGGACACCGGGCTTCGCCTCGAGAGGCGGATTCATAAAGAGCTTATCAGATAATGGAAGAAAATCTTGGCCGGTATTCTTATTATCACAAGCAAATAAACCGCAAACAATTAAAATACTGATCATTAACCTATTTAAGGTCTTACAAATGCAATTCATATTAGATTCCTGTTTAATTTCATATCCGGCCAACAAGTTAATCCTGTTTAGTGGAACTTCTTCAGCATATGCAATCATTTTAGGATACTATCTTATTAAGATGTACGGAATAAATGCTTAGCTTGGTCAAAAAGTTGGATGATTTGAGGAATTCCATAACTGTGAGTCGATCAAAAACCTGACTTTTACAATTCACGGCAGGTAGTAAATCACGTATAATAGATGTCAAGCAAAGATAAACCGGTGCAGGAAAGTAATGTCCATTCCATTGATGGAATCGTGATGGCTGATGCACAGGGAAACATTACTTCTTACAACCGGTATTTCCTTGAATTATGGGAAATCCCGGAGGACATCTTTAATTCTATCAATTCAGCAAGGGCTTTGGAATATATGTTTGACAGGCTGACTGATTCTGAGGAATTTCGCAATAGCATCAACGTTCTCAGTGAAC
>CAIXHD010000601.1 GCA_903919065.1 uncultured Bacteroidota bacterium
CGAATGCGGGCCCGCACGAAAATTGTGCTGGCAACCAATTATGAAGAGGCAATCAATATCTACAATAAATATCAGGATTACCTCGCTTGTGTTATTTCAGACATGAAATTCAGGCGTGGAGGTGTGGTTCATGATACTGCAGGGATAAGTTTTCTTCGATTCGTGCATTCCCACAGAAGCGATCTGCCAATGATTCTGCAGTCTTCGGATGCCGATTGTGCCTCCGCGGCCCTGGAATTGCGTGCTACCTTTATGAACAAGAACTCTGAGACACTCCTTCAGGATTTAAAGACGTTTATCACTTATTCTTTGGGTTTTGGGCATTTCGTTTATCGCGACAATCAGGGCAGGAAGATTGCAGTTGCGCGTTCAATGAAGGATTTTGAAAATCACCTACGCACCATCCCTGAGGAGTCGATACTCTACCATGCACTAAAAAATCATTTCTCCTTATGGCTGATGGCCAGGGGTGAGATTCAACTGGCAAAGATCATCAATCCGATTAAGGCTAGTGATTTCAGCAGCCCCAGGGAATTGCGTGAATATATCATTGATGTCATCCAGAATTACCGGATTGATAAGGACAAGGGGAAAGTGGTCAACTTCGATGAGACTGCGGTTCTTGACTGGCGTAATATTGTCAGCCTGGGCACAGGATCCCTGGGGGGAAAAGGGCGTGGTCTGGCTTTCATCAATACTTTAGTAAATAATCTTGATTTCACCCAGATTATTCCTGATATAAATATCCGGACCCCGCGTACGGCGATTATCGGGACAGATGAATTTGAGATTTTCATGCAGAGGAATAATCTTACCAATCAGGTATTGGAAGAGCAGGATTATATGGCGGTAAGAAAAATGTTTCAGGCGGGAGATTTATCGTTCAACCTTAAGAAGAAACTCAAGACTTTCCTCCGGTTGTTGAATATGCCTCTAGCTATCCGATCGTCCAGTATTTTCGAAGATTCGCTTCTTCATCCTTTTGCGGGAGTTTTCGAGACTTATGTGCTTCCGAATTCAGATCCAGATTATACGGTGAGATATAATCAACTTCAGGATGCCATTAAAATGGTTTATTCCTCGATATTTTCTCCCGAGGCGAGGATGTATTTTGAGGCAGTAAACTATCGTGTTGAGGAAGAGAAAATGGCAGTGGTTATTCAGGAATTAGTTGGTAATGAATATGATAAATATTATTATCCGCATATTAGCGGAACTGCCCAATCCTATAATTACTATCCGGTTGCACACATGGAGCCCCATGATGGCTGTGCAGTTATAGCTGTTGGCCTTGGGCGCTATGTAGTGGAAGGAGAAAAAGCATGGAGGTTTTCACCGAAGTATCCAACTTTACAGATCTCATCACTCAAGGATCAGCTGAAAACTTCGCAGGTATATTTCTACGCCGCAAATCTGAATAAAAGGGAATTGAACCTTTTAGAAGGTGAGGAAGCAGGGCTGGCTCAACTGGATATCTCCGAAGCGGAGAAACATGGAACATTGAATCATCTGGCATCCGTTTACGATGCCAATAACGACAGGCTGGAGCCAGGGTTGCAGAGTGGTGGGCCACGGGTTCTGAACTTTGCCAATATTCTACAGTTCGGGTACACTCCGTTGGCCAAGACTATCGAAGTAATTCTGGATGTTGTTCACGAAGCCCTGGGAACTGCAGTGGAAATTGAGTATGCAGTGGATTTAAACCCGGACAGCCAGCATCGCGCATCCTTTTACCTTTTACAGATAAAACCCATGGTTGGTGCCGATGAGGACTTCACAGTGGATATCGATCAGGTGACTGAGGAAAATTCGGTTTTGTATTCTGAAAAGAGTCTTGGCAATGGCAGACTGCGTTGTATACGAGATGTGATTTTTCTGGAGCCTGAGAATTTCAATAAGCTGAAGACTGAGGAAATGGCTTCGGAGATCGAACTTTTTAATGAAAAAATGAGAAATCTGAAAAAGGAATATGTACTTATCGGTCCCGGAAGATGGGGTTCGAGGGATAGATTCATTGGTATACCGGTTAAGTGGTCTCAAATCTCTAATGCACGCGTTATTGTTGAAACTGACCTGTCTGATTTTCCTTTGGATGCCTCATTGGGTTCTCATTTTTTCCATAATGTGACCTCTATGAATGTTGGCTACCTTTCCGTTCATGCAGGAGGGAAAAACTTCATATCTTATGACCTTTTAAGGACGCAGGATTTGGTAGAAGAGGGGCGCTATTTTAAGCATGTCAAATTCGAAAATGATTTAGATATTGTGATGGACGGAAAGAAGAGAAAGTCCTTGATCCGTTTGGGAAATGAAAGAAATTGTGAAGACTAGTATTTTATGGAAGAAGTTAGCCAGTTAGGGAGACCAAATACAGATTTCGGTGAGGCGGAATTTAAATTTTTAATGCAGAGGCGGATTAACAAAGTATTGATTATCTGCAGTAATTATGACTTTTTTATGCTTGAGGAGGATGGCCGGATTGATGAGCAGATCTTCAATGAGTATGTTTCACTAAACCTCCGTTATCCACCGATTTTCATTCAGGCAAACACAGCACGCAAGGCATTTGATCATCTGGAACGGGAGCACATCGACCTGGTAATATCCATGCTTAGTGTTGGTGAGATGGACCCATTTGAACTTTCAAAGAAAATAAAAACCGAATATCCTCATATTCCTATTGTTGTATTGACCCATTTCAGCAGGGAAGTGTCGATAAAGCTTGAGAAGGAAGATCTGAGTGCCATCGACTATGTTTTTTCATGGCTGGGAAATGCAGATCTTCTGCTTGCGATCATCAAGTTAATAGAAGACCGTATGAACCTTGTTTACGATGTGAATGAGGTGGGGGTTCAAACCATTATTCTGGTGGAGGATTCGGTGAGGTACTATTCCTCTTTTTTGCCGGCGATTTATAAAATTGTGTTCAAGCAATCTAAATCATTCATGCTTGAAGGATTGAATGAGCACCGCAAAATGCTCAGGATGCGCGGCAGGCCAAAGATTTTACTTGCCACCAATTACGAATCGGCAATCGAGCTCTTTAATCAATACCGAGACAGTACTCTTGGCATTATTTCGGATATTTCTTATAAGCGCCAGGGGAAAAAGGATCAGGAAGCCGGACTTAAATTTTGTAAAACTGTAAGGGAAGTTGACCCGTATGTACCGTTCCTTTTGCAATCCTCTGAGTTGAGCAATCAGGCGGCAGCGGCGGAGCTGAATGCCAGTTTCCTTCATAAGTATTCAAAAACGCTCGAAATTGAATTACGGAATTTCATGCTGCGGTATATGAATTTCGGAGATTTCATTTTCCGTGATCCAAATACAAAAGAAGAAATTGCCAGGGCGTCGAACCTGAAAGAGATGCAGGATATCATTCTTAAAATTCCTGTTCATTCACTGAAGTATCATTTTGACAACAATGATTTTTCCAAATGGTTGAATGCCAGAGCATTTTTTCAGATTGGCAGTCATCTCAAGCATAAAACCCTGGAGGATTTCGGAACCGTTGAAGCCGGGAGGCAGTATATTTTTGATGTGATTGCGAGCTATCGTTTGTCGAAGGCGAGGGGAGTTATTTCCACATTCGACAGGACGCGGTTTGATGATTATATGCTGTTTTCAAGAATCGGGGAGGGGTCGCTTGGAGGCAAAGCCCGTGGGTTAGCCTTTATCGATTCTTTTATTAAAAATCATGATCTGGCCAACAAGTGGGAAGGTACACTAGTCACCATACCCCGCACTGTAGTAATTTCCACGGAAGTATTTGAAGAGTTTATGGATCTCAATAACCTTTGGAAGATTGCAACTTCAAGGTTGACTGATGAACAGATACTTCAGAGTTTTGTTAGTGCAACCCTTCCAGTCAGGATCTATAAAGATCTGGATGCTTTTGCCAGGGTTGTGAAGAACCCGATCGCGGTAAGATCTTCAAGTATGTTGGAAGATAGTCATTATCAGCCATTTGCTGGAATTTATTCAACTTTTATGTTGCCAAAGGTTGATACTGATAAGCAGAAGATGGTTTATATGATTGCGGATGCCATCAAGTCGGTATATGCATCTGTATATTTTAAAAGCTCAAAAACTTATCTGGCTGCCACACAGAATATTATTGATGCAGAGCGAATGGCCATCATTTTACAGGAGGTATGTGGAAACAAGTATGGCAACCGATTTTATCCGACGATTTCCGGAGTGGCGAGGTCGATTAATTTCTATCCGGTTGGATTGGAAAAGCCAGAAGATGGCATTGCGAACATCGCATTTGGCCTTGGAAAATTGATCGTTGAAGGTGGGGCAGGGTTGCGTTTTTCACCTAAATATCCAACCAAGGTTTTACAGTTATCGTCTGCCGACAGTGCACTTAAGGAAACTCAGCGGGAGTTTTATGCTTTGGACATGGATGCTGAGCATTTCCATGCGTCCACTGATGACGGGGTCAATATATCTAAATTGAAAATCCGAGATGCAGAGGGAGAATCCTCACTTCCATTTGTGGCTTCAACCTTCGATATGGAGAACCATATCATTCGCGATAATTTTGCACATAAAGGCAGGAAGGTAGTGACTTTTAATAATATCCTGAAGCACAATTCTTTCCCTCTTGCCGATATTCTGAAGACTCTTATGAAAATTGGAGAAACGGAGATGAATAATCCCATTGAGATGGAGTTTGCTGTCAATTTGGATGTACCACCGGGCTCTCCAAAGATTTTTAATTTTCTTCAGATACGACCGGTTGTGGAAAATTCAGATGAATTGAGTTTCCGGTTGGAGAAAGTAATTGTTAAGAATACGATTATATATTCTGTTTCTGCCCTAGGTAATGGTTTAGTCAAGAATATCCGAGACTTTGTTTACGTGAAGCCTGAGTGTTTCAGGGCTGCAGACAGCCATATTATTGCGAGCCGGATTGAAGCGCTGAATGACCAGTTTATTAAGAAGGGTGGGAATTACGTATTGGTTGGGCCTGGCAGATGGGGTTCCAGTGATCCCTGGCTGGGGATTCCGGTTAAGTGGCCACAGATATCCGCTGCCCGGGTTATTGTGGAATCCGGGTTACCTGACTATCGGATTGATCCAAGCCAGGGTACTCATTTTTTTCAGAACCTGACTTCTTTCAGGGTGGGTTACTTAACAATAAATCCTTACCTGAACGATGGACATTATGATCTGGATTTTCTTTCGGGTGTGGATAGTGTTTATGAGGATGAATACATTCGACAGGTTCAATTTGAGGAACCGTTACATATCAAGATTGATGGGTCTCAGAATCGTGGAGTCATTTATAAGCCCGGATTTGGAGGAAAAGGAACCGCTGTTGGAGTTAAACCGGAATAGCCTTCAGACATTTACGGAACATTGAGTTAAATCATATGAATTCCTGATAATAATTAGGTGATTAAATCATTGGTAAGAATAACTTTGCTTGCAGAAAAATAACGACTTAAATTCTATTTTATGAACGTTGAAAAAGTATTGATTGATCTTGAGAAGAAGCACCCTGGTGAGGTGGAGTACCTTCAAGCAGTGCGAGAAGTTCTGGAATCCATTGAGGAAGTCTATAACCAGAATCCACAATTTGAAACGGCCAGCATTATCGAGCGCCTGGTTGAACCTGATCGTATTCTAACATTTAAGGTTCCCTGGGTAGATGACCATAGCAAGGTTCAGGTTAATCTTGGCTATCGTATTCAGTTTAATAATGCAATTGGGCCATACAAAGGTGGTTTGCGTTTTCACCCGAGTGTCAACCTGAGTATTCTTAAGTTTTTGGGCTTCGAGCAGATTTTCAAGAATGCATTGACGACATTACCTATGGGTGGTGCAAAAGGGGGATCAGATTTCAATCCTAAAGGTAAATCTGACGGTGAGGTTATGCGTTTCTGCCAGAGTTTCATGTTGGAATTATGGAACATGATTGGTCCTGAGACTGATGTTCCTGCTGGTGATATCGGAGTTGGTGGCCGCGAAATAGGATTCTTATATGGAATGTACCGCAAACTGGCCAGAGAAAATTCAGGCGTTTTAACGGGTAAAGGCCGTGCATGGGGTGGATCACTGGTACGTCCGGAAGCTACCGGTTTTGGCAACGTTTATTTTGCAAATGAAATGTTGAAAACCAAAGGCGAAAGTTTTGCAGGTAAAACAGTATGTATTTCCGGATTCGGAAACGTAGCATGGGGTGCTGCACTTAAGGCAACTGAACTGGGAGCAAAAGTGGTTACGATTTCAGGTCCTGACGGATATGTATATGATCCTGATGGTATCAAGGGAGATAAAATTGATTTCATGCTTGAATTAAGAGCTTCAAATAACGATGTTGTTCAGCCTTATGCATTAGAGTTTGGCGTTGAATTTCATCCTGGCAAACATCCTTGGGAAGTGCCATGCGATATTGCACTGCCTTGTGCAACACAGAATGAACTGAACAAAGAGGACGCGCTTAATCTGATTAAGAATGGTTGCAAGTGTGTCAGTGAAGGAGCTAATATGCCTTCGACACCTGAAGCAATTGAAGTATTTCATGAAGCTAAAATCCTTTTTGCACCTGGCAAGGCTGCAAATGCTGGCGGTGTAGCTACCTCCGGTTTGGAAATGTCGCAGAATGCGATGAAGCTTAGCTGGTCAACTGAAGAAGTTGATGCCCGTTTACACCAGATTATGAAAGATATTCATCAGCAGTGTGTCATCAATGGCAAACTTGCGAATGGATATGTCGACTATGTTAAAGGTGCCAACGTTGCAGGCTTCATAAAGGTTGCCAATGCTATGGTTGATCAGGGAGTGATTTAGAATATAAGCTGCCTTTATTATTAGAGCTGCCAACTTGAAGAAAGTTGGCAGCTTTTTTATTATTTGGGTTTTTAATAAAAAATAAATCTTGAAAATATGCTGAATATCTTGTTTAATTTGAAAAATAACTTATAAATTTTCGGCACCAAAACCTTCTGTATACAAACAATAACCTTTAAAAAACTGGATCCAAGAGTTGAAAAATTCATGGCAAAAATCATTGCCAAGAACCCCAGCGAACAGGAATTCCACCAGGCTGTTCTCGAAGTTTCTGAGTCGCTGATTCCTTTCATTGAGGAAAATCCCAAGTACAAACATGCCAAAATTCTTGAGCGCATTGCAGAGCCTGAAAGGGTTCTGATGTTTCGTGTGCCATGGCAGGATGACAGGGGTGAAATCCAAATCAATCGAGGTTTCCGTATCGAGATGAACAGTGCAATTGGTCCTTATAAGGGCGGACTGCGTTTTCATCCAACGGTTAATCTTGGAATCTTAAAGTTCCTGGCTTTCGAGCAGGTATTCAAGAATTCATTAACCACGCTGCCAATGGGGGGCGGAAAAGGGGGATCGGACTTTGATCCTAAAGGAAAATCCGATTCCGAAGTCATGAGATTTTGCCAAAGTTTTATGACCGAGCTGCAAAGGCATATTGGCCCTGATACGGATGTTCCGGCAGGTGATATTGGTGTTGGGGGCCGTGAAATTGGATTCCTCTTCGGTCAATATAAGCGTTTACGGAATGAATTCACAGGCGTTCTTACCGGTAAAGGATTAGAGTGGGGCGGCAGTTTGATTCGTCCGGAAGCTACCGGTTACGGTTGTGTATACTTTGCTCAGGAAATGCTGGCTACCCGGGGCGATACTTTTAAAGGAAAAACTGTTTCAGTTTCTGGTTCTGGCAATGTTGCCCAATATGCCTGCGAAAAAGCTACAGAGTTAGGGGCAAAAGTTGTGACGCTCTCAGATTCCAATGGGTATATTTATGATCCAAAGGGAATTACAGCAGAAAAGCTTGCCTGGGCAATGGAGCTTAAAAATGTTCGTCGCGGCAGGATAAGTGATTATGCTGATAAATTCAATTGTGAATACCACGAAGGTCAGCGTCCATGGGGTGTTAAGGTTGATATTGCCCTTCCATGTGCTACACAGAATGAAGTAAATGACGAAGAAGCCAGCACCCTTGTTAAAAATGGCTGTATTTGCGTTTCTGAGGGTGCAAATATGCCATCAACTCCGGATGCAGTAGAGGTCTTCCTAAAAGCCAAGATTCTTTATGGACCGGGCAAGGCAGCCAATGCTGGTGGAGTTGCCACATCCGGCCTTGAAATGTCACAAAACTCTATGCGGTTAAGCTGGACACGCGAAGAGGTTGATTCCCGTTTGCATACGATTATGATCAATATTCATAAAACCTGCCAGAAATATGGTACGGAAAAAGATGGATTTATCAATTATGTGAATGGAGCCAACATTGGCGGGTTTGTCAAGCTGGCCGATGCCATGATGGCACAGGGGTTGGTATAAGACTAAGGTGCCAACAAATTTAAAGCCGCCAACTTTTAATTAAGTTGGCGGCTTTTGTATTTAAATTAAAGTTGGCAGCTTTTTTCAGCTGAATGTTGCGCTGAGGGTTTCAACGCTGCGGTCGACTTTTTTTATGAGTCCCTGTAAAACCGTTCCCGGCCCAACTTCAGTAAACTGGGTTCCTCCATCCGCAATCATATTCTGGGCTGTTTGTGTCCATCGAACGGGACTGGTGAGCTGAGCTACCAGATTCTTCCTGATAGTGGCAGGATCGGACGTGGGAAGGGCATCAACGTTTTGGTATATCGGACACACAGGTTGGACAATTGGCGCTTCTTCAATAGCTTTTGCAAGTTCGGCTCTTGCCGGCTCCATTAAGGGAGAGTGAAAGGCACCTCCAACAGATAGTTTCAGTGCTCTTTTGGCACCAGCTTCCTGCAAACGGGCAATCGCTATGTCGATTCCTTCATGGGAACCTGAGATAACTATTTGTCCGATAGTATTATAATTGGCAGGAACCACCACTTCAGGAATCTCTGCACAAATTTTTTCTACCAATTCATTTTCCATTCCAAGAATAGCGGCCATGGTTGAGGGAGTTAATTCGCATGCCTTTTGCATGGCCAGTGCTCGTTTTGAAACAAGCCTGAGCCCATCTTCAAAACTGAGTGCACCTGCTGCAGTAAGTGCCGAAAATTCACCAAGACTGTGACCAGCCACCATATCTGGCATAAAACGATCGCCCATCACTTTAGCGAGGATGACCGAATGAAGGAATATAGCAGGCTGAGTGACTTTGGTCTGCCGAAGGTCTTCTTCGGTACCGTTAAACATGATATCCGTTATTCCGAAGCCGAGAATTTCATCAGCCTTTTTGAAAAGGTCCCTGGCTATTTCGGATTGATCAAAAAGATCTTTTCCCATTCCGGGAAACTGGGCTCCCTGACCGGGAAAAACAAAAGCTTTCTTCATATGTAAATTTTAATGGAGACGTGCAGTGATCAAATGAATGAATTCTTCGCGGGTAGCAGTGCGAAGAAAAGCACCGGTAAAATCGGAAGTTGTGGTGACAGAATTTTGCTTCTGAATACCTCGCATCTGCATACACATGTGCTGAGCCTCAATAACGACAGCCACTCCAAGAGGCTGAAGGGTGTCCTGTATGCAATCACGGATCTGTGTGGTAAGCCTTTCCTGCACCTGCAGACGGCGTGCATACGCATCAACAACCCGCGCAATTTTGCTTAATCCGGTTACATGACCGTTAGGTATGTATGCAACATGTGCCTTGCCGAAAAATGGGAGCAGGTGATGCTCGCACATACTGTAAAGCTCAATATTCTTTACGAGAACCATCTGCCGGTAATCCTCATGAAAGGTCGCTGATTTCAGCATTTCAACCGGATCGAGCTTGTAGCCGTGAGTAAAGAACTGCATGGCTTTGGCTACTCTCAGGGGGGTCTTTAAGAGACCTTCCCGCTCGGAATTTTCCCCCAGAAGGTCAAGGATTCTTTTGTAATGGAGGGAAAGTTCTTCGGTTTTTTCATCGTCATATCTTTCGATTTTCTGATATCCATTACCGTCATTCTCATATAGATTGAATTCCATTTTACAAGTATTTGATAGAATGTTAGGACAAAGAAAGGACAAATTTTGTTTAGAAAGCTTAACTTCGTTCATCATTCCTGATCCAAATATGAGCCAACTGATAGTAATACCAACTCTGACCGAAGCGCAGCCATTGATCCACTCTGCCGGATTTACCCAAACGGATGATCCTGCTATTTATCGCAAAGAGGGCAGTGACTGGAAGTTAATGATTGCGGGAATCGGGACTGTTCCGGTATTATACAACCTGACAAAGCATTTTGCAGCTTGCCGATATGATAAGGTTATTCACGCAGGGATTGCCGGAAGCTATTTTCTTCCACTGCAACCCGGCGAAGTTGTTCAGGTAGTCAGGGATACTTTCGTTGATGTCGGGATTGATCATGGTGGTATTTTCAGATGGGTTTTTCATGAGAACTTATGGAAACCTGATGAAAAGCCATTTCATAACGGATGGATGGAAGTGGATGCAGACAGTTCCCTTAAACTTGAGGCAGTAAATGGAATCACGGTCGATTTGGTGACTGCAGGGCCGGAGCGAAAAGCCCGCCTGGCGGAGAAATTTAATCCGCAGATTGAGAGCATGGAAGGAGCTGCAGTTTTTTATGTATGCAAAATGGAGGATATTCCCGTTATCCAGATCAGAGCGATCTCAAATTATGTCGGGGTTCGCGACCGGCACAGCTGGAAAACTGAGGAGGCCATTGAAGCATTAACCAGGGTAATTTCGGGATTATTATGAAAATAAGTCTTGGGTTCAGTACTTGCCCAAATGATACTTTTATTTTCGATGCGCTGGTAAACGGCAAAATCGATACGGAGGGATTAGAGTTTGTTCCATATCTGACAGATGTTGAAGATCTGAATTTATTAGCTTTCAGTGGAGAACTTGATGTTACCAAGATTTCTTATCATGCCTGGCTGCACGTTTGGAAAAGCTACCGCATACTGGATTCAGGGAGTGCCCTGGGAAAAGGAAGCGGGCCGGTTCTGGTAGCAAAAAATGAGTGCTTAGATCCGCGTTACCTCAGCTTAAAAGTTGCCATTCCGGGTGAATATACTACTGCTAATTTACTTCTGAGACTGGCCTATCCGAATATTAAGGAAAAGAAGGTTTTCGTTTTTTCAGACATTGAGCAGGCTATTCTGGATGATCTTGTGGACGCCGGGGTATTAATACATGAGAACCGGTTTACCTATGAAAAAAGGGGCTTGGTTTTACTTCGTGATCTTGGTCAATTCTGGAATGAAACCGCGAATGCTCCTATTCCGCTGGGTGGTATTATGGCACACAGGAGGCTGCCTCAGGATGTGGCTGAGAAAATCAACAGGCTAGTGAAGAAGAGTCTGGAATATGCATTTATGTTTCCTGAGGGAACAATGGCTTATATGAGGCAGTTTGCACAATCCATGGAGGAGGAGGTTTTAAACGCACATTTGAAAACCTTTGTAAATGAGTATAGTCTGGAGTTAGGTGCCGAGGGCAAAAGGGCTATTCAGATTTTGATTGACAAATCGATTGAAGCGGGTTTAATCAACGATATCCCTGAGGATTATTTTGTAATCTGAGGCAGGGAATGGGGAAACGCACCAGCTATGATCCATATGATCATTTTATGCTCAGGGCTCCTCTTTTCCCTCTTGAGTTGCTGCTATCCATACCAAATTCACAGGATCAGCTCTTCCACTGGCTAAGAAAACTATGGAGTGATCCATTGATCAGGGAAGGTATCACACTTGGAAGCCCTGAATTCAGTCAACGCATAGAAATTGAATTTGTTGATGGTAATATCCAACGTCCTGATCAAGCCTTGCTTTTTTCTATGCTCCGTTATATCTGCAGGTTTTCATCGAGATGCACGCCTTTTGGAACATTTGCGGGGTTTTCTATTGGAACTATCGGTTCCGGAACAATACTAAAGCTCGGACCGGGTACCGACCATCAACTGCATGCCCGTCCGGATATGGAGTATCTGATGAGAGTTGCACGTATGCTTGAGACTGATCCGGTAATAAGGGAGAAACTTATCTATACCTGCAACACATCCATATATCTTGTTGGATCTGGATATCATTATATGGAGGTAAAATTCCCCGAAGGGAAGCTCAAAAAGGTTTATGATATTGTTACCATAGATGATGGTGGCGTCATTGGCTTGATATTGGAATTCTGTCGAACTGGAAGGACTTTAGGCGAAGTGAGGGATTTCCTGGAATCCGAAGGTTGGGAGACAAAGGAGGTCAGAGATTTTGTTGATTCACTTGTTTCCTCTCAGGTATTGGTTTCCAATCTGGAACCTGTGATTTGCGGCATTGAATATTTGGAGTGCATGGTGGAGCTTCTCAAGCAGGAATCTGTTAATAGTGAGATTATTGGAGCGTTAACAGAGATGAAGGATCTTTTCGGAGTTATGAGCAAACCTTCGTCGGTATTATCTCATCTGGTTATGCTGGATTCCATTATTGATAAAATTCCGATTAAGCTAAACCGTAATCATTTGATTCAGGTGGATATGAAACTGATTGGCAATCCGATGACTGTTGATGCTCAGGTGACAGGTCAGGTTTTATTAGGCCTAAGAATTTTGAAATCCTTTTCATCCGCGAGTCATTACGATATTTTAACAGGGTTTCGTGAAAGTTTCGTAAAGCGCTATGGTGATAGAAAAGTGTCGTTGCTTAAGGCACTGGATCCGGAAACAGGTATTGGACTTGAAGGCTCTGTTGAGGGTTATTGGACAGATCCTGCTCCCTGGATTGATGATCTTGCCTGGGGGCCGTTGCAGGGAGGTGGAAGTGCCGAATTTAGCCCGGGTAATCCCTGGCTGTCCGCCAAGCTGTACCATGCCATTCGTGATCAGGAGACATATCTTACTTTGGAATCAAAAGATATTCAGTCTATTGGATTGCATGATGGGGCGTGGTCCAATCAAATGACCGCAATGGTTGAACTTTTTTATACAGATACACCGGGTGAGCTAAACATTCATCTTATTCATGGGGCAGCCGGTAATCCGGCCTTTCTTCTGGGCCGGTTCGGGTTTGCTGATCCTGATTGTACAAGGGAGTGGATTCAGCAACTAATAGATGATGAAATGTCGGCTGATCCGGATTCTGTTTTCGCAGAGGTAGTTCACCTGCCGGAGGACAGGACGGGGAACATATTGCAGCGACCCTCATTTTTGGATTTTGAGATTCCATACCTTGCCCGCTCAGTTAAAGCGGCTGACTGCCAAATCCCTGTAGCGGATCTGCAAATCTCGGTTGAAAATCAGAAGCTCGTCCTTTCTTCTGCTACCTCGGGAAAAAGGGTGAGACCATGCATGACTAATGCGTATAACCATCAGCTGGGGCATATTGCCGTTTATAAATTTCTTCATCGGATTAGTTTTCAGGAGCCCGGCCAATATTTCAGGCCCGATTGGGGGAATGCCTTAAGCCTTGCGCCGTATATCCCTGGGATCCGTTTTAAGAATATCATCATAGCACCACCTATCTGGCTGGTAGTTTGCGATGACTTAGCAAAGTGGATCTTACCTGAAAGGAATGAGATTAGTATGCCGGAATTAACCGCGTGGAAAAATGAGCGAAAGATGCCTGATGAAATGATGTGGATTGCGGCGGACCAGGAACTCTATTTTAGCTGGTCCAACCCAAACCTTTTATTCGCTCTCTGGGATAGTATTAGAACCCTTAAACAAATCAGGCTCCGTCCGTTCTATCTGTCCAAAGGCACACCGGTAAGCGGCCAGGATGGATCACATGCCAACCAATTTATTTTTTGCTTTCGCAAATCATGAAAACTCCAAGGCTGAAATTTCCACCGGGTAGTGAATGGTTGTATATCAAGATTTACGGGGGGCCGCAGGCTCTGGAGGATTGGTTGATCAACTCTTTTATGAGGCGTTTGTCTGTTTGGCGAAATAGTGGTCTGGTAAAACAGTTTCATTTTATCCATTATATCGATCCGGATTATCATTTACGACTGAGGCTTTTGCTATCTGATGAAATTCATACCGGTACTATTCTTCAAGCGATTCAGTTGAGTTGCAGGGAATTGCTTGATGAAGATCTGATTTGGAAGATTGAGATAGGAACTTATGAGCCGGAATATGAAAGATATGGAGTGGAAAGAATGCCCATTATTGAGCGTTGGTTCGAGATTGATTCCTTGTTTTGGCTAAGGGAAATAGAGCAAATGTTGGTTGATGACCATGATATCTGGAAAAGGGTTGTTTTATCTATCGATTTTTTACTTGATGATTTTGAAACTGCTCTGGACAATAAAATTCAAATAATTAGTAAGTTAAAGGATGCTTCCGGTTCCTATTTTAGTTTAACAAGGTCGATGAAGGGCCAGTTGGATGAAAAGTACAGGAAGCTTTCGGATGAGGTAGACAAACTCCTGATAAATGATGAGGAAATTCGTGATGAATCCTTATCCATGCGATCCGTCGAAGCCAAAATCATCATTAACCAAATTCAGGAATCCTTTGAGTCTCTTGAGTTATTATTTGCATCCAATCTGTTGCCTGACCTGATTCATATGAGCTTGAACCGTGCCTTTAGAACCAAGCACCGATTGCAGGAGTTGGTTGTTTATGATTTTCTTGGCAGATATTATGAGTCTCGAAAAGCAAGGGGGTAGAAAGTCTTCAGTCAGCAGTCTTCAGTTGGCAGTCGAAGTGAGAAGTCAGGAGGCGGAATTAATATTTTGTTTAGTGATATATTGAACAAAATGAGATATCTGTTTGTTATTTAGATTGAATACAAATAACAAATAAAAGGAGATAAAATCATGTCATTTAAATTGCCTGAATTACCATATTCCTATGATGCACTGGAGCCTTATATTGATGCTCGCACCATGGAGATTCACCACAGCAAACATCACGCTGCCTATATCAATAATCTGAATAATCTTATTTCAGGAACAGAAGTCGAAAACCTTAGTATTGAACAGATTATGTCCGATATCTCAAAATTGCCGGTAGGGGTTAGAAACAACGGTGGAGGTTTTTATAATCACAATCTGTTCTGGAATTTTATGTCACCCAATGGCGGGGGCAAGCCCTCCGGAGATCTCCTGAAAGCCATTGAGACTGACTTTGGCTCATTTGAAGCATTCAAGGAGAAATTCTCAACAGCTGCTGCTACACGGTTTGGTTCAGGGTGGGCCTGGCTGGTGAAATTCGAAGGGAAATTGATTGTCACTTCAACAGCAAATCAGGACAATCCACTTATGGATATTGCTGAGGTAAAAGGTGCTCCCATTTTAGCCCTTGATGTTTGGGAACATGCTTATTATCTGAACTATCAGAACCGCAGGCCAGATTATATCAATGCATTCTGGAGTGTAGTTAATTGGGCCGAAGCTGAAAGGCGGTTCAAGGGATAATTCGTTCAAAGATTATTTCGATTATCTTCATATTCATGCCCTTTGATTCCGCGTTTTGGCCGACAAGCTTGAAGTAGACGACATTGTTTCCTTCCATCATATTGACGGTTCCCAAAGGTAAAGGGGTACTGGTTTTTGGCTCCGTGGTAAATAGATCAACAGGTTCACCCAAGGGACTATCATACTGAAACATCTGGATGATACCCTGATCCGGGCCTGTCAATGCTTTTAGGCTTACCTTATATTTACCATCAGCAGGAATGTCGAAGATAAATGAAACATGATGAGGTCCGAATTCATCTGGACCTATTGTTTTCAATGAAAAATAGCGAACCCAGCCGTTTCCGAATTTCTCACCTTTCTTTTCAATAATTCCATTGCTCAGGGGTGAGGAATGAACAGGAACGTTCCACCCCGGGACAAATATTATTTTATCAGGATCTGATATTCTTCTTGCAGCGAGGTTTGGGAGTGATATTTCCGCAGAGGGTTTGACTGTTGAATAAAGAAAAGTAACGCTGGTATAATCCGTATTTACCGCGTTTCCTTCCGGACCATGTTCAATGGTATAATCGATGCTATGGTTGAAAACATAAGTATCTGGTATCATCCAGCGATACCCTCCGGTGCGTCCGAGGTATTTTTTGTAGTCTAAACAGCCACTTAGTGGGAAAGATGTTCGTTCTTCCCATCTGGCGGGCACATCGTACCAGCCTCCATTAAATGAATCCTCTGATCCGGTACCATGAATGGCCATTTTTCCATCGATAGTGACGACATCATCTCCTTCAAAAAATATGGTTCCGCCAGGTTCTTTTCCCTGTGCCTGAAGGAATACACCAATTACATGACCTTTTCCTTCTGTTTTTAAATAGGTATAAGGTATTCCGTTTGTACAAGGATTCTCCCGGTTCCAATATGCATAAAAGTATCCTTCATCGGAACGCTTTCCATTTGGAGCGTAATCAACCTCGGCTTGAATCTGCAGAGGTTCCGAATTGCCCCTCTCAGAGACCAATTCAATCCGAGCTGATTGATTGTAGGGCATCGGAAGATACAGGTAGTTCATATTGTTGCTTGTTCCAAGGAAAAGCGATTTTGAGGCAGGTTCACCAAAACTGTAACCAAAAAAATCACCCACAGGGCAGGATACTGCTGGTTTTGGGTCATTATCCCAATACATTCTGATAAGGATATCGCGTTCCTTGCCAGCGAAAAGCCTGGCAGGTCCGAGGCGCAGTCCGACAATTCTGCCCGGACTGTTAATCTTAATGATTTCTGCAGATTGTCCTGATGCAAGTGCTTTGGAAATCTTAAGAGTTTTAATGGCTGTGCCGGCAGGAGCCATATATTGCGAGATGTTGCTGCCAGAAGCATAAATTATTCTACTGATTTTTTCCATCTTCTGCAACCATTCAGCGGTTGGAGGATTCTGGAAACTTTCGATAACTGTATTCTTTGGATAGGTAGCATAATTGATGTCATAAAAGCAAAATATGGGTGCTTTAACAACGACTTTACAGGAATGCTGGTAGGTAATCGGCACGTAACAGTACCGTCCTCCGACACCGCCGCCAACTAAAGGCGCCAGAAAAGGGGAGTGCTGCCCATCAACAATATCGGCTATCTTCATGCTTACTCGAGGAGTTTTTTCTCCATCGAGATAGAATTCCATAATTCCTTCCTGCGGTCCGGGCATATGCATCCGGTAGATAGCACCGGGTCCTTCCATCTCGGCAATCACAAGATCTTCACCTTCTTTCCTCAAGAAGGAATATTTCCCGCTGAAACCGTCGTCGTTTCCACCTGAACGATCGTAACTGGAGAACATTCCCGTCGAGATTTGTGTTTTTATCTGCGGTAAAAGGTCAAGCCGCATCAGTACATCCATACCGATTGCAGGTGCCTCATGATCAAGCCTGATGGATTGGGCACGAAGCAACACTCCGGCTGACAGAGCTATCATTAATATTAAGAATCTGTTGTGGTGCATAAGTCTTCATTTTATCAGAGTCTGAATTTACCATTCTCCGATGAAAGAATTGCGGAATTGTTGAGAATTGGGTCTATAGTTTGTGTCTTACCAAGCCCTGTTTGTGATCAGGTTATTTATGCCATAATCTGGAATACTATTTATTATCGGAAATTTTAAGTTTTAGAATAACAGGCAGTTAACTTTTGGGGTATAATAATTGTTAGAACATAAATGGAAACGTATGGAAAATGGAATGTTTTACTAAAATCTGAACTGATAATTCAATTTATGGATTGTTGTGAAGAGAAATATGATAAATCCAAAATTTCCAACGGTTGCTAATTGTAAGATACATAGATAGATAAAAGTTGTTGTTAATTCTTGTACAATGTTAAGTTGCAGTTCTTCCAGACATTTTAAGATAGACTGTTAATAATGGAATCACGAATACCAATTCTGAAATTGGGTTTTTGGTTACCAAATTCTCCGGATTATGGACACCTGATTAAGTGTAAAATCTTGAGGAACTTAAGTAATGAACTTAAAGCTATCGCATTTGGGTTGGTTCTATTTTTGTCATTTTGCAATGGTTGGGCAGCAACCATTACCACAACAGGCACTGGTAATTGGAATTCAACGACTAACAATGCCCCGTGGCCGGGTGGAACAGTACCCTTAGCTACAGACAATGTGATAATCGCAGCCGGGCATACCGTTACAGTAACAGGATCAACCTTTATCGCTGATCTCAATCTTAATGCCGGAACCAGTAAATTGGTCATTAACAGTGGTCAAACACTTACTTTATCCGGAACTTTATTAGATAGCGGAACCTCCACCAATGGGGTAAATGGTCCTGGCACAATTTTATTCACCGGGACTACCGGTTTGGGAATGCTTACACCAACTGGTACCCGTCCAAACGTTACAATAGGCGATGGAACCAGTACGAATATCGTTACCATAACAGCAAATGCACTTATTGCAAATCTCACTGTAAGTGCTAATGCAACTCTAAACAACACCTCTTTTACGGTTGGCATGAGTCTGGGTTTGGCCATCAATGGCACACTGACTGCAGGAACCGGTGTTTACACATTGAGCGGGACTACTCAAACAATAGGTGGAATTTTAACGATTCCAAGCCTGGCGGTCACGGGCACGTATACCAATAATGCTACCCTTACGGTATCAACTGCGCTTTCTGGTACGGGAACTTTAACAAATAGTTCAAGCGGTACGCTCAACATCGGTGGGACTTGCACGATTACGACGCTAAATGTTTCAACTGCCGGCAATACAGTCGATTACAACGGTGCAGCCGACCAAGTTGTCAGAGATTTGGCCTATGGGGGAAATCTGAAGGTTTCCGGTTCCGGAACAAAAACCTGGACGGAGGGAGCTGCACGGGTAGTTACCGGAAATCTTACTGTTGGGGATGGAGCGACATTGAATGTTACCGGAGCTTTTGCCTTCACAGTTACCGGAACTACCACTGTTGGTAACGGAATAAGCGGTACAATAAGCATTGCCAATGCAACCGGAACTAAAACGTTTACCGGAGCGACAGTAATAAACAGTGGGGGTTCTTTAACAGAAACGGTAGCCGCTCCTCTGTCGTTTGGTAATAATGTTACTATCACCGGCTCATTAACGGAATTCGGTGCTGCTGCTGTCAGCTTTGCCGGAAATCTCACGAATAACGGGACCTATACAGCAAGCACTGGGGTTCATACTTTCAGTGGTGCTGGCAAAGGAATTAGTGGTTCATCTTCAAGTGTCATTTCCAGCGTTGCAGTGACAGGGTCTTATACTAATAATGGAACCTTGACAATAGGGACAGCTCTTTCTGGCACCGGGGGGGTAACTAACAGTGGCACAGGTTCGCTCAACATCGGTGGGACTTGTTCAATTACTACCCTTGCCAATTCTGGAACCATAAATCGCAGTGGCACAGGAACCACGACCACCGCTCTTGCCAGTTTTACCAATACCGGCATAATCAACATCAGCGGTTCGGGAGCAATTACCGGCCTTACGAATAACGCCGGAGGAATGGTTAACCACTCGGGTTCAAGTACCATTACCTCTTTTAATAACGCTACCGCTACCAGTACACTTAATATCAGTACAGCTCCCGTACCAACTTTCACTACGCTCACTGCAACGGTGGCCGGAAATACCGTCAATTATACGGGTATTGGCCAAGCTGTCAGGGTTGGTACTTACAGTAATCTTTCTATTAACGGCACAGGCACAGCTACTATCGGTGGAGCAACTGCGGTAAATGGGACGATGACCGTCAATTCAGCCACGACCAACAACAGTACTCTTACAGTTACAACTTCACTTACAGGTGCTTCAACTTTAACAAACAGTGCAACGGGATCGCTTTCACTGGGAGGTACTTGTTCCATTTCCAATTTGTCCGCAACAGCTGTTGGTAATACGGTGACCTACACAGGGACCGATCAAACTTTAATGGAAACTGCCTATCATCATTTAACTCTTAGCGGTGGATCTAAAACCTTTGGCGCCATTACGACAATTGCCGGAAATTTAACATTAAGTGGCTCTGCAACAGCAACGCTCGGAGCAAACCTTTTGATCGGCGGGAATCTCACTATTGGTCTTGGAACGACTTTATCAGAATCGCCAGATGTGACTTTGGGCTTGGCCGGGAATCTCGCAAACAGCGGTACATTAACCGGAAGTGCGGGGGTACATACCCTGAGCGGAACAGCTAAAACCATATCGGGAACAGGAACTACATCCATTCCGAACCTTGCAGTTACAGGTACCTATACTAATAGTTCGGCACTTACGATAGGAACATCGCTGTCAGGCGCAGGAGGATTAACTAACGGGGCAACTGGTACCCTCAACATCGGAGGCACCTGTTCAATTACCACGCTTAATTTAGCAACAGCTGGCAATACAGTCAATTACAATGGTACAGGAGATCAGGTTGTCAGAGATATGGCCTATGGTGGGAATTTGAAGATTTCGGGTGCAGGTACAAAAACCTGGACTGAAGGAGCTGCAAGAATTGTCGCAGGCAATCTGACCATTGGGGATGGAGTGATATTGACTGTTGACGGAGCTTTTGCATTCACCGTTACGGGAACTACCACTATTGGTAACGGATCAAGCGGTACATTAACCATCGCCAATGCAACCGGTACAAAAACTTTTACCGGAGCGGTAGTGATTAACAGTGGTGGGTCCTTAATAGAAATGGCAGCCGCCTCACTATCGTTTGGTAATAATGTTAGCATCACCGGTTCATTAACGGAATCTGGTGCTGCTGCTGTTAGCATTGCAGGAAATCTTACAAATAACGGGACCTATACTGCAAGTACAGGGGTGCACACCTTGAGTGGGGCTTTAAAAACAATTAGTGGCTCAGCTGATATTACCATTGCCAGTGTTGCAGTCACAGGAACTCGCACTAATAATGTAACGCTGACAATTGGGACAGTACTTTCGGGTGCCGGAGGACTGACAAACAGCTCTTCTGGTATATTGAATTTAGGAGGAACCTGTTCGATAACTACCATTGCCAATGCGGGAACCTTAAATCGCACCGGCACAGGAACGACGACCACCGCTCTTGCCAGTTTTACTAATACCGGCACAATCAACATAAGCGGTTCAGGAGCAATTACAGGGCTTACCAATAACACCGGAGGTACTGTTAATCACTCAGGTTCAAGTCCCATTACCTCATTTAATAACGCTACCTCCACCAGCAGTTTTAATGTAATTACCACTCCTGCAATACCTGTAATAAGCACACTGACTGCAACCGCTGCCGGAAACACGGTCAATTACAGTGGTGCGGGCGATCAGGTGGTAAAGGTTACTTCTTATAGTAATCTTCGATTTTCAGGAAGTGGCATAAAAACATTGGGAGCAGGAACAAATATCAGTAATGATTTGGCTATCAGTAGTGGGGTCGTTGCTGATTTGGGTAATTCAAATGGATTTTCTTCTCTGTCATTACACCTTGATGGTGCTGACCAGGCAGCCGGGTCATTTGGTTCAAGTGGCTCAGTGGCCAATAATGTTAATGATGGATATTTTTTGGCGCCTTCTGGTGGTATATTGTATGTTAATACCTGTATATCAGGAATTTGGTACGGTGCTACCAGTTCCGATTGGGATGATCCTGCTAATTGGTGCGGTGGAGTACCATTGCCTACGACAAATGTTATCATCTCATCAGGCACCCCTTTTCAGCCATCAATTGGAGCAAACGCATTTTGCAATAATCTAACCATTAATACCGGTGCCACGCTAACAATAACAGGTTCATCGACGTTGACCGTAAGTGGTAATTGGACAAATAGCGGGGGAACATTTACAGCGAATTTAAGTACCGTTATGTTCAATGGCACAACTCAAACTATTGGCGGAACCAGCGGCGCTGCATTTTATCATGTCAGCACCAGCGGGAGTTCCGCAACCACAACCGGTATTGCAACAACAGTCTCCGGTAATCTTTCTATTGGTGACGGGACTACATTTACTGCCGGGGGTTTTGCTTTAACTGTAACGGGGACGACAACCGTTGGTGGAGGTGTATCAGGCGTGTTGACCTTTTCTTCAGCAACCAATCCTGCAAAAACATTTATTGGTTTGGTAACCATAAATTCCGGTGCCAGCTGGACTGAGAGCGCAGCAATAACTCCTTCATTCAGCAATGGTATTACAAACAATGGAATATTTACTGCACTGGCTGGGTTGCATACGTTGATTACCAATAATCAAGCTTTAAATGGAATAATCTCGATTCCCAATATGAGTGTCACTGGAATAACGTTGACCAACAATGGAGACCTGACTGTTGGAACCGGACTTTCTGGAACTGGAGGGATACTAAATTCGGCAACCGGGACCCTCAGCATTGGAGGAACCTGCTCGATAACCACCTTTACCAATACTGGAACTGTATATCGCACCGGCACAGGAACGACGACCACTGCTGTGGCCAATTTTACAAATACAGGCACGCTAAATCTTAATGGATCGGGAACCATCACTGGTATTACAAATAATGCCGGAGGTATAGTAAATCTCATAAGTTCAGGGACTATAACGAGTTTTATTAATGCAACCTCAACCAGTACGTTTAATATCAGCGCAAATACTGTACCTGCAATAACCACATTAACTGCAACTATTGCCGGCAATACAGTCAATTATACCGGCACTGGTCAGACACTGAAGGTAGCATCCTATTATCACTTAGGACTAAGTGGTGGAGCCAAGACTTTTGGGGCTATAGCAACCATTGGCGGAAATCTGACGTTGAGTGGATCTGCAACTGCAGCCACCGGGGCAAATCTTGCTATTTCCGGAAATCTTCTGGTTGGTGACGGTACAGCGCTGACTATCGGTGGATTTACTTTGAGTGTTACCGGGTCTACTACAATTGGTGGAGGCGGATCAGGTGTGTTGACCTTTTCTTCAGTAACCAATCCGGCAAAAGCATTTATTGGTTTGGTAACTGTAAATTCCGGTGCCAGCTGGACTGAGAGCGCCGCAATTACGCCCACCTTCAGCAATGGCATAACAAACAATGGAACATTTACTGCACTTGCCGGGTTGCATACGTTGATAACCAATAGTCAGGCTTTTAATGGAACGATTTCGATTCCCAATATGAGTGTCACGGGAATAATTTTGACCAACAATGGAGACCTCACTGTTGGAACCGGACTTTCTGGAACTGGTGGAATCCTAAATTCGGCAACCGGGACCCTCAGTATTGGAGGAACCTGCTCGATAACCACCATTACAAATACTGGAACTTTGTATCGCACCGGCACAGGAACAACGACCACTGCTCTGATCAATTTCACAAACACCGGCACGATTAATCTCCAGGGAACGGGAACAATCACTGGTATTACCAATAATGCCGGAGGAATAGTCAATCTGGCGAGTTCAGGCACTATTACCAGCTTCAATAATGCTGCATCATCCAGCATTTTGAATATCAGCGCATCAACAGTTCCTTTAATTACTACCTTAACTGCAAGTATTGCCGGCAATACCGTTAACTATGCAGGTGGTACACAAACTCCATGCAAAGTAACGACCTACTATAACCTGACTTTATCAGGAACTTCAACAAAGACATTTTCAACAACTCCAATCGTAAATGGCGTACTGTCCATGGAAGGAACGGCAACTGTGATTGTGACAACTGGAGTGGTGACTTATGGCCCAAATGCAACCCTTCAGTACAATACATCATCACCAAGAATATCCTCAACAGAAGAGTGGCTTGGTTCATTTGTTGCATCCGGTGGTGTGATTATTGCAGGCTCCGGTGCAATTACGACTGATGCTGTCAAATTAAGCACGGTTCCTCTTTCCATTTTGGACGGGGCGAAATTGAATTTAGCGACATTCACTACACACACTTGCGGAAGCCTCTCTCTAAATGGTACCGGGCAAGTTGCCGGAACCTGGGGCGGTATCGGATCCGGTGCCACCAATATTAATTCCACTTATTTTGAAGCTGCAACAGGCCGGCTTACCATCGGCGCTTCCACTATAAACTGGCTTGGCGCAACAAGCAACGATTGGAATACAGGAGCAAACTGGAGTGGGGGAACGGTGCCAAACAATTTAAGTAATGTTGATATACCGGGAGGAACTCCATTTCAGCCGGATATAGGTGCAGCTGATGGGACCTGTAAAACTATTACCGACCTGGGAGGTGTTACAATATCCGGCACCGGCACCTTGACAATTGCTAACGCTACTGCCATTGCAGCAGTTTCAGCACCCTCTACCATTTCTTGTGCCATAGTAATGCCTGCAGCAGCCACCATTTCGAATAACTCCGATTTAACCTTATCGGGAATTATAACTGGGGCAGCAACAAGTATAACAAAACAGGGAACCGGGGCATTGGCTCTTGCCGGGCTAAACACCTTTGCTGGCCAAACGATAATCAATGGAGGTGTTCTGAAACTTGGGGTTTCATCCACTTTGAATACGGCTGGTCCGTTAGGAACAACAGCCGGTTCCACCACGATTTCATCAGGATCAGCAATTGATATGAACGGTTTTTCATTAACTGATCTGGCAAACGAAGGACTTTCGATAAGCGGAACAGGAATTGGAGGCTTGGGCGCCCTGACCAATAGTTCACCAACTGGGGCTACATTTTGTGGACCTATCACTTTTTCGGCTGCCGCCAGTATTTTAGGTGAAACCGGAACTTTAACATTAACTGGAATTCCTTTAAGCGGTGCAACAACAATTACATTGGGAGGCACAGCTGGAGGTGGTTACGCAAACACAATTGCCGGAGCCCGGGCAATAATAAAGGAAGGAAATGGAACATGGACGCTTTCCGGAGCAAACACTTATACCGGTAACACATCCATAACGGCTGGCACACTGAAAATAGGATCTGCATCAGCACTTGGCACATCAGCGTCCACAACAGTGAACTCTGGTGCCGTGTTGGATCTGAACGGGTTCACGTTGACAACAGCCAGACCACTTAGCATAAATGGTAGCGGTATTTCCAATGGCGGTGCACTAATCAATAGTTTATCCAATGCGGTAACTTATAGTGGTCCGATTACTTTTGCCACATCTGCAAGTGTAATAGGAGAACAAGGATCTATTGGTATAACAGGAGTTCCTGTCAGTGGTACAACCACCATTACTTTGGGCGGTACTGCAGGAGGCAGTATCTCAACCGCAATTGCAGGAGCCCGTGCACTGACAAAAGTCGGGAGCGGCATATGGACCCTTTCCGGAGTTAATACTTATTCCGGTAACACAACCATCATGGCAGGCACCCTTATACTCGGATCAACCACAGCCCTCGGTGCCTCAGCATCAACAACAGTAAGCTCAGGTGCAGTATTGGATTTGAATGGCTTTACATTAACAACAGCGAGGTCTTTAAACATTAATGGAACAGGAATTTTAAATGGTGGTGCACTTACCAACAGTTCATCTACTTCGGTATCCTACAGTGGTCCGATTACCTTCTCAACTGCTGCCAGTATAAGTGGGGAACAAGGATCCATTGCAATAACAGGAATACCTGTCAGCGGTGCAACCTCCATTACTTTGGGCGGTACTGCAGGAGGCAGTATCTCAACCGCAATTGCAGGAGCCCGTATACTTACAAAAGTCGGAAGCGGCCGCTGGACCCTATCCGGAGTTAATACTTATACAGGTGCGACTAATATATCAGAAGGAGTATTAAATATTCAAAATGCCCAGGGAACAGGCACAATAGCAGGAGGTGTAACAGTTGCCTCAGGAGCAGCCCTGGAACTACAGGGCGGTATTTCAGTTGGGGCTGAACCCTTGGCACTCAACGGTAATGGCATCAGTTCGGACGGTGCCTTAAGAAATATCAGCGGAACGAATTTCTGGTCAGGTGCCGTAACGTTAAGTGTGGCATCACGCATAAATTCTGATCTTGGAACCCTGACTTTAACTGGTGGATTAACAGGACCAGGGATGGCTCTGACAGTCGGTGGCGCAGGAAATACAACATTCAGTCTGGCAGCAATCGCCAGCGGATCTGGGACATTGACAAAAGATGGAATGGGGATTTTAACACTCAATTTTGGAAATACCTATACTGGCGGAACCACTTTAAGTGCGGGTACTTTGAACATAAACCATTCACAGGCACTTGGCACATCAGCTGGAATATTCACGATTGCTGGTGGTATGATAGATAATACCAGTGGAGCAGATGTAACAATGATAAATTACCCATTAGTATTAAATGGTGATTTTACTTATGTCGGATCTGTTCCGCGTGACTTGAATCTGGGAGCGGCGGATGTCACATTTAATGCCGACAGACAGATCTCTGTCACGGCTGGTACCTTGACCATCGGAGGTTCAATTGTTCAATCCAACAGAAGCCTTACAAAAGCCGGAAGCGGTACGCTCAGCTTTGGGAGTAATAATGTATCGCTGAATAATCTTATCATCAGTGAAGGAACATTGGTTGCTACCTCTGGATCCATGAATCTCGCTGGAAACTTCAGTAATGGGGGGGCATTTTCTCATAATAATGGGACAGCTAGTTTTACGGGAACGGGAGCCCAAACGATAAGTAATCCTACTACCTGGTATAATTTGTCAATAAGCGGGACCA
Source organism: uncultured Bacteroidota bacterium (assembly GCA_903919065.1). Taxonomy (GTDB): domain Bacteria; phylum Bacteroidota; class Bacteroidia; order Bacteroidales; family UBA12481; genus UBA12481. Next base: position 26,467 of record CAIXHD010000601.1, read on the forward strand.
TAGCAAGATCTGTAACTCTTCAAAGTGGGGTAACACAAACAGTAAATAATAGTCTTAACCTCAATGGAACTTCAGGCCAATTACTCACTTTGTTACCATCAGCATCTCCAACAAAATGGAAAATAGTTGCTCCTCCAACGCAATCGATTTCCTATGTTTCTTCCTCCTATTCTGATGCAACCGGAGGATCCGGCATCGCTGCAAACGATCTTACAAACATTGATGGCGGTAATAATATTAATTGGATTTTCCCATTTTATGAGGTGACTTTTGATTCGAATACTGGCACTGGTTCCATGAGCAATCAGAGTGTGGAATATAATGTTTCGACCCCACTGACCAGCAATACTTTTACGAAAAGCGGCTACAGCTTTACCGGCTGGAACACCCAGGCCAACGGATCGGGAACGGCCTATGTCAATGGAGCCAATGTCACCATCACCGGCGCCATCACCCTGTATGCGCAGTGGTCGGTGAACAGTTACGATGTGACTTTCGATTCAAATACCGGCAGCGGGACGATGAGCAATCAGAGTGTAGTCTACAATGTTTCGACCCCACTGACCAGCAACACCTACACGAAAAGCGGCTACAGCTTTACCGGCTGGAACACCCAGGCCAACGGATCGGGAACGGCCTATGTCAATGGAGCCAATATCACCATCACCGGCGCCATCACCCTGTATGCACAGTGGTCAGTAAACAGCTATGA
>CAIXHD010000602.1 GCA_903919065.1 uncultured Bacteroidota bacterium
CCGGCAATAATCAAACCGATAATTCCAGGAACTTTGAACCGGCGAAATAAAATCGGCGCAAGCAAAATGATCAGCAATATCAATGCAAAAATCAGCACTGGATTTTGCAGGGGCAATTGAAATTGAGTATTAAGCTGGTCCAGGAAGCTTTCCATAGTTTTACAAAGCTATACAATAAACGAAGACGAAGAAGAAGATCGGGTGACGAAGAAGAAGATCGTAGCGCAATCTTTGCCCGATACCCGATACCTGATACCCGACACCCTGGACCTTGCACCTCACACCCCGTACCCTATAATTTCGTAGCTTAGCATTGCCAAAATCAAATTCCAGATGAAACCCCTTAAGTCTTCTGCCCTAATCCTTTTTACCAATTTCTGCCTTCTGCCCTCTGCCTTGTGCCTTGTCTTTCTGGTTTCGTGCTCCCAGCCAAAACCAGAGATGTACCCCTCATCGAAACCCATGACCCGCTGGTGGTGGTTTGCCTCCGAAATAAAAAAAGAAGATGTTGGCAGTCAGCTCGACTGGTTAAAGGCCAATGGGTTTGGTGGTGTAGAGGTTGCCTGGATTTATCCGCTAAACCGGATGAAAAAAGACACGGTTAATTATACTCCGCGACAAACCTGGCTGAGCAAGGATTGGACCGATGTTGTTCAATATAGCAAGAAGTATGGCGACTCATTGGGCCTATCCGTAGATTTTACTTTCGGATCGTTATGGCCATTCGGCGATTTGCAGGTAAGGCCAGAGGAGAGTACCCAATCGTTCAATAACCCTGATTTCAGGCAGTGGATAACGGTTGCATGGGATTACCCTAAACAGGGACTGGTGATTGACCACCTGAACAAGCAGGCGTTTGAGCATTATGCTGCACGCATGGGCAAGGCGCTTGAACCCGCCATGAGAACAGGCAAGCCATCAGCGATATTTGTGGATTCCTGGGAAGTGGATACCCGGAATTTATGGACCAAAGGATTTGACTCGATTTTTACGGCACGTTTCGGCTATGATATCGTTCCATTTATGAAGCAGGATATCCTCAGTGCCGGTCTGGACGGACAGCGATATGATTACATGAAGCTGATATCAAATCTTGTAATTAACAATTTCTACATCCCGTTTTCCGATGCGGCTCATAAACTCGGCGGATACAGCCGGGGCCAGTGCTCAGGCTCACCCACCGACCTGATCAGCGCCTATGCAGCATTGGATATTCCTGAATCGGAGGCCATGCTGTACGAGCCATCCTACGCCCGTATTGCCTCCTCATCCGCAGCACTTGCCAGCCATAATGTTGTGACTTCCGAAACCTTTACCTGCCTTTACGGGTTTCCCCGGGAGCATATGCGCGAAGAAAAAGTCACCGACCTGAAAATTGTTGCCGATGCGTTGTTCACTCATGGTGTTAACCAGATAATCTGGCACGGAACTCCCTATAATACGATTGGTTCAGACTCTGTTTCTTTTTATGCGACCGCTCATGTTGGCAAAGCCGGAGCCCTTTCGAAACACCTGGCTTCATTCAACAATTATATGACCGCGGTATCCGATTATATGCGTAAAGGCGTGGTCTATTCCGATGTGGCCATCTACCTTCCATTAGAGGATTCCTGGATTGCCGGCGAGATGCCCAAGGAGAAACAATTGCCATGGGCGTGGGGTGAATACGAATTCCGATATCAGGTGGTGCCGGAAGAGATCAGGGGGTTTCAGCCTTTGTGGATAAACGGAGAGTTTCTGAAAAAAGGCACAAGGCTCAAGGCGCAAGGCGCAAGTGAAGGCTCAAGGCTCAAGGCGCAAGGCGCAAGTGAAGGCACAAGGCGCAAGGCGCAAGGCTCAGGGGAAGGCTCAAGGCTCAAGGCGCAAGGCGCAAGTGAAGGCTCAGGGCTCAAGGCGCAAGGCGCAAGTGAAGGCTCAAGACGCAGGGCTCAAGGCGCAAGGTTGAAGGTGGGGGACTGTGAATTTGGGAGTTTGTATGTTGATGCGAAATATCTGGATTATGAGGTTTTAAAGACGATGACAGAACTGGCTGAGGGAGGATTTCCGATCTGTCTTAAGCAGAAACCGGATGAAGCCGGATTTATCAAACATGCAGATTTTGATATTCTTACGGAAAGATTGATTGAACTCAGCTCTCCGGATTGGACGTCAATCGCGAAAACCAAACCACTTATTGAAGGCAATGACCTGCCATTTTTCTGGTGCCGCAAGGACAAAGGCAAATACTATATTTTCTTTGCAAACCCCGTAGCGAAAGAATTCAAGTATCCGGTAAAGTATGGTCAGGCCGATACCACGGAATCCCTGGCAAGAAATATCATCGTTAACCTGGATGGGAAAAGTATGAATATCAATCTGGTTTTTAAGCCGTATGAAAGCCTGATGCTGGAATTCGAATCCGATGGCAAGTACCGGTTCATCAGCTTGCCTGCGATTAACTAATAAATTATTTTCTGGCAACACCGCCACCGCCAATCATCAACTGGATAAAAAAACCGTTGGTACTGAAATCGGGGCCACCCGTTATAGCTCCATTTTCATAGTTCCAATCGCCCGATTTATAGGCTACCTGATAACCCGCTTCCAGACCGATGAACATTCCTCCGCTTCCTTTATCTGATTTATTTCCCATAACATTGTATATCCCTGAAACAGACAATTTCACTAAACTGGTTTTATGGTGGAGTGTGGCCGATTGAAACGGTTCGCCGGTGATAGCCTGAAAAGTAGCCGTTTCATCCTTCTGATGAATAAAGACATTAAGAGTATTACTTCCGATTCCCAACAAAGGGAATATCAACAGGCCCTTTTTGTTTACCACAACATATCCCAGGGAAAAAAGTCCGTAATCGCCTGATAATTCAACCTTCTGATTGCCCAATGTAAAAGTTCCGGCATGAATATTTCCACCTTCGCCTCCGATAACGAAATTATTAAACAAACCATATCCAGCACCACTGCCAACAAAAGGTTGATTAGTGATTGTCGGATATCCTGTTGGAAGGAAACCATTCAGTTTTGTGAATTGTATCGTATTTATTCCGGGCTTGAAGAATCCAAGTCCGCCATAGGTGCCGCCCTTCTTTTTGACTTCTGTCTGACCGGAGGCATCCATGACATTTAATCCGAAAAGCAGAATAAACAGAGACATGACTACCAATTTTGTATTCATAACCTTTTGATTAATATTGAGCTAAATTATTTCAAAATTTAATCCCGTCATATGAAAACCAGAAAAAAAGGCTACAAGGCGATGCTTGCCCTGACAATGCTTTTCACTCTCTCGGCTATAGTTACGTTGATTCCCAATGCCGGAGCCAGTAAAGTTAATATGATGGGATATCACTCGATTTGTTCAGCTGCTCCAATGAGCGTGCTGGTTCTGGTGATCGCTGCCGGATTAACCTGTTACCTTCGGAAGAGATACTTTACCGAGTAAGTTTATTAGATTTAGTGGGTAAAACAGCCTAGCATGAAACTCACTCGTCTGGCCATGACCTTCATGGCATTTTCCTTTTTCAGTGCATTGTCCTTTTGCCAATACCCGGCCGACCGGATTTTTCCCTCTATTAAAGGGATTTTCACAGAGCCAGCCAAAAGGATTCCCACCGCTTTCACCCCTGATGCTCCGATTGCCGGCAACGGTGATATTGGCATTGTTCTTGGCGGAACCCCTGACAACCTCTGCATTTATATATCAAAAAGTGATTTCTGGAAAGCTAAAACCGGATATCCTGAGGGAGGGCTTTGCCTGCCAGGTGGATTAAACCTATCGATTCCGGAACTTAAGGGCGCTTCATTTTATGCCGAACAGATCATTCAAAACGGCACTATTAAAGCTGTTTTCAGGAAAGATGGAATAACATTCGAACTGAGAGTTTTTGTGCCGGCAAGCAGTAATCTTGTTGTTGTGGAAATTTATGCAACAGGCAATGAGTGCAACTTAACAACCAGCCTCTGGACGAAAACCGGATTTGAATCCCGGAATGAATCGGGCGAAAAGGATGGCATTCAATGGGTCTGCCGACATTTCGACTCCCCTGATCTTGAATGGCCGTCGCATGTGGCCATGGCAATGAAATCCATTGGGCACGAAGGAAATAACATCAAAATTAAGGGAGGCCTGGTTACTGCAATTATTATTGGTGTCTGCACCAACCATGATGATCCCCGGTATTTAGAAAAAGCCTCCTCCATTGCACAAAACACCAGCCTGAAAAGCGTTGCTATTCTGAAGCAAACCAACGATGCCTGGTGGAATCATTTTTGGTCTGAATCGAGAATTGAAATTGCAGATACGGCCTTGATGAAGTACTATTACGGATCGCAGTATCTGCTTGCCTGTTGCAGCAGAAATAAAAATTTTCCTCCCGGATTATGCGGTAACTCAATCACCGATGACGCAGTAAATGCCTGGGAAGGTGACTATCACACAAATTATAATTTTCAAGCACCATGGTGGGCTTGCTTCTCTTCAAACCATATTTCCCTGACAGATCCCTACGATACGCCGATCCTGGAATATATGGAAAAGGCGAAGAAACACGCGCACGAAATTCTCAATTGCCGTGGGGTTTATTATCCGGTGGGCATCGGGCCCAAAGGATTCAGCTCATCGATGTATCCGCTGACCGAAGAAAAAATGATGAAAACGTATGGCATCAAAGATCTGAACCTGGAAGGAGGCCATATGTTCTGCGGACAGAGAAGCGATGCCATATTTTTAACTGTCAACATGTTCCAGCGATTCTATCACACCTATGATACAACTTATGCGGTTAAAGTTTATCCATTTATCACGGAAGTGGCGAATTTCTGGGAAGACTATCTGAAATACGAAAACGGGCAATACAACAGTTACAACGATAATTTCTGGGAGGTTGGACCTTGGACTGCAAATTGGAGACAAGACATGGTCTCGGGCGACAACAACAATACCAATACCCTCGGATTACTGAAAATGTTTGCCAAAGGATTTATTGAGATGAGCGCCTATCTGGGAAAAGATGATTCGCAGCGCAAAAAATGGGAACATATCCGCGATCATTTGTATCCTGTTCCAATGGTTAATATTAACGGAGAGGTTCGAATAAAGGCGGCCGAAGGGGGCACCAGCTCAGGATCGGAATCCCGGACCAAGCCAGGCTTCGGCAGGGTTTCTGCCTATGTTCACGGTTTTCCGGGTGGAATAGCCGGGGTTAAAACAGATCCCGCCTTTACCACTATCCTGCGCGATGAAATTGGGCGCTGGGGAAAAGATCCGGGCGGCGATGCCGACTGGAACCATCTGGGGAACGGTATTGAAACCTTTTTTACTACCGCAGTCAGAGTTGGAATTGATCCGGATACGATCCTCATCAGGCTAAAGGAAAGAATAGCGAAAACTGCTCTGCCCAACCTTTGGATTCCTCAATCAGGCGGACTCACCGAAACACTCAGTGCTGTTCCTTCCTGCATCAATGAAATGCTATTGCAGGGATATGAAGGCATAATTCGCGTATTTCCAGCCTGGCCAAAAACTGAGGAAGCTGAATTTGACAACCTGCGTACCTGGGGTGCTTTCCTGGTTTCAGCTGAGCAAGGTGGAGGGAAAGTGCAGTTTGTAAAAATTCTCAGTGAAAAAGGAAGGGATTGTATAATTGAGAATCCGTGGCCCGGGAAAAAGGTTAGAATTACCTCCGGGAAAAACAAGCCGAAAATCCTTGCAGGTAATCTCTTGACTATCAAAACTTCAGTCGGTGAAACGCTTATACTGAAACCGGCAGCTGCCAATTAAAGAGAACCAGGGAGGCAATTAAAGCGAACCACGGAGACATGGAGAGCACGGAAATACACAGAGATAATATTTCGACCTATTCCAGACCGGTTTCTAATTGGATAGCTTGGCTTGAAGTGATGAATATTTATCTTTGAAATATCTCATTGAGAAATATCTTCGTGTTCCTTTGTGTTCTCTGTGTCTACTATATAACTCTTTGTACATATCAGATAATCAACATATTTCAAGAAGCCTTTTTTAATTGGTCAAGTTGCTTCTCCAAGGATTTTATCCTTTTTTCGGTCCATTTATCAGTGCTTTGCTTCATGATTTCCGGATTGTATTCTGTTTGATGAATGATCATTGAGTATATTATTGCGGATAGTTTATTAGCGGTTGCAACCACTCCACCCTTTTTGCCCAATCTGGATCTCATCTTTCTGGCGTAATTACCCAATGGTGATTTGCTTCTTGTTAAACCGCTTGCCGACATTCGCAAGGTCTGACCAGCAAAGTTTTTCTTTTTCTGCATTTTACTACTGATGACTTTGCCACCGGTAATTTTTGTATTGGGAGCGACATTAAGCCATGAAGAAAAGTTTTTAGGACCAAGCCATTTAGTCATATCTGTGCCAATTTCAGATACAAGTTCAAGGCACGAGATTTCACTGATCCCTTCGACTCTGCATAAATCAACCCCCGTGAGTATTTTTAATAAGGGTTGTATTTCAACGCCCATTTGATTCTTCCTGCGTTTTTTTTTTTAATGGGACATTCGGCACCTCTCCTTCCGATACGATCGCTACCTGCTTCAATAACTGTTCCAATATCAGTTCCTCGCATGCTTGAATCTGACCTTGATAAAACAGATATTCCTCGTACGCTTGCTTTAGTGTAAACAAGTATTCCTTTTTCCAGATACCAGCCAATGATTTTTTAATGTCTTCATCACTTGCTTCTATTCGCGGATCCTTCAGTTTGATTAGCTCCTCAACGTCTCGTTCTCCTCTGATAATGGCTTTCACCATGAGAAGCCCCGTTTTGCTTAAAATATCACTGATCACCGTATGAAGCTTTATGTTCATCAGCTCCAGTGCCTTTTGCATACGACGCACGCTGTCTGAACCTATGAGTACCAAGTTCCTGCGTTGACGAACATACGTGCGCAGAACCCGGGTCTCTTCGTCAGGTTGAAAGCTTTTTTGCAATAAACCACAGCAATGCAGCTTTTGCAACCAAATGGCATCCGTATCGTCTTTCTTTCGCCCGGTTACATTCTTTACATGCTTGGCATTCACCAGGTACGGCTCTATTCCTGCTTCTTCCAGCATCAGATACAGGTTTAGCCAATAAACACCCGTGCTTTCCATCGCTGCCGTGGTAATGCATTCCGACACCAGCCATTGAACCAGAAGAAGTAAATCTTCTGTAAATGTTCTAAACGTTCTCACTTCATGTCCTGTTGCCCCATCGCTAATAGCAACATCAATCTGCGTGTCGCCGATATCGATACCGGCGGCGTGCGGATTAAAAACGGGCAAGCCCTGACCAAATTTCTTCTTTTTTACGCTTTCCGAGGAAGCATCTTTTTTCTCTTCTTTCATGTCTGTATTGATTTTAGAACAATCTATACGGGGTTCTGAAGTTGAAAATTTGATCTACTATACGGTGTCTTTAAAAGCATCCAGTTGAAATTCCAAAAAGAACCCTAAACCAAACTCCGTGATGGAATATTTTTTCCAGTACACGCAAGGGCTTTTCCATAGATTGCGTATTTTTCCTCCAAGTTATCTGTTTTGAGATTCTGTTCCAAAACGGCTAATACTCCGTGGTTA
>CAIXHD010000603.1 GCA_903919065.1 uncultured Bacteroidota bacterium
ATATCCATTTCGACTTTCGACAAATCCGGATCATCTTCAGCTCCGGTATTGGTAGAAGTACGGATGCTATCTCCAAAATCATAATGCACGTATCCCGGCATCACGGTATCCAGGTCAATTACGCAAAGGCCTTTATCATTATTATCGAGAAGGACATTATTGAATTTCGTATCGTTATGAGTTATGCGCTGCGGGATCAGGCCTTTCTGTCCCAAATGCAGGATGGTGCCCATTTCCTCTGCCCTGACAAAAACAAAAGCCGCTTCATCAGCCACCAGTGATGCTCGGCCAACCGGATCCTTTGCGATGGTTTGGCGAAGAGTTTCCAGGCGCATATCAATATTGTGAAAATTCGGGATGGTTTCATGCAAGGGTCCACCAGGCAGGTCGGCGATCATCGATTGGAACTTACCGAACATCCTTCCGCCTTCAAAAGCCTTTTCCGGAGTATCAACAATATCATAGCTGCGGTTGTCCTCAATAAATATGTACATCCTCCAGAAATTCCCATCAGGATCCTGATGAAAAGATTTACCATCGAGCGTACGTATCAAGGTAAGGCCCTGACGGTTCGGATCTGCACCAGGCGTATTTTCCAACTTCATCCTGATATGCCCGGTTACCCGATCGATATTTTCCATCAGTCCGGGAACATTCTTGAAAATCTTATGGTTGATCCGCTGCAGGATATAGTTAAAACAGTCGGCCTCAGCCGTTTCAACCTTGTAGGTATCGTTGATATGGCCGCTGCCGTACGGCAGCGCGGTGAGTACTGTTCCCTCCGTAGAAAAGTTCTTTATGATAACACTCAGGTCGTTCATCCTTAGTACTTTTTCGAATATAAATAATTGTCGCTTCGCTCCTAATTGGTTCGCCTGCGGCTCACTAATTGGCTTCGCTGCGCTCAGCTAATAGGTCGCTTCGCTCCTAACAGGCTCACTTCGGTCGCTAATTGGCTCGGCTAACGCCTCGCTAAAGATAGCAGTTGTGATTTAATTAGCGAGGCGAAGCCGAGCATAATTAGTTCGCGTCAGCGAACCAATTAGCGAACGCAGTGAGCATATTTAGCGACCGAAGGGAGCCATTAAAATTGCATTGGTGAGCGAAGCGAGCTTCTCTGCGGGAACCGGTTCTTTGGCGATGCCCATGCCCGACCAGCTCAATTCCAGGGATTTTGCACCACCCGCATCGAAATATCTCAGCTCATACATGTGCCAGCCTTTGCCAAGCGCTGTTTCGCCGGATTTTTCCGTTGAGCCGTGCTCCCCATCATGATTAATCACTTCCCGGTCACCAATAGTCAGGGTGGAGCCGTCGTCGGATTTCAAATAAAACCGGTAAACTCCGGGTTTATCAATTTTGAGGTATCCTCGCATGATCAGTCCGAAAGGTTTGGCTGGAATTTTCTCTGGCAAGCCAAAGGAGGTCATAATACCGCGGGATGCCGATTTCTGGCTGTCCATATCAAGGGTATTCTTAAACAGGCCGTTGTACAAATCATAATCTATTCCTTTGATTTCACCAGCTGATAACTGCATGCCTGTAAGCATTTCCTGTTTTTCTGCCTTTATCTCGACAAGAACACTGGTTTTGCCTGAGGTCATTCGTGTAATCGCCTTGATGGTGGCATTTTGTTTCAGAACAATCGGAGCTGAATATTTTTCTCCACTAACCTGTGGATCGGAGCCATCGAGTGTATAAAGAATTTGTGCATCCTGAGCAGCCGTATGAAAATCCAAAGCAAGCGTATCCGTGAAAATAAAACTGTCGGCAGTAGTGACAGGTGTGGGAACCCTGTAATTGAGGTTCATAGCGTCGAACCGCTCATACTGGCGCTCCATCCGGAAAAGGAATTTCTCATAATCGCGCAATGATTTCGGGGTCCACACCACCTCAGCCAGTGCACTCATCCGCGGCAATGCCATATATTCCACCTGTTTTTCAGTGGCGATGTACTCAGTCCACACATTTCCCTGGGCACCAAGCACATGCTTAGCTTCCTCTGCATTCAGTTCAGAAGGTGCCGGTTCATAGGAATAAACCTTTTCAAGTGGCAGGAATCCGCCGATTGCCTTCGGTTCATATCTGCGATCTCCCTGATGAAAATCAAAGTAACAATAGTCGGTGGGTGACATAATAACATCATGACCCTGATGAGCAGCTTCGATACCGCCAGCTTCACCGCGCCATGACATTACCGTTGCCTCAGGAGCCAGACCACCTTCCAGAATCTCATCCCAACCCACCAGACTCCGGTTATTGGAAATCAGGTATGTTTCCATCCTGCGAATGAAATACGACTGCAGTTCCATCTCACTTTTCATGCCCCCGGCTTTCATTCTTTTCTGGCAATCAGGGCATTTTGCCCATCTGGCTTTCGGACACTCATCGCCCCCGATATGCACATACTTAAATGGAAAGAGTGCGATGACTTCTGACAATACATCTTCCACAAACTTATAAGTACTCTCTCTTCCAGCACAATACACGTCCTCAGATACCCCCCAGGCAGTGCGGACTTCAAATGGTCCGCCTGTGCAGGAGAGCTCGGGATAGGCAGCAAGTGCGGCCACAGAGTGTCCCGGCATCTCAATTTCAGGCATCACATCGATAAACCGGCTGGCAGCATAGGCAACTACTTCCCTGATCTGCTCCTGGGTATAGAATCCGCCATAAGTGGTGCCATCAGCATTTTTCCTTACCGATCCGATTTCAGTCAATTTCGGATATTTTTTGATCTCAATCCGCCAACCCTGATCTTCAGTAAGATGCCAATGAAAGACATTCATCTTATGCATCGCCAGCATATCGATATACTTCTTAATAAACTCAACTGAATAAAAATGGCGGCCAACATCGAGGTGCATTCCTCTCCAGGCATATCGGGGCTCATCCTGAATAGTCACTTTCGGAACCTTAACGTATGACTTCCTGGTTATTCCAACGTCGCCATAAACCTCAGGCGGCAGTATCTGGAGCAACGATTGTATGCCGTAGAAAATTCCACGGGCACTGTTTGCATGAATGATGATTCCCTTTTTGCTGGTTTCCAGGATATAACTCTCCGGATTAACACCCTGAATAGGAGCTGCCATCTCGAGATAAATGCATTTTCCGGGATTGGGAACACCAATCTGGAATCCATGAATACCAAGCTTTGTTCCGAGATACCCGGCTGCAACGAGCAACATGGAATCATTGGACGAAGTGTAAATCGGTTTATTCAGAGGAAAATTAACCATCTGAGGATCAATTGACAGAATTGCGGGCTGCGGAATTATCCGCACATCAGGAGCTTCATTCCGGCACGACCAGGCCATGCTAATCAGAACCAGAATTGCCAACAGGGAGACGATCTTCTTCATGACATCAGATGTTTAGTCAGTAAATGTTGAGTTTATGTAAACTTACGGCGATTTTTTTATTTACTCGACAGCAATTTCGTCAACAAAAACGAAGGCGGCTTTTCCTTTGCCATTGTGCCAGTCGGGGCAAATTTTCCGGTTTGTTGCTTTTACCCGGATATATCTCACTTGCGCGGGACTGAATTCCACCAAAAAATCTTTTCGGATTACCCCCTTTGCATGTTCATCCACCTGATTATCTGTGTATCCTAGAGGCCTGTAATTAATGCCATCGGACGAACCTTCCACTTCCACTTTCAATGGCATAAATATCCAGGCGGAGATATTCTGAAGAAAGCCCAGCGAAACCTTTCTAATTGTTTGTATGGTATCCAGATCGATCACTGCTTTCAGATCCTGTCCGTTGAATCCCTGCCATTTTCCATCCTGATAATTTCGCGTACCAAACTGACCATCAACCAGTCCCATGGAGCCGCCGGCTGAATAATTTGATGCAAATTTCTTTTCATATACCGGGATATGCCCTACAGCCAAATGCGACTTGAATTTTTGAACAGACCAGGAGAGCAGCTCATTGCCTTTAAATATACCGGCTGCCACTGCAATCGATTTACTGACAGCCAACGGACCGGTATATTCGGGATCTGAGATTTCCGGCTTTATTCCAACCATGTTATATCGGATTTTTGCATCAGGAGTACCTGTGCGAATCTCTATTTCAGGTCGTCTTTTATTTTGATCAATGCGATAGCTGATGAGCGGGTCTTCGGTCAGTGTCATCTCATCAAACCAGGCTGTACCCTGACCAATCAGTTCGAGATAGGGATTGATTTTGACCTGTCCTTCACTATTTTCCGCCACAGAAAGGTAAAAAGTATGCAGTTTCCAGTCGGCAGTTGGCGTAAAAGAATGCTTACCCAGATCTCCCACCATTACCAGAAAGCTCCTGTTTTCGACAGACTTATTGCCCATCAGTTTCTGAAAGAAGGTTAGCTTCTTACCCTGCAGCCAGGTGGTTGTATCGGCTCTGGCAAAAATGCTGAACCGGTAGGACTGTCCACTGTTCAGGCTCACCGGGAAAAAGGAGAGTGCCATACCTTTGCCGGATTCCGGAGTCACCAGCCTGAGCGAATGATTTCCCGTAACCTTGGTCCGGGTATCCAGAAAAGCCGTGGAGCCGGGGTCGGATCCGACGTGGGCATAACACATTGCGGGAACTCCGTAGCTCAGCATATTTTCAAATCCCGGATCGCTGATCAGGTTTCGTTCTGTCAACTGTTGACTGATGCTTGTATCTGCCATCTTGGGTTCCGGAGATCTCCTGATCCGATAAACCTGTGCGTCCATCGGCCCGATCCAATCATTAATGGCGTTTGTGGAAGTTTTAATACGGCGATATGTAAACAGAACTTCCACTGATGTTGAATCCTTAATATCAGGCAAAACTACACGAAATTGACGAGGCTCATTTTTAGCATTTACCGCCATAACGAGCAAATCATCTCCCAATTTCCATGCATTGATCCAGATACCGTCTTTTATCTGCATTAATTCCGGAACGGGTGTTCCATTGAGCAGGTAATCATTGATCTCAGCTACCTCCAATGCCACTTTGGAACACTCTCCCCAAGCAACCGTTGATTTCGGAAAACCATTCAATCCCTGTCTGATAAAGTACTGAATTCCAGTTGCCCCGCGGACCAGAGCGAGGTAAGTCATGGCACGGATTTCCTGCGGAGAGGGTTCCCTGCCCCACCATTCACCGCCGCCAAAGGCCTGGGGCACAATCCATACCGGCTTCTCATATTCAAATTCACGTTTCAGGCCTTCCGTGACTGACCCAACCCCATCGACCCCGGAATTCGGGATCGGGTAAGGATCAGCCATGACGATATCCATGACACTGGCATATTCCCGGGCCCGCTGGGGTGCATCGAAAACGATGGTTATAGGATGATAAGGATCGAGCTCGTGGACAAAATCATACATTTTTTGCAACGAATCAGGTGAAACACCCTGACCGGTAGGCTCATCGGACAGATACCAGGCCAACAGGGCCGGATGATCGCGGAAATGCTCCACCTCTTGCTTCAACCGGTTCATTTTCTGTGCCTGGCTGATTCCATCCAGCCGGGATGATCCCACCCCGCCTCCACCGGCAATCGAAATCAGCTGATAATGGACTTTCATGCCCAACCGGGCGCACCGGTCCATATAAGTCTGCCTGTCGGCCAGAGTTCGTGGGTCGACGGTCTGATAAGGCGACATCAGATTAAATCCCTTCACCACCTCCTCTTCAGCGATGGTAGGTGAAACGGGGGAATAACAGTAAAATCCGAAGGGGAAATAGGGTAAGCCGTTAACGATCAATTTTCCCGTAAGCCGGTCGATCCTTACTCCGTTGGATTTGGGTAAAAGCTTAACCAGTTCTGATTTCAGGCTGATGGTTTTTCCTTCGAGGGTTATCCTGGCAGAAATCAAATTAGACCCGACAATTGCCTTATCAATAGGTATCCTCATAGTTAACAAACTATTGGCTGCAATGGTATCAGTGGTAAAAACCAGCTGATTATTCAGGTCCACACTGATTTTTACCGGTCGTACAGGATCGGCACCTGGCAGTACGAACAAAACTTCTGCCTGCTTTTCAGTGGTAAAGTAGGAATATCGTGTATTGAGCTTGACCTCCTGCGCCTGGAGGGAAATGGCAAACGCAACTATAAGGGCGATTATCAGGGTGAGTTTTCGGGCTTTCATTTTTGAAAAATTAGTCGGAAGTTCTTCCAGCCAGCCTGATCCGCCACAACTTTGATCCGAGTCATTTTGCCTTGTTCAATAGGTTCGATTGCGGCAGTTCCGCTTGTTAGCTCAGCGCTTTTCAAGGAAAATCCGCTATTGGTAAAAATCAGGTTCATTGGTTCCCCTTGAATCATATTTACTTGACCGGTAAGCTCCAGCGTTTCCGGGTTCCACTTCAGCGACATGGTTTCCATGAGTCCCTGCATAATGTGCCGGTCGGTTGATATCAATTGGGGAGCATCAGATTTTTCCCGGATAGATATCATTTTTGCTTCCCCGGGCCGCAGATCAAGCTTCAATAATTCTGATCCGAGGAATTCGCCGGCCAGTTTGTTATCCCAGAATTCCCAGGCGTAATATTTCTTATCGGCCTTCAAATCCAGGGCACCGAAATAATCAGGTGATCCGAAGTTGACAGTTTTACTTACCGGGTTCTTGTCATCTGAATTATAGACTACCAGCTGATACCAGCCTTCGCTGACTTTAAAAGCAAATATCTCCGGATATTTTGAGATAAACGCATCCACCGGCCGGGCCGATATCCAGGTATCGGGATAAGGAAAAATCCGGGAAAGGTCGCGCAACATTTCAGGTGACAGGCGGTCGAAGCTGTTGGCCATCAGGAAACGACCGCAGGTGGTGTACATAAGAGTCAGCAGTTTACGAACGCCATCAGTATTGGCAGGTTGCACTTTAAGCAAATTCTTGGCATCCATATCATAGCTCACCACTTTACGGTTTTTGTACCAACGGAGGGCTCCTTTAGTTATCATCAATGGGGAAACTTTATCGGTATCGCCCCAGATACGCTGGGAGGAAACTATCCCAAGGGTAATATCGGAACCATGATCAAGGTTACGTTCATCCAGAAAAGCATGCGGACCCAGACCGGTGCGGGCCAGTTGAAATACAGTACGGTAGGCCGATGCGGTGGTTGAAAAAGCATCCTCCATGCCCCCATATTGTGCCCAGCCGGTATAGGGATAATCATACATGAGTCCCTGAACGCCGCCATCAGCAAGGTTTTTATACACTTCCTTCATGTGCGCCAAAAACCCTGGATCGGTAAAATCATATCCCACTTTTCCCTTGATCATCCAGTCCTGGTCAGGAATTTTAGCATCCTGACCGTTGAAAAGCATGTGTTCCGGAAAAGCGGCGGCATAATCGTCCGACCGGCGTCCGGTCTGGAAATAGGTCAACGGGATTCCTCCCCGTTCGATGACTGCCTGTGCCCATTTCCTTGTTGTCTCGTAAGGTTTCTTATAATGGCCGGGAGCCACATCCACATTACCATCCGGCGGATTGGCAAATTTTCCGGTGCCGTACATCTGCCAGTGCTTTTCATCCCACCAGCCCTGCTCATTATTTTCCTCATAAGCATCAGGAACGAGTCTTATCGAAACCGGGCTATATCGTAAAAATCCGGATTTCACTGCCCGGTCCATTTCAGCTACCGCCCCGGGAGCATCATTCACCGAAGGTCCTTCACCGTAGGCTTTGTGCTGTGCATACCACAGGCAAACAGTCGGAAAGGTGTAATACTGCAACTTAATTTTCTGAAAATCCTTCAGCACATCGCCATATTGTTCCAATGCCTCAAAAGGGTTTTTATTTCCGACGGATAAATAAAAAGCATCTTCCGGGAACCAGGATTCACCCGGGTCCACTCTCTTGCCCACCGGATCCCAGGCGTAGAGGTTCAGCATCAGGTTTTCGGGCTCGGCCTTCATTTCGCTGATAGGTTTGGCAACTCCGTTCAGGTTTGTTTTAACCTGACCCTGGCACAGTTTAAAATCACTCAGAACGGCATTAATGCCGCCTTCATTTCGGAAATGTATTTTGATTGTATCAGCGGTTACAGCATTTGATGGCAGGTTCAGCCAGATTTCCTCCGGGCTTTCCCCGCTGCCTGTCGAGGGCAGCTTATGCTTCGCCAGCAAGGTGTTTTGCTCACTTTTTTGTGACCAGGCAACCGATTGGACGCGCGTATCGGCATCATCGCTCCAGGCAAATCCAATAGTATATTCCTTCCCCGGTACCAATCCCGATATTGCCAGAACTATATCCTCCTTATCAAATAAAATATCATCATATTCGGAGCCGTAGCCAGATTCCCATTTATAAGGTTGGCCCCGTAAAATCGCAATTTTGGGTATCTCTGATTTTTGAGCAGGCAAAGCCTTTGTATCCGTTTGTGGGTTATCCACTGGTTTACCCGCGTCGAACCGGGCCATCAGCTTCAGTCCTGCCGGCAAAGTCGGTTTTCCAGCTTCCTTAATATTGCTCATCGGCGAAACCCTCACGAATTTTTCAATTTCAGTATAGGTCAGACCACCGGCCACGAGCACTTCGCGATTATCCGGCTTACCCCAGGTGAGCATAAAATTATTGCGGCAATCCAGGACGGGTTTTTCTGTGACACGGGTATCCTCGCCTCCTCCGTTGCCATCGAGCATCCGGAATCCGGGAATCAGCTTTTTCCCGGCATAAAGCTTGCCATTCGTCAGCACGCTGAAATCTTTTATTTGCATGGCTGCTGTGCCACGGTTCATGATACCACCATCGATCACCACATAATCCTTGCCCGGCAGCAGGCCAAACCGGAGTCCAAGTCCCGGGCCGTTTTCCTTTGAACTGGTGATGAGCAGGAATTTTCCTGTCTCGCCGTTATGAACAAAATCCAGCAAATCATATTTCGGCCTTCGTCCGGGCTCATTGGTTGAATCCTGACCAATCTTCAGATAGGCCCCGGAGACGATCCGTTTTTGATCGGCATTGCGAAAAACCTCATATACTCCCTGCGACGATTTCACCAATACGGTAACGATCCCGTTCGAGAAAATCCAGCGCGAGGTTCCACCAACAAAGGTGACTCCGGTTTCTTTACTCTTGCTGCAGCCGGCTAATAAAACCAGTGCGATGAGTGAAAACACTAATAATGCCTTTTTCATAAATTCAGATGGTTGAAGGCTTGAAAATAGCAATTCGTAAGCAGAAAAAGCTGCAACCCCCAATCGAAATATCTGATCATTATTTTTCATCAATCTTGGGGTATGTTGATTGATCAGTCGCTCCATTCTCCGGCAGTCTTCCTGATACTTTCGCCAGTTTCTTTCCTTCAGATTTCACATGACGTTCAAGTTTTTTGATGTCAACTTCCGGTTGAAGAGTTTCTGGTTTTATACCCCTTTTGCCTAGTACCTGACGAACGCTTTTGTTATTATGGAGATGCTCTTCATTGATTGCTTCTTCTCCATACAGAGCATCCTGAATAACATTGTGATTAGTCATTTCAGTCGCTAAATTTTTTGCGTTGAGATGCCGCCAAATAGGGCAGCATCGCCCTTTGATCTTATTCTCGCAAAGCCATTCTCATCCACACCTCTTTCGAAAATAATCCGGGTTTGAACGGCAAAGCAGCTTTGAGCGAAAGCTACTTCCTCTTTCCTTGGATCTCCGTTTTGGGCAACTAAATAGCAAGCATATCGGGTAAGCATGAAATCATCAATTTTACGTTTTGCACCGCTACCAAGGTCGACCATTTTCGTGACGCCACGAAAATGGTCCTCAACCTCAAATGGAAAAATCCCGCAACCTTTGTTTCCTTATATTTGTTATGGAAACAATTACAGCATGGCAACTTCTATTAATCGATCAAA
>CAIXHD010000604.1 GCA_903919065.1 uncultured Bacteroidota bacterium
ACTGACTCCTTTGATAATGGTAAACCAGGCAAGAATACTATCACCCGACAATGGACTTATCGAAGGAGATCCATCATTGACCGATGATTCCAGCAGCTTTAGCTTGTCAACTCCATTCCAGCCAATTTCCATTTGCACAACCAGGGTATCTGCTACTTTGATTATTGCATCCTTGCCGGTAAATCCAGGTCCGGCTACAAATTTTATGGTAGGATTACCATTATCCTTGGCGCAGCCCGTAATCATTATGAAAACAAGGATTACAGAGAGACCTGTAAGAATTCTATTATTCATTGTTATTGTTTATTAAGATCATGAAAAAACTTCTTTGTTGTCCGATAAATGGCTTCATCAAAATCTTTATGAAGCTGAGCAAAGGCTTCCACTAATTCCGTTCCATCAGCAGTCAAACGTGACAGGCCGCCATCTTTACCTCCGCGAATTTTTATCACCAGCGAAAACCCAATGAATTTCTCGGCTTTTCGAATATCACCCCACGCTTTACGATAGCTCAATCCCAGTGATTCCGCGGCTGACCGTAATGTGCCGGTGTCCTGTATTCCCTTGAGTAATCTAACCAGCTTATCATCCAGCCTTCCACCGGATTCCTGATTGGTGAGCCAGACACCATATTCCAGAAAAACATTATAATATTTTGACCCTTTTGGACCAGCCATAGCTTTAATCTATTGATAAAGACATCGATAGGAGGTATCTTCTACTACCCTTACCTGGAATTTTACATCCTTCTCGACCCTGAAGGTTTCAAACTCCCGGTAATCGCGCCAATCAGTGTCGCCGGGGAGTAAAACACTCAGCAATCCAGATGTAACGGTCATGTATTCAACGGTGGAAGTTCCGAATACGTATTCACCCGGTGCCATTACCCCAACAGTTGCTGGTCCGTCCTGCGTTGTGAAGGCTATCGATTTAACCTTTCCGTCGAAATATTCATTTGTTTTAAACATATAAGCCGATTTTCACACAAAGATAATAGAAGATGGGAATCGGGAATCAGGTATCAGGTTTCGGGTTTCGGGTATCGGGTTTCGGGTGTCGGGTATCAGGTGTCACAAATTGATGTACCGGAGCGCTGAAGCCTTAAAGCTGGCATAAACCTGATCGCCGGTTTTTATGGAGAGCCGGGAAATTCCTTCAGAGGTTAACAGCGAATACAATGAAAAGCCTACATCCATGACCACCTCGAAACCATGGGGTGCCGGAATAATGTCGGTAATCGTCCCAAAAAGTTGATTAGCCGCACTGGTCGCAACAGGCTCTTTTGATAAAAAAACAGCATCCATAGGGACTACGAGATATCCTTTTCCGTGAACTTTTTCGGTATCAAAATTCAAAGGGATATTATTCTCTGTCCAGGCTTTTATCCGACCATCCTCCTTATCTCTTAATAAGGTAACGGGTATAAAGTTTCGGATACCGGTAAAACTGGCGATAAACGGGCTAACCGGATTCATCAGTACTTCAAGTGCAGGGCCAAACTGTATCAGGTTACCCTTTTCCATAATACCGATACGTGAAGCCAGGCTGATCGCTTCCTGATAATCGTGTGTAACATGAATAATGGTCTGACCACTGCGGTTCAGGGTTCTAAGCACTGATTTTATTTCTTTTCTGATACGGGTATCAAGGGCTGATAAAGGTTCATCGAGAAGCAGGCAAGCCGGCTCGGTTGCCAAAGTCCTTGCCAAAGCAACCCTCTGCTTTTCTCCGCCGGATAAGCCATCGGGATATCGGTCAACAATATTTGTTATCTCGAGCTTCTCGGAAAGTTCACTTATCCTGTTCGAAATCTCAACCTTGGTCATGCTCCTGCATCTCAATGGAAAGGCAAGATTTTCGCGGACCGTCAAATGGGGAAACAAGGCGAGATCCTGAAATACCATGCCAAAAGGCCGGCTGCTGATCGGCTCATCAGTAAGATTGCGGTCATTAAGAAAAATCGCACCCTGGTCCGGTTTTATCAGTCCTGCCAGTATCTCAAGCAATACGGACTTCCCGGAACCGGAATCGCCGAGCAATACGATATATTCACCCTCCGAGATTTCCAGGGAAATATTGTTAAGATCAAAGCTGCCGAATCGCTTAGATATGTTTTCGATTCTGATCATTTGCTGATTTATTAGCTAAAAGCCGCAATGCCACAAAGAAAATTAGGCAGACAAGAAGGAATAATGCTGCCACCGGCCTTGCATATTTTAGTCCGAATGAGTTAAATCGATCCCAGATAAGAACCGGAGTAATCATGGGATAATAGGCAATGATGACTACTGCACCAAACTCGCTCAATCCACGGGAAAACATCATAATCATTCCAGAAATGATACTCCTTTTGGCAAGCGGCAGGCTGATTTTTCGAAAAGAATTCCAACTGGAAGCACCGAGATTCATTGCAGCCTTCTCAAGCCGGACAGGAACCTGTTCAAAACCATTCCGGGCTGACTGTATAAGGAAGGGTATGCTTACAAATGCCATGGCCAGTCCAATTCCCAATGGATGCCCAACAAAATCAATTCCGACAGAAGAAGCTGCCTTACCCAGAAATGAATCCCTTGAAACCAGGCCAAGCAGGGCGATCCCGGCAGCTGAATGGGGGATTACAATGGGCAGGTCGATCAATGACTGAACCAGACTTTTCCCTTTAAAGCTTCTGCGCGCCAGCATGTAGGCCAGTGGTATAGCACCAATGGAAAAGAACACAGTGGTTAGTAATGAAATAACAAGTGTTAAAAGAATACTTCCGGTAACCGCTTTATCCTGAACCGTTTCAAAAAACTGCAAAGGAGTAGTTTTAAGAAATATACCGGCAAGCGGAGCGATGATAAATAAAAGGACCAGCCCTCCCAGAACAGCAAAAACCCACGATAATCCCGATCGGTTCACTTCTTAAAATTTGGCACTAAATGTAGCAAGTTAAAGACCTTGTACCAACCTGATCTCTGCTATTGATTTTATGGCCCTGTCTGAGAAGAAATCCGCCGTGAAAAGGCAGGAAAATTTACCCCCGTCTTTGCCTTCACCCCTGTTCTGAACCAAAACCGCAGCACCGTCATTACGATTCAAAATCTCAGAATAGCTGGCAGCGCAGCGATAACCATCCACTCCGGCAATTGCAAACAAGCCATTCCTGATCAACGACTGATCCGGCTTCAAATTTTCAGAAAGCATATCCTTAAGATTGGCTCCCTGGGTTAAGGTGATCCCGTGTATACCCATTCCACGACCATAAAACACATGTTCAAACTCGTGGTTTATAAGACCTTCTGGTAGTTCTTTGACCTGAATTGCGGACACGCCGGCACCTTCAATATTGAGGGCTGGTGACCACATTTTTATATCCCGATTAACGATATATTTTATTGATATGGATCGGATAATGATTTTGGTAGGATCTGAAATGTTTCTTTCAGTAATCAGGTCTGGTCCGACAATCAGGCGAACACTCTTCGGTAGTGGCCATTTATCCTTGGATTTGGTAGGAACAATACGAGTAACCTTGTTGGCAATGATAATTTCATGAAGATGACTGGAATAGTAGATCTCACCCCAGCTGAAAACAACAGAATCTCCAGCCGCGTTATAAACAACCACGTATTGATCAATTATCGGGTTAAACTCTTTCGCATTTTTTTTCACAACTTTCGCTTGGTTCAAAATATCATAAAGCGATACTCCGTCGTAGCGATACGCGCCGACAAACTGAATCTCACCATTTTCAATCCTCGTTTCTTTAACAATCAAGGTTCTTTTTGGTAAAACTGAAAGATCAACCTTATTTACCCCCGCAACTTCTCCCGAAATTTCAATCTCCCCCGAACCCGGAAGAGTGATTGCAGGTTCGTTGTCATAGAAATCATTTGTACGGTCAGTGGAGTCAACACTGGCCACAGGATCGGTACTTTTTCCAACCGGGTTAGCGACAGGCTTGCAGGAAGCCAATAAAGCCAACATCAGCAGCCCTGTACTAAAAATTTTAATTCTCATGGTCTTCAATAATTATAATATATCGTTATGTAAAATTAAACATATCGGTGGAGAAAAAAATTTAGATCGGCTTATTCTTCAACAATCCCGCTCTCTCCTGGCTTTTCAGCGAATACGATGGTTCAATTGATGTCTGGCCGGATTGTTCAATAATCACCCTTCCCTTCCCGGGATCAGTGATGAAGCGTACAAATTTTTCTGCCAGTAAAGGATTTATGGCATTGGATGGAATGGTCATACCATAAATAATTGAAGTCCCCAATTGGGTTTCCACTGTTCCAGGGCTGGCTCCCCTGACATCCACCTGCACACCGGCATACCATTGATCCAATTGGGGATTGCTGAGGTTAATTGAATCTGAGAACTTTAGGTATTTAAAGCCATGCTGGACTGCAACCGACCGATAATTAAACATATAATCGATGGACTGGCTCTCTAATAGGGCATTCAGGTCTGTTTCCTTTCCCCGGATGTACCGTGTATCTTTTTCAAGCAACCTTTTCCAATCCCTGCCTCCTATATAAAATTTATCAGCCAGCTTAAGTGCGAGTACTGCTCTATAGCCGCATGGATCTGAATCAGGATCACTGCGACCATAGGCAATTTCCGGATCGATGAGGATATCAAACCAGTTATACTGATTGATCTGATCAGCCCTTCTTGATTTCTCTGTATAAGCTAAACACAGTTCATTAGCAGCGAATAAAATATTCCACGATGCATAGGCTGGGATAACCATTTCATCTATAAGATTATAATCTGCCAGGGCAAGAACATCACAGATCTGGTTCAATTCAGTGATCTTTCTGATGCAGGTTATACTTCCGGCAGCTTCAAGCTGTACCCTGACCCCGGGATTTTCCTTTTCGAAGGCAGCTGCCAGATTTTTCATTGGCACCGACAAGCTGCCTGCATGGAAGACCGAAAGTACCTTATTATCAGACGGCTGTTTTGTTGAGGACGTGCATGACCAGAACGAAACAATAGCAATGAATAATAGGACTGGTTGAAGACTCCGCAGTTTATAAAGCCCTTTCTCAGATTGCAGGTTTGCCATATTCGGGTATCTCAAAAACATAACGGCCGGGAATATCCAGATTGAATTTTCCCGTTTTCTTATTCCTCGCGGCTTTCCAACCATCTGGAGCATATTTGTTCAATACTTTAGCTCCGTCACCTGCCGGTAACCAGCTCGTATTTATTCCATCAGGGATAACAAATTCCATCAACAGACTTGTCCCCTCCCATTTCCAGCTGCTAACCAGTATACCGCCTTGAAAAAATTTCTCCGAATGCAACGAGTCCAATCCTGAAACAGGCTGAGGTCTGAGGACGACGCTGGTTATTTGCGGATTTTCCGTATCCGGTTGAATTCCGCCAAGCCATTTTATATACCATTCCGATACAGATCCGAACATCGGGTGATTTTGAGAATAAGTGTTATCGCTCTCTTTCCACGTCTCCCAGAGTGTTGTGGCTCCATTATCAATCATGTATTTCCATCCCGGGAAACCTGATTGATTCACTACCCTCCAGGCAATATCCGTTCGTCCATGCGATGAAAGCACCTCTAGCAGATACTTTGTACCAAAAATACCGGTAGTCACATGATAATCGGCATTCTTCAATACTTCGAGAAGTCTTCCCAAAGCAACTTTCTGTTCTTCGGAATTCAAGACCCCGGATACCAGCAGGGTTGCCAGTAAAGTCTGCTGATTGGGAACTTCGATTGAAGGAGTATCCCAGAAAAGATCAAGAATCCGTTCACGAATTTTTAATGACAGTTCATGATACTTTACCATTCCTTTTTTATCCCCGCTAACCTTGGCAAACCTTTCCATAATACAGGCTACCTGATAGTAATGGCAGGTCCCGGTAAGTTCTACCGGTACTTTTGCCAGGCTTTCATGATCACTTAACCCATTGTCAACAACAAAGCCCGGGTGAATTTTAGCAACCTTTTCCATCCAGGTCTTATCGGTCTCATATAATTCTTTTATCAGGGAATAATCACCGTAATGCACCAACAAAGCATCCTGCAAAAACATGAAAGCTGATTCCCAGCTCAATCCGCAATATTCGATTCCGACAGAAGGAGCGGTATCTACAAAGCGATCTGGCTTCAGGGCATCTATCCAGTCGAAAATCATTTTGCGATAGATATCTTGCATATCGAAATTATAGATGAATGCATCGGCAGTGGCATTAATATCGCCACCATAACCGAACTTCTCACGTGCCGGGCAATCCGACTGCACACTCTGCAGGTTGCTTAAAAAAGTCCACTGGCAAGTGCTGTTCAATTGATTGAGATAGGTTGAGGAACTGTTGATCAATCCAGCATTTTCAACAGCCGAGCTAATCCGTCCTGCCTTAACATCAGTATTGGTCAGATTCTGCCTGAGACCTGAAATTTCGGCATACCGGAAACCGTGAAAGGTAAAACGAGGCTGAAAAACCTCTTCACCAATGCCTTTAGCAATATAAACATCCTCCTGTTCGGCAACGGCAGGGGCACCCGGACCACCCACTCCGGCCCTTTTGATTTGGCCGCAAACTGTTGTCATCGGATTTACGGAGCCATCCGGATAAAGGAGCTCTCCATAGCGGATCCTGATGGTATCGCCCTTTTCCGCATGAATTTTTAGTCTGATTAAAGCCGTACAGTTCTGCCCAAAATCAATGATACGATTACGATTTTCAGCTATTTTAATGGATACCGGATCCAGCCACCTGGTTATACGGATAGGCGGGAATTCGGAAAGTTCGCAGATACCTCCCGGACCGTTGGTCACAACTGCTTTGTCCCAGCCATTGAAACCCGAGTTTACGCCATTCCAATTGTCCACTTCTTTTCTTGCATCATACCATTCACCGAGATACACATTATTCCGGGTAATTGGTCCAGGCTTGGTTTTCCATTTATCCGAAGTATAGAATTCCACCTGACTGCCATTTTTTAATGTCACCACCATGCGGGCAATAACACACGGATTTCCAACGGGCAGATCCTTCCTTATGTTCCGCCCACCCCACATACGCAAAGGCAATGGATTATAGAATCCGTTTCCCAGGATTATACCCCAGGAATTATTTCCTTTTTGGACCATTGATGTTACATCCAGGTGAGCAACATAAACCCGTTTAGCGTAATTGGTCCATGCAGGATCAAGTTGCCTGTCACCTACCCTTTTACCATTCAGCCAGGTTTCATAATAACCTGCTGCCGTTATCCACATTTCCGCTTTCTCAACTGATTCATCTATGGCGAATTCGCTTTTAAGCAATGGGGCCGGGTCATCCAGATAAAAGAGACTATCGTATTCAGGAATCTTCGAAGTGCCGGAAATCCAGGCTGCATCACCAAAGAGATTCTGGTTACCTGAAGTTTTGTCGGATTTCTGTTGGGGAACAGAGCAAAGGCCAGTATGGAATAGAAACAATGCCAGGCCAGCTGTTAAAAGGACAATGGTTTTTTTCATCAGAATAATTTATCTGATAAAAATAGGATTTATTCGGGGGTTACAACCTGAAATGTTTCAACAGCACGAGTCATTTCTTCGTTATCCGGGCCTGGATGAGGTTTTCCTCCGGCAACTTTATCCGGATCTTCCTGACCCAGTTTTTTCATCTGCCACCACAAGAAGAATCCTGTTATCAATGCTGAGGTAATATCAGCAAAAGGACTGCATAGCCATACACCCCGAAGTCCATACCATTGCGGCAGAATCAGCAGAGCAGGTACTAAAATGATCAATGATCGAAGCAGAGAAAGGAATGTGGCAGTTTTTGCTTTCCCAATATTCTGAAAGAAATTTGCTGCAATGACCTGAAAACCCACCAACGGCAGTGCAGCCATAAAAACCCGGAGTCCTTTATCAGCAATATCGAACAACACAGGATCTGATGAATTAAACAATCTGACAATGAAATGAGGAAAGAGCTGAACGATCAGCCAGCCGAAAACTCCGATTCCTGTCGCCGCAAAAATACCGTACCTGACGGTCAGCTTTACACGGTCGAAATTTCGTGCACCAAAATTAAATCCCACGATTGGCTGGCTTGCCATATTAATGGCGACCATCGACATAACTAATAGCTGAGCAACAGAAGCAATGATCCCTAATGCTCCAACAGCAAGATCACCTCCGTATTTTATCAGTTGATTCATGAACAAGGCATTAACCGCGCTTGATCCCAATTGCATGAAGAACGGCGCCATGCCGATTGAAAGAATAAGGCTGATGATTTTCCAGTCAGGTTTAATATTGGGCCAGCTAAGTTTGATGAGTGCACGCTTGCTTAGAAAATGGGCTAAAACCCACACATCCAGCCCCATCATGGCAATGACAGTCGCCAAGGCTGCACCCTTAACACCCATGCCCAGAACAAAAATAAATATCGGACCTAAAGCAATATTGATTCCACCACTCACCAGCATCGAGAACATAGCAATCTTTGCATTTCCTTCTGCCCGTATCACATTATTCAAACCGAAACCGACCAGTTGAAAAACACTGCCAAGCAAGATTATCCCGAGATAGTCCTGAGCATATTTAATTGTTTCCGCAGTAGCTCCAAACAATTTCAACATGGGTGTTTTGATGGCAAATCCGATGCCGGTAACCAAAATACCAACCACTACCATCATAAAGAACCCATTGCCGAGAACCTGCTCAGACCGTTTAAAATCACGCCGGCCCATGTTGATTGAAACCTGAACTCCGGTACCCATACCGATAAGCATTCCGAATGCCATCACAATAAGCATGATTGGAAAAACGACGCTAAGCCCTGAAAGAGCCATGGATCCTACACCGTGCCCAATAAAAATGCGATCCACAATATTGTAGGTCGCATTTATAAATATTCCCACAAAGGCAGGAAGAAAATATTTCCACATGAGCCGGGGTATCTTTTCCTCTCCCAGCTCCTTGCTCTTTCTGGTTAAACGATCATCAGGCACCTTAAACTATTATTCCTGATAGGGTGTCACCACCTCAATCAGCTCAGGCAAATCCATCCCGATATTTTTCAAATGCTCAATGGTTGGCACTCCGTTTGAATTCCATCCCCGGCGCTTATAAACTGCATCAAGAAGCTGCTCATAACGACCTTCGCGATAAGCTCTCAGTGCTTTTTGCTTTTCTTCGGATGTTTTACCTTCCGGATTAAACCCAACCTGCTCTTTAAGCTGCTTATCATACCTTTCAGCCCTGCTTTCGTACTCCTCAATCGTTACCGGACCAGCAGCACGGAATGGTTGTGCATCATGTTTCCGGGTTCCCAACCCACGGCGCAGGTTAAAAATTCGCTGGAAATTATAAACACGTTCAGAATCTTCGATCAGGCGCTTTTTATCAAATTCCCGACCTGTAACGGCTTTATAAATAGTAACGTAATTATCCACATGTTCGGGAACTTTTGCAGGTTCATCAGTTTCAGCATTATTCGCGGGCTCCACATCATTCCACGGCAATTTGCAGAGGCCAACGAGTCCGAACCACGTGCGGAACATTGGGAAATAGTGCAGTGCCTCAGCTTTTTTCTCGAAAGTAGGAATCTGGTTATTAACCATATCCATAAAAATCAACCAGGCTTCATCATGTTGCGGTCCTTTGTTGGTCATGGCAAAACCGCCCTGCTGGGCTAAAGACTCTTTTGAAACATATTCGGAGTACTCCAGTCCCTTGTTTTCCATACCGATATCCTGCATGAATCCCGGATCACCCCAGCCTCTTTCCCCAAAAATCTCTTTCATTTTACGGATACCCAATCCGGCAATAAGACCGAACCCTTCGCCACGCGCTACCCTGTGCAATAATTCTATGGCACCTTCAGTATTGCCAAAGTTCAGTTCCAATCCTCCGGTGCGCTCTTTATTAATGACCCCGGCCTCATAACATTCCATGACAAATGCCATGTTGGTAGCCCAGCTGATCGTATCCATCCCGTAGGTATCGCAATAGAAATTAGCCTCAATGATGTAGTCCGGATCGAAAATCCCGCAATTGGAACCCAAACCGGCAGCATTTTCATATTCCGGTCCGTCAACCAATACATCCTCACCTTTGTAGGGACCGGTTTTTACGATATAATGGTTAACTGCTTTGGCACAACCCATATTGCATCCAATCCAGCATCCATCTGGTGTTCCCTGCTGAAACCTGGCTTTCCATACCTCTGAATCAATCAGATAGGCATCCTTATGAGAGCCGTATTTATAGTTCATGGTAGGCAGTAAATCATAGTCATTCATGATTTCCATTAAATGGGCCGTACCCTTGGTTCTCATTTCGCACTGAGTATCATCCAGTTCACGGATCTCGGCATTAAATCTTTTACCTCTTTCCATGATTGCCGGAAGATCAACCACATTATTCAGATTTCCCTTTACTCCTCCGATTTTGCAAACCAGGGCTTTAACTTTTTTATTCCGAAGAACTGCACCAATGCCTCCCCTGCCCGCCTGCTTCAAACGGATCCGGCCCTTTTTTCTATCCCAGAAACTAAAATTCAACATACCAAGCCAGGAATGTTCAGCGGCCATACCCGTGGAAATAACCGAGACATTATGCTTGCTTTCTTCATTGTCTGCATACATCTCTGTCAGGATCTCGCTGAGCAGGTGGCTATCCAATGGTTCTTCGGGCGCCTCCTCTATTCGGACAGTACCGTTGGTCCCATCCAGAATAATAATAATATCTCTCTTGGCTTTTCCCTGAAGCTCAATAGCATCAAACCCGGAGAACTTGATAAACGGCCCGAAATATCCTCCGGCATTGCTGTCGGTTGCCGAATTACTTGCCGGGGATATAGTAACAACCAAAGATTTTCCCGTACCGGAATACTGAGTGATTCCTGCAATGGGACCAGATGATATCACGATCTCATTCTCCGGATCATCCCATTTGGTATCCGATTTTGTGGCTTCCCAAAGCAACTTGAGCCCGTATCCTTTCCCACCGATGAACTTTTCTTTCATCATTAATGGTACATCCTTGATTTTAAAAGTATTGTCTGAGATATTCAGATGCAATACCTTGTCCGTATACCCCTTGTCTAATGGAGTCACATCATACTTGAATTCAGATAAGAGGACGTGTTTCCCGAGCATTTCCTTGATATTCATAAAACTCTGTTTATTTTCATTCCAATTTGACAAAAATAGCACTAAATCGGTCCGTAAGCATCTATCATTTGATGATTTATATCATTATGCATGTTCATACATATCGATGCTGTTAATCAGATTCTTTACCTATTTTTGATCTATATTTATACTATGAAAGATCCTGTAACACTTCTATACGAAACCTATCCTTTTGATGCTGAAAAAATTCTGGCATCAGCTTGCGGCGAGGCTTATGTGGCTGTCATGCTTGCCAGTGGAAGAATAGGGGTTTGTTCAACATTGGGCAAACCAATCGAAACTGATCCGCAGGTACTAACTTCTCCTGACTTAAAAAACAGGGACCACAGGATGCTGGTGACCGCTTATGCCAATGCACATATTAATTATGAAATTGAAAATCCGATCCCGGGAGACATATTCGAACAGGTCGATTTTGCCAGCAAGAAAAGTACCGTGATGATCGGCTATTTTCCACCTCTGGTCGAAAAATTCCGGAAAGATGGCATTACACTTTTTCCTTTCGATCAGCTGAAAGATTATCCTGATCTGACTCCACAATCACAATTGGAAGAAAAACTCAGCAAGGCAGATTGTGTAATCATTTCTGCCACTGCACTGATAAATTCAACTTTTACAGAAATCATTAATCAGGTGAAACCCGGATCTGATATTTTCATGCTCGGTCCGTCGACTCCGCTTTATTCAGGATTGATATCGGAATACAGGGTTTCAAAACTTTTTGGAATGACCTTCAGATTATTTGATTTTGAAGTTCTTGGGCTGATTGGAAAAGGAATGGGAACTCAATCATTCAGTAAAAAAAGCTATAAAGTATCGCTATAGGTAATGAACTGGCTGACTATTAAAGAAAAGCTCGGGAAAAAAAGTGCCGGTATTGCCGGAGCCGGTGGACTCGGATCCAATTGTGCCGCGGCGTTGGTCCGTGTTGGGATCGGCAGACTGGTGATCTGTGATTTCGACATCGTTGAAGAATCAAATCTTAACCGTCAGTTCTATTTTCATGATCAGATTGGGCTCGCGAAAACTGAGGCATTAAAAACCAACCTGTTAAGAATTAATCCAAAAGTGATTATCGAATCGCACAGGATAAGATTAACTTCTGACAATATTCCTGAACTTTTTCACGAAGTGGATGTTTTATTTGAAGCTTTCGACCATGCTGATCAGAAAGTTATGATCATTGAATCAGCTCTGACTGTCTGGCCGGAGCGACCATTGATCATCGGATCGGGAATGGCAGGATTTGGAGATTCCAACTCAATACATTTGCGAACGGTTGGGAACCTTTACATTTGCGGGGATGAAATTTCCGAGGTTGCTCAGGAATTGCCACCTCTGGCAGCACGTGTCGGTATAGTGGCAAATATGATGGCTAATACCGGAATTGAAATCTTGTTAAAAAAATAAATTCATAAGAATGAAAACATGCCTAAAGATTCTTAGTGTTTCCCTTTTGATTCTTTCAATAATGTCTTCCTGCAATTCAGGAAAAAAAGCATTACAACAGGGAAATTATGCTGATGCCGTTCTTAGTGCCGTTCAACGCTTGCGGGATAACCCGGACAGTAAAAAATCCGGCGAGACACTTGATCAGGCTTATCCTTTGGCAATCAGTACATTCAAACAAGAAATCGAAGAATTACTGCAAAGTCAGGATCCTTTTAAGTATTCAGGAGTTGCCGACCGTTATGAGACCATGAACCGAATGGCTGATGAGATCCGTCATTGCCCGGCCGCTCTTAAAATTGTCAGTAATCCGGAAACCTTTTCCTCGGAGATTGCCGGTGCCCGACAGAAAGCTGCTCCCGAAGCTTATGATGCCGGAATCAACCTCCTTCAACAGGGGACAAGACCGGCTGCCAGAGATGCCTATTACCAGTTCCTGAATGCCGACAAGTATGTCCCGGGTTATAAGGATGTGAAACAAAAAATTGTTCAGGCCAAGCTGGATGCAACCTTGAAAGTTGTGGTTGAACAGGTTCCGGTTCCTGGCCGTTATAAATTAAGTTCTGATTTCTTTTATGATCAGGTATATACGCTCCTGAACAAAACCAGCAGGCGGGAATTCGTTGAATTCTACAGCCCTGAAACTGCCAAGCAGCTGCCTTATGTTGATGAGATCCTCAGGATGGAATTCGATGATTTTGTCGTTGGCTCAACCTATGATAAAGACTCCGAAAAAGAATTTACCAGTAAGGATTCGGTAAAAACAGGGTCAGCGACCATCAATGGACAAAAGGTCGATGTATTTGACCGGGTAAAAGCCAAACTGACCACTCACCGCCGCGAGGTTGTTTCAACCGGAGTCCTCATGGTTCAAATTGTGGAGGCACGTACAAATAAGCCAAAAGCTTCCCAAAAATTCCCAGGCACATTTACATGGTTCAGCGAATGGGCCGGCTTCAATGGCGATAGTCGGGCACTCACTCAGCAACAACTTGAAATGTGCAAAAGAAAACCTGTCATGCCTCCACCACCACAGGACCTTTTCCTGGAATTCACAAAACCGATCTATGAACAGCTTAAGGGATTCCTGAGCAACTATTATAAGAATAATCAATAGTTTATGGATATCCAATTAAATAACAATCCAGATCAGCTGCCTGGTGACTCTCTCTCCATCAGGGAAATCCTTACGATAAAAAACTTCACATTCCCGAACCTGGTAGTTAAAATCAATGGTCAGCTGGTCAGGAAGCCTCAATACGATTCTGCGCTGGTACGTCATGGCGATGTAGTGGAAATCATTCACCTGATCAGCGGAGGATAATTTAAAATGACATAAGGAATTGGTGCTGCATTTTTTAAAAAAAGTTGCAGCACTTTTTTTTTCACCTCGTCCTGTTATTGAAAATGGAAACAAAAAACGGACATAACATCATCCACAAGGAGCTCCTGGAAGCCTGCAAGAAAGGTGACTCCAGAGCTCAGATGGAGATCTATCGTCTTTACTATAAACCCATGTATCATGTGAGCCTTAGAATTCTGAGTGATACCATGGAAGCTGAGGATGTGATGCAGGAAGCATTTCTGGTTGCCTTCAGGAATATTCGCTCGATAGATCTGAACATCAGTTTTGGTGGATGGTTAAAAAGGATCGTCGTTAATCGATCACTCGATGCCCTGAGAAGGAGAAAGCCCCAGATGGAACTCGTTCCCGATTATCCTGATGAGCTGCTCCCCGATGAGGGATATATGCCGGATGAAGGAAGTATCGATGATAAGGTGGAAAAGGTTCGACGGGCGTTGGAAAGGCTTCCCGAAAAGTACCGGTTAGTCCTTACGCTTAATCTTTTCGAAGGATATGACCACGATGAAATCGGGCAAATACTCGGTGTCACAGCTTCAACAAGCAGAGCACAGCTTTCCCGAGGAAAACAAAAGTTGCTCCAGCTGATATCTTAAGAAATTAGAAGAAAATGACCATGAAAACACTCGATGATTTTTTAAAGGAGAATAAGGAAATGTTCATGAATGATGAGCCACCGGCAGGTCACTTCGAACGCTTCGAAGAAAAGCTGAAAATGATGCAGCGTCGCAGCAAAATCAGACTGATCAGCAGAATTACCAGTATCGCAGCCATAGGACTGATTATGATTGCCTCCTCAATATTTGTCTATGACCGATATTTCGATAATGAACCCATTTTGCTGAATCTGGGAGATATTAATCCTCAGATGCAAAAAGTAGAATTCTATTACACTAACCAGATTAATGACCTATCCGTGGGAATTGATACCCTTTCCGCCGGTTCGCAGGAAAGCCTGAAAAAAATGATGGCCGATGAACTGGCAGAGATGGATTCGATACACCGCGATCTTCAAAAAAAGCTTGGCACACATCCGGGAGATGAACGTGTGGTTAATGCAATGATAACCTACTACCAGACAAAACTTGGAATGATGAAAAGCTTTTTAAATACACTGAATCAAATCAATCAAAACAATAATTCTAAAAATGTCAATCATGAAAGCACATTACTTTAAATCAACTCTGCTCCTGTCAGTACTATTGGCTGCCAGCTTAAGTCTGGGTGCTCAGGCCTTGAGACAAGAGGATACCAAGGAGTTCAATGCCACCAGCTCAACTGAACTGTCCATTGATAACCAGTTCGGGAACATAACAGTCACAGACTGGGACCAGAATAAAATCACGGTTACCTACATTGTTGAAGTAACCAATTCCGACGAAGCCAAAGCCAAGAAACTGATGGAGAAAATCAAAATCGAATTCAAGGAAGAAGGCAACAAGATCATTGTGAAGACCAATATTGGTGAACATGGTAATCTTAACATTCACAATGGAAAAGGGGAGAAAAACTCATTCAGGATTGATTATTTCGTAAAATGCCCGAAGAACATTAAGGTCCAACTCGATAATCAATTTGGTGATATGGTTATCGGTTCTCTTACCGGGCCATTCAAGGCAGATCTGCAGTTCGGCAATCTGAAAGCTGTCAGCCTTACCGGTGCCGATACAAAAATCGACATGCAATTCGGTGAAGTAACCATAGGAACCATGAAGGATGCTAAAATCGATATTCAGCATTGCGAGTTCCTGAAAATCACAGATTGCGCTAATTTATCAGTTAATGCACAGTTTACCGAAATCGAAATTGGTACAGTAAATTCACTTAAGGCCGATCTTAACAGCTGCCAGCTGAGTATTGATGGACTCACCGAAATGCTCAATCTTGATGCCAACCTCGGAAGTGTAAAAATCGGAAATGTTGCAGCGGGGTTCAAATCCATCACTGTTGACCAGAATATGGGCGACCTGAGTATCGGCATCGATCCAAAAGCAGGGTACAAGCTGACAGCCGAAGTGAATATGGGATCAATCAAAGTCCCTGAAGGCATGAAACTGTCCAAAGAAAAGGAAGATGGTTTGCCGGGAGTCACTGCTGAAAAAGTAACAGGAACGTTCGGTTCAGGAGGTTCAACTGTTAAAATTAATACCAATCTGGGTTCCGTTAAAATCAAGTAGCCCAATCCAAACCAACATATCACCTGACCGGCTGCGGAGATCTTGCTCCTGCAGCCGGTTTTTTATAACAAAACGATCAACCGTTTGTTATACTTTTATCTAAACAAAACAAAAAAGATGATCAGTATTTCCACCCCTCCGAATCCCGTTAATGAAGAAGTCCGAACTTATAAGCCAGGTTCTCCTGAAAGGGCTGAAATTGTTGAAACCATCCGCCTGCTGAAAACGCAGATGACCGAAATACCCATGGTGATTGGTGGGAAAGAAATAAAAACAGGTGTTCTTGATGAGATCAGGGCGCCACATGATCATCAAACTATTTTAGCCAGATATCATTTGGGAACAGGCCAGCACGTAACACAAGCTATTGAGGCTGCCCTTGCCGCACGCCAAAAATGGTCGGAAACATCCTGGGAACAGAGAGCATCTGTTTTCCTCAAGGCAGCAAGCCTGCTTTCCGGACCCTTCCGCTACAAAATCAATGCGGCAACCATGCTTGGCCAGTCAAAAAATATTCATCAGGCTGAAATTGATGCAGCTGCTGAATCCATTGATTTTCTGAATTTCAATGTGAAGTTCATGGCTGATATTTATGCAATTCAGCCTGATAACAACAGATATACATGGAACAGGCTTGAACAGAGACCGCTCGAAGGATTTATCTATGCGGTAAGCCCATATAATTTTACATCGATAGCACTTAACCTCGCTACAGCGCCCGTTCTTATGGGCAACGTTGTAGTGTGGAAACCCGCCCAAACGCAGATATACTCAGCGAAAGTGCTGATGGAAGTATTCAAGGCGGCAGGCTTGCCCGACGGTGTACTCAATATGGTATTTGCCCCGGGTAAAGAGGCTGCCGATGTTGCATTGAGCCACCCCGCTCTGGCCGGCATTCATTTCACAGGTTCGACAGAAGTATTTCAATCACTTTGGTCCGCAGTTGGCAACAATATAAGGAATTACAGAACTTTCCCCCGTCTGGTTGGCGAAACCGGAGGCAAGGATTATATACTTGCACATCCCAGCGCCAGACCAATTGAGGTGGCAACAGCACTGTCGAGGGGCGCCTTCGAATATCAGGGTCAGAAGTGCTCAGCTGCCTCTCGGGCCTATATCGCTGAATCGTTGTGGCCGAAAGTTCTTTGCCATCTTCTTGATGATCTGCGTCAATTCAAAATGGGCAGCCCTGAAGATTTCTCGAATTTTATTAACGCAGTGATCGATGAAAAGGCTTACGACAAACTGACCGGCTATATTAAGGATGCTAAAAATGATCCTTCCGTGGAGATTGTGGCAGGAGGAAATTTCTCAAAAGAGACAGGTTATTTTATCGAGCCAACGGTTATTCTTACCCGCGATCCGGATTATGTGACCATGCATACCGAACTCTTCGGACCCGTATTAACTATCTATGTTTATCCTGATGATCAGTTTAACGAAACCATTGATCTGGTCGACAGTACGTCTCCATATGCCCTCACAGGAGCAATCTTTGCAACAGATCGATATGCAATTGATGAAGCCAGCAGACGACTAGTTAATTCTGCCGGTAATTTTTACATCAATGACAAACCGACCGGGGCAGTTGTTGGCAGGCAGCCTTTTGGCGGTTCACGGGCATCCGGGACAAATGACAAAGCCGGAAGCATGCTTAACCTGTTGAGATGGGTTTCTCCGAGAACAATAAAAGAATGTTTTCTTCCGCCGGTAGATCATACTTATCCTTTCCTGTCGAATCAGTAAATCCGAAAATATTTTGAGGTATATTTGCACCAGAAGATGAATAAAAAATTCTGGCATACGGTTTTATCATTCCTGGTTAACAAGTACTTCATCAGTCTTGTAATATTTTTGGTTTTGATCATCTTCTTTGACCAGCATAACCTCGTCGATCGTTTCAAATCAAAGCAGCATCTGAATCAATTGAAAAGAGATACGGTTTTCTATCAGGAAAAAATTCGCAAAGACAGGGAAGCCATCAAGCTTTTAAAAACAAATCCTGCGAACCTCGAAAAGTTTGCACGGGAAAAATACATGATGAAAACACCTGACGAAGAAGTGTTTGTGATATTAAAAAAGGAAGAGACTAAATAATTTTTCTATTACCCCGACTCTTTTCAAATTCCCGGTAATTCTCAAGTAAATCAGCCGCCGATTCAGCCTTCCGGATCCCCAAAATTTCAGCAAGTTTTGATGCTTCTACTAATACAGGTGATTTTGAATAGTATTTTTTGTGGCTCTCATTCAGATATTTCAAAATCATAAATCCATTAAACCAGGCAAAGAATTTATCCCGAAAGGTTGACTCACTGGCAGAATCGCGTTGCATTTCCTGAATTTTTAAAGAGGCATGTTTGCCTTTCATAAATTCAGCCAATCCGATAGATATTTTCTCCCATTCAGCATCCAGTTGTCGGTTGTCGGTTATGGGCTGTGAGTTATGGAGTTGGCTGATGCGGGCCATTTCCCAATATTCGCCTACCCGGCCAAACAGTTCCGTCATAGGCTGGAAACTTTCGAGGCAATATACGTCAAGAACTTCCTCATTTTGAATTTGCCGGGTTATCGAGGCTCCGGTACCAAAGGATACCCGATCAGACTCCCTGGATGAAGGGTAAACTGTCATTTCATGTAGTTCCCAAAAATTCCGAAGGTGAATGCATTTATGAAGAAAATAGAAATCCTCGCCAGCCTTATCCCTTCCCATTCCGTTTACCCTGATATATGTTCTGGCCCGCACAGAGAAGCTTGACCCCACAGTATGCATGCTGTGAGGATGTCCTGTTGCTTCAACAGCCAGCCTCATATACCTGAGATACAACTCATACTGGGCAATCGAATGATATATTTTTGGATTAAGGTCTCCTCTCAGAGGATGTTCAAAATAGATATTTGCCGTATGTGCCCGAGGCTTTCTCTGGTAGAATTCAACGATTTTCTTCATGTAATCAGGACTACATGCTGAATCCGCATCAAAAGACAAGATCACACCATCCTTTCGTCCAACGGCATTAAACCTGAATACAGCCTGGTCCATCGCCATCTTCCTCGCCAATCCAACGCCTGCGTGGCGGGCCGGCATATCTGGATTCCAAAGGCAATGGATGCTGACATCATTGCGCATTAGATTATCATTGATCTGCTGAGCTGCAGCCAATGACTGCCTGCTGGTCTCAACTACATCGGCGCGAGAATATTCAGGGTAATTAATATTGACAATAATCTCCCACTTAACTCCCGGAGGATCACAGGCGAGTAATGAATGCAGACTACCCGCCAACCCGGGTTCTTTAAATGCCGGTATGGTGACAATCAAAAAAAGATCCGGATCTGGTTCAGGCAAACCCTTCACCGATCCGGATCCGTACCTTTCCAGGTAAAGATCTGCAAAGCCGATCTTACTTCGAGTTAGTTTTCCGATAGGTTTCATTCAGGCGGTCGAGCACCTGCTTGGTTATGTTCATATAATTATCAGCATAAAGAAGTCCACCTCCAAAGGTGTTACTCAGCACCAGGTTGTAGCCCAATTTGGCGTTTATTGAGTTAACCGCGCTTAGCACCGAATCATGAAGTTGAATGGTAACATCCTGTTCGTCCCTTGCAAGCGTATTCTGCATATCATTCTGCAAATTTTGTAAAACCTGCTGCTTCTCGGTAAGTTGCTTCTGCCTCGCTTCAGCATCCCATGAAGTGATCAGCTTTTTCTCAATTTTGTATTGAAAATCCGTCACTTCTTTTTGAAAAGACTCTCCTTTCCCGGATAATTCCTTTTCAAGACTCGACTTCTTGGACAAGAGCCTGTCAGTCACTATTTTGTAAAAATCATAATTAGCCAGAACTGAATCTACAAAAACATAAGCGATTTTTACTTCCCCAGGTTTACCAAGCAAGACACCTTGCTGAACAGGTTGATTTTCAACCTCTTTATCCTTTTTCCCTGAAAAATGCAACACAAACAGCACGATCACTGCAAAAGCCAGGATACCGCTGAATATTCGGTTTGAATTCTCTTTAATCATCTATCAATCTGGTTTTTAAAATTTCTTGAATCACAAAAATACATTTTTTCTCGTGCAAATGGTGCCGCTTATCATGTCAGTGGCTGATAAACATCATGGATGTTAAGTTTTGCCCTCTCTATTTTTGAAGCCACTAATCATACCTGATACTTCCATGCTAAAAATTACGGAACATCCCATTCTGGATATCGAGATACGAAAAACCAGCGAATTCCTTTTTGAAGGAAAACCGGTGACAGGTGATATTGGCCTGACCATAGCGGCAGCCCTTCACCAGGCCGGACACCCTGTTCACAGCCATAGTCTGAGTGGCAGGAACCGGAGCCTGGAATGTGGTATCGGCAAATGTGGAGCCTGCGAAATGCTGGTCGATGGGAAAGTGAAGCGGATTTGTATTACCCGAATTGATGGAGTGAAAGAGGTCAGTGAGGTTCCGCGTGATTACAGGCCAAGTCCAACTCCTGTGGAAAAAAACACCCCAACCCGTGTTTATCGCACTACCGTTACTATAATAGGAGCAGGTCCTGCTGGTCTTGCTACGAGGGAAATTCTGAATCAGCATGGAATTGACAATCTGGTTATCGATAACAATGACCGGATCGGAGGGCAATTCCTGATGCAAACACATCAGTTTTTCTTTTTCGAAAAGGAAAAGAAATTTGGCGGTATGCGCGGTTTCGATATTGCAAAAACTCTTGCCGGAGAGAATCTCGATGGAATATTTCTTGACTCGACTGTTTGGGATATCCTCGAAGGGAGAAGACTTGCCATAAAGAATATCAGTACACAAGAGATATATTATGTAGATACGGAATATCTGGTTATTGCTACTGGTGCTGTTCCATTCATGCCTGCTTTCGAGAATGATGATGTTCCCGGAGTATACACCGCAGCAGTGGTGCAGAAAATGATGAATACCGAGTTCACCCTGCTGGGTAAAAATATTCTCACAGTTGGTGCCGGAAACATTGGATACCTGACTTCATACCAGCTCATGCAGGCAGGTGCCAACGTGAAAGCAATTGTTGAAGCCATGCCCCGCGAAGGAGGATTTCCTGTTCAGGCAAACCGCGTTAGGCGCCTGGGTATCCCAGTAATTCTTAATCACCTGCTTATTAAAGCCATTCCCAATGAGGACAGAACAGGAATCATTGGCGCAGTGATTGCCGAATCGGAAAATTTCCAGCCCGTTCCGGGAACTGAAAAAATTATTGAAGGAATTGATGCTATAAATATTTGTACCGGGCTTGTTCCTGATGATCAGCTCCTGATCAAGGGCAAAGAGGTATTTGGAAGAAAAGTCTATGGTGCCGGTGATGCAATCCGCATCGGGGAAGGTACCAGTGCAGTTTTAAGGGGAAAACAGGTTGCCTATGAATTGCTTGAAGAAATCGGGGAACGTTTTAATTATGATGAATACCTGACAATTTCTAAGGAATACATTGATAGTCAGCAGCATCCGATCAAGGTGATTGAAAAACCTGATGTTCCGGATTCAGTCAGGATGAACCAGAAAGGTTTTGTCCAGATCGACTGTTTATATGGCTTTGCCTGTAATCCATGCGAATTTGCCTGTCCTCACGGTGCCATAACAAAAACCTCCACCAGCACAGTGCCCGAAATTGATTTCGAAAAATGCATCGGCTGCATGGATTGCGTTTACCAATGTCCGGGCCTTGCAATTTTCG
This sequence comes from uncultured Bacteroidota bacterium, assembly GCA_903919065.1. Lineage (GTDB taxonomy): Bacteria > Bacteroidota > Bacteroidia > Bacteroidales > UBA12481 > UBA12481. The sequence continues at coordinate 21,855 of CAIXHD010000604.1, forward strand.
GATATAACCTTAAGAAAGACTGGCTTTTTCTGCCGATTGAATATTCCACTGAAGCCGGTTCTTCAGTATTTCTGGTCGATAACGATGGAAATAAACTTGGTACGGGAGTGATCGACAAAATTCTGAAAAAACCGAACAAAACAGATATTGCCCGTGTCAGGTCGCTGGATATTCATGGGGAAGACCTGGTTAAAGTCAGGGGATTCATTGTTCAGGAAAAATATCCTGAGCCTCTGTTAATCCAGCCCGTTGAAATGAAAATCGAAAACCCGGTTTACGTTTGTCATTGCGATGATGTGACTTATGATGAGATACTGAAAACCATTGGCGACCGAAAATTCATTTCAGTGGATGAGATCAAACACACCACCAGGCTGGGAATGGGTGCATGTCGCGGCAAACGATGCATTAAAAGACTGAAAACAGCCCTTTACTCCAGTGGCATTCAAATCGTCGGAGACGCAACTCCCAGGGGTCCGCTGTCAAACCAGATAGAAATGGGTGAATTGTACCCGAAAGAGGTACCTGAAAAGATTAATATTATTCCTCAGGGTCGCATGCCCCGAATTCTAAAAGCAGCTTCGGTAGTCGCCGGTGGTGGAATCGGTGGATCAGCTCTCTTCCGTTATCTTTCGGAAGCAGGGCAGAAACCAGTTCTGATCAATTTCGGCCGTGGGGCATCATGGAGGAATATCGCTGGCGGACGTCCGAATTTCAGTGTACCTGAGCTTTCCGATATAGCACGGAAAAATCTGGAAATTTTCAAGGAACTGGATAAGATAAAGAATATCGATTTTCGCCCGATAGATTATGTGACCTTTGCTCACGACGATCAGATGTTTAAAGCGTTAGAGGCTTCCATGGCCTGGTCAAAAGCCGAAATGATCGGTCCTGGTGATTACAAGTCACGGATATCACCGTTTATTAACCCAAAACTTGGTCAGGATTATCAGGCGGCACTTATCACGCACGATTGCTGGCAGGCAACCCCGGGCAGGGTTATCGACCTGGTCAGGAGGCTCGGCCTGGATAATGGAGGCACTATCTTTGAAGATTGCAAATTGATTGATGTTCACAAATCAGGTAACGAATACATCCTCCTGGTTCAGAATCACGATAAGGAATATATTGAGATACACACTCCGGTTTTCGTAAATGCCATGGGTCCTGAAGGACACAAGATCGCCCGTAAAATGGGAATTGAAACTGGCATGTATGCTGTTAAACATCAAGCATTTATTACAAGAAGATTACCCATGTTGGGCGTAGGTGGCGCACCACTGCCCATGGTTATAGATCGCCGCCGATACAAAGGATTCTCCGCAGTATATGGTCAGCAACTTGGCGAAACAGGCCAGGTCATTGGATGTGCTTCCCCTGCGACAGATCCCCAGGAGGCCGGAAAAAATCTGAAAATAAACTCTCAGGATTTCCTCGAAATAGCATCAGAGATTTTCGTTAATTGGATACCAGATCTTTCATCGGTCGGATTCCAGGCAGTATGGGCCGGTTATTATGTTGAACCGCGTATGATCCTGGACCCTGAGGAAGGACTGTTCCTGGGATTACGCGGGCAAGGGTTCATGCTTGGCCAGTATCTGGCAAAAATGTATGTAGATAAACTTATGGGCCAGCCAGTTCCTGAATATTTCGTGCAGCTATCCATGAAGGGCGACGGTTTGCCGGAAAAAGCTTTTAAATAACCAGAACTTTTTAGCCCGCGGATTGTTTAGGTTTTAAGTAAACAATCCTGCAATGAATAAAAGAGAATTCCTTAGAACTTCAGCCCTCCTGGGAGCCGGACTGGCTGCCGGAGTAGCCAATATCAGCCGTGGAGCAACCCCCGGTGGTTTCACTTATAATGCATCCGGACTAAACCAGGCTGGGGAATATGTACTTCCTGCCCTGCCTTATGCTTATAATGCTCTTGAGCCCTATATTGATGAGGCAACAATGAAACTTCATCACGACATTCACCATGCCAGTTATGTAAAAGGGTTGAATGCGGCAACGAAAAAAATTGCCGAGGCTTTGGACTCAGGTGATTTCAGTTTGATCAAGCATTGGGAAAGAGAGCTTGCATTTCATGGTGCCGGCCATTTTCTCCATAACCTGTTCTGGAATAATATGGGCCCATCGGCTGGCAAAAGAAGCCAGAAGCTGGAGGATTATATCACCAAATCTTTTGGATCTTTTGACCGGTTTACTGCACTTTTTAAGCAGGCAACTACATCCGTTGAAGGCAGCGGCTGGGGAATTCTCGCCTATCAGCCAGAATCAGACCGTCTGGTAGTGTTGCAAGCCGAAAAACATCAGAACCTTACCCAATGGGTGACTACCCCGATTTTGGTATGCGATGTATGGGAACATGCTTATTACCTTAAATATCAAAATAAAAGAGCGGATTATATAACAGCATTCATGCAGGTAATAAATTGGGATGCAGTTTCGGAAAATCTTGAAAGGGCGATAAATTAAAAAAGGCGGTTGGGAGCCGCCTTTTTTCCAACAACACTTGTCATGTCCCCACAATCAAGAACCACCTTACAGATAAGAAGAAGTTGAGAAAAAAGATTTGTTGCAACTAAGCCTAAAATCCCTCTATCTAATCTCTTTAATTTTTCCCTTGGTAACTTCCCTTACCTTACCTTTTGCTCTATAAAGATACATCGCTAAAATAAAAACGACAAATCTTTTGTGTTAAATCCTTTTGGATTTGACGAATATTGGTCAAAAAGTTTCTAACCCCAATGATTGTCTGATATTTAAAAAAAACTGTTTTATGACACTTTGGGGAAAATCAGAATCTCATCCATGGCTCTCTTCGGAACATGATGCGTCTGTTCCAGATCGCGCCAATAGCGAATATTACCATCTTTAACCTCTTCTACCACCACCCTTTCAACTGGTTTACCAAGTGCTATAACCAATAAAATCTCCAGATGTCCGGGTATTTGAAAAAGTGAGCGCACCTCCTCACGGCGGATGGACCCGATCATGCAACCACCAAAATTGTTCTCAATGGCACCCAATAAAATGGTTTGAGCACATATTCCGAGATCAATCTCAAATTTCGCACCCAAAAGGGTATCTCCCAAAATAATAATATAAGCTGTTGGCTGCTCATTTTTGACAGGCCCATCCCACTCTTTCAGGTATCCTGCCCAGGCAAGAAATGGAAATAATTGATCACAATCATCCGGTTTGGTAATTGGCATAAACTTAAGCGCCTGCTGATTCCTGCCGGAAGGACATAACCGGGCTAACCCGATAAGTTTTTCGACAGTTTTTGCAGGAACTTTTATTTTACCGTTGAACCTTCTATTACTGCGGTTTTTTAAGACTAATTCAGCTAACATATCTAGTGAAGGATTTATATATTTGTCATCAATCAAAATTTTGATCAATATGAACCCTGAAGAATTGCTTGCTAAGATCGCAAATTGCGTTGAAAGAGGTAAAGTTAATAAAACATCCCCCTACCCACCTGATTTAAAAGGGCAGGATGGCGCCGATGAACTTAGTGCCCAAGCACTGGTTGAAGGCATAGCTGCCGATCAGGTTCTGAGCCTTGGCCTTGTTCCCGGCATGCAGATTGTCGGGGTAAAGTTCCGCGAAAACAAAGTATTCGTGCCGGAAGTTCTCATGGCCGCAAAAGCAATGAGTGCCGGGATGAAGCACCTCAAACCATATTTCACGTCGGGTGCTGTAAAACGCAAGGGGATATTCATAATAGGTACCGTCATGGGCGACCTTCATGATATCGGAAAAAATTTGCTGGGTATGATAGTTGAAGGTGCAGGATGGCAGGTTGTTGACTTGGGAATTGATGTTCCCGCAGCCAAATTCATTGCTGCAGTCGACGAGTACCCGGGTGCATATGTTGGGTTAAGCTGCCTGCTTACTACCACTATGTTGAACATGGAGAAAATCGTAACTGAAATGAAAGCTGCCCGTCCGGATACAAAAATCCTCATCGGCGGAGCCCCTGTTACCGATGATTTCCGCAAACGCATCGGTGCTGACTGGTATTCACCGGATCCTCAGGGAGCTGTTGAATTCCTGAATAAAGTCGGATAATATGCCTGCCACACCCCGGGAAAACCTTATCCGGGCCGCACGCCGGCAGGGATTCGATTGGATTCCTATCGATATACTTCTGTGTGACTCGCAAATTGAAGCCTTTAAGAAAACTTACGGAGATATCGATTATTTCGATTGGTTCGGTGTGGATTTCCGTTGGGTAACGCTTACCGAACACCCGGGTTACCAAAATGGCCGTGAGCTTTACATCAGGGAAATACTTCCTCCGGATACAGAAATTGATGTAATCGGAGTCGGCCATTCAAAAGGTTCCGAAGCTGCCTATCATATGACCCGGATGCATCATCCCCTGCAAGGCAGCGATTCAATTCAGGAAATCCGGAATTTTCCAATGCCCGTATTTAACAGAGAGGAAAACCAACCACTTTTCGACCAGGTAAACTCTCTGCACCAAAAAGGATTGGCTGCCATGTGTGCCATGCAGATGACTATCTGGGAAGCTGCCTGGTATATTCGTTCGATGCCTGACCTTCTCATGGATATGATGCTCGAGGATGAAAAAGCCACTGTTCTTCTGGATCGCATTACCGAATATGCAATACGGAGAGTAAAACTCTACACCGAAGCTGGTGTTGACATTATATCAATGGGAGATGACGTTGGAATGCAAAGCGGCCCCATGATGAGTGTCGAACTATGGGAACAGTGGATCAAACCCCGTTTTAAAAGCGTTATTGATGCTGCACGCTTGATTAATCCTGAAGTGTTGGTCTTTTATCATTCATGTGGCGATGCAACTGCTTTTATTCCCGGCCTCATCGATTGCGGAGTTGACATCCTGAATCCGATCCAGCCGGAATGTATGGATTACAGCAAAATCCATGAGCAATACAGCGATAAGCTTTCTTTTTGGGGGACCCTCGGAACTCAACAATTGTTGCCTTTTGGAACGGCTGAGCAGGTAAGGGAAGTTTCCATCGACCGTATCCGCTCTGCCGGAACCAAAGGCGGCCTCATCCTCGGACCTACCCATCTGGTGGAGCCGGAAGTACCATTTGAAAATCTCGTGGCAATGAAAAATGCCGCACTCGAACTTTTTCCAAGAATCTGATTATGAAAGGTAAAGATCTGGTTTTGCATGCCCTTAAAGGTGGGCAGTGTTCTACTATTCCATGGGTTCCCTTTGTAGGTGTCCATGGTGGTCATCTGATCGGAAAAAATGCAAACGAATATCTGCATTCAGCTGATTTAATGGTGAATGGGATCAGTAAGGCCATTGAACTATATGAACCTGACGGTATCCCTGTATGTTTTGATCTCCAGATCGAAGCTGAAGCACTCGGTTGCAAGCTGGGATGGGCCGATGAGAATCCTCCGGCAGTACTTTCCCACCCTCTCTCCGGGCTTAGTAATATCAGCAGCCTTAACCCGATTTCGCCCGATCAGGGAAGAATACCTGTGGTTCTTAAAGCAACCCGGGAGCTGAGAAAAAAATATCCGGATATAGCCCTTTATGGCCTGGTAACCGGACCGTTTACCCTTGGACTCCACTTGTTGGGTACCGAGATATTCATGAGAATGTTCGAAGATCCTGCATCCATTCATGAACTTCTTGATTTCACCTCCGGGGTTACCCGGTCAATGTCAAAATATTTACTGGATGCTGGTTGCGATATCATCGCAGTAGTGGATCCGATGACCTCGCAGATCGGCCCCGACCAATTCACCGAGTTCATTCACAAACCCGTCAAATCTGTTTTTGACGATATCCGTCAGCAAAGCAAATACAGTTCGTTTTTTGTATGTGGACATGCGCAGCAAAATATCGATGTCATGTGTAAAACCGGACCCGATAATATCTCGATCGATGAAAATATTCCTTTGGATTTTGTAAGAAATATTTGCCAGGGTTATGGAATTAGTTTCGGCGGTAATTTGCAGCTGACATTGGTTATGCTCATGGGAACACCTGAAGATTGTCAGCGAAATGCTGTGGACTGCATGGATATTGCCGGAAATATTGGATTCATTCTGGCCCCCGGTTGCGATCTGCCAATGAAAACTCCAATAGCCAATCTCAAGGCTGTTGGCAGCGTTATCAGAGACTCTTATCAACAGGACATTATCAGAACGCTGGAACACAAACCTGACAAAACCAAGATTTTGAATCTTGGCGAATATGGGAAGACTGATCGGGTTATTGTCGATATTATTACCCTTGATTCAGAATCCTGTGCTCCCTGCCAATATATGGTTGAGGCTGTTAAGGAGGTAGCTCCCCATTTCGAGGGTTTAGTGGAATGGCATGAGCATTCTATAAAAAACCTCGAAGGAGTGACTTTCATGTCGTCCCTTTTTGTTAAAAATATTCCAACCATCTGCATCGACGGAAAAATCACTTTTGTCTCACAAATTCCGCCACGTAATGAGCTAATTCGAGCCATCCAAAGCAGGATCAATGAGAAACTCAAAATCAGGCTACGGGTTAAGCAAGGCGAAATTCTCCTTCTTGGAAAATCATCAGAAGAGATCGCACCACTGCGCGAAAAAACACGTCAGGCTATAGCAGAGCTTGGCGTTACCATTGAAGTTCGCGAAGAAACCGACCCCCTGATCATTCAATCTCTCGGCGTTACTCAAACCCCGGCGCTGGTTTCGGTTAAGTACAAAATTCGCAGCGAAGCCGGTCAACCCGGCACAGATGTTATTAAAGAATGGATCAAGGAAATCATCTGAAAAAAATTCCATTTATCCTTGTAACCGGATTCCTCGGAAGCGGGAAAACTTCGCTGTTACTGGATTTTGTCCGGAAATATTCCGATAGGATGCGAATCGCATTGATCCAGAACGAATTCGCACCCGGCCATGTTGATGGATTCACTTTAAAACAAACCGGCAAGCCCTTTGAGCTGCTGGAAATAAATAATGGCAGTGTTTTTTGTGCCTGCCTGCTTGGTGACTTTATTTCCCGTCTTGAACCGTTCATTGACCAACATCATCCGGATGTTATTCTGCTTGAAGCCACTGGCCTGGCCGATCCGGTTTCCCTTGGACAAGTGCTGCAAGCACCCGGGTTGTCTGATAAAATTTACCTGGCTGGTTCCTGGTGCCTGTTGGATGCACTCAATTTTCAACGGGTCATTCAATCCATTTCCCGCGCACGCCATCAGATTAGAATTGCAGATGTTGTTTTGATTAATAAAATTGATCTTATCCACGGTACCTCCGAAATCCGTGCAAAAATTCTTGAGATTAACCCCTTTGCAAAAATCATCGAAACCACCTTCGGAAACATTGATGAACTCCATTTATTAGATTTACTAAATTTCGCCTCTAAGAAGTGTCATCCCGACGAACGTCGGGACCCCGTTCCTAACCACGAAATTCCCGATGGAAACATTTCAGAACCCCGCCCTAACCTTTCCTCCTGCGTTGTCCGCTCAACTCGCTATTTCGATGAAGGGCTGGTACGAGATTTCATCCTGCAGCATTCTCAATACCTGCATCGCTTAAAAGGCTATATTCGTATTGATGAATCTAATACAATGGCTATTCAAACTGTCTTTACCCAAATTTCTATTACAATTGTATCCGGATATGAAGGACCGTGCGAAATCATTGCCATCGGTCCGAACCTGGATAACAGGGAATTTTCTAAACAGCTATTATCACTGAAGAAAAATGAAAACAAAACTCACTGAACGACTGATTAAAGGCGAAATCATTATATCTGATGGAGCATTGGGAACCATGTTGCAGGAAGCCGGACTGGAACCTGGAGTTTGTCCTGAAATCTGGAATGCTGAATTTCCAGATCGGGTTGAAAAAATAGCTAGGGCATATTCCGAGGCTGGTTCACAAGCCGTGGAAACTAATACTTTTGGTGCCAACCGGTTTAAACTTAGTCATTACGGGCTGCAGGACAGAGTGGCTGAACTTAACAGAAAAGCCGTGGAGATTACCCGAAGGGCTGTTGGTCCGGATGGAATTGTTCTTGGATCGGTAGGGCCGACCGGAATTCTTCTGATGATGGGTGATGTTAGCGAAGAGGAGCTTTATGAAGCTTTTAAAGAGCAATGTGTTGCTCTTGCTGAAGCCGGCGCTGATGTTATTTGCATAGAGACAATGACAGCAATGGACGAAGCAACACTTGCAATAAGAGCGGCAAAGGAAAACACCTCTCTAGAGGTGATTTGTACCATGACCTTTGATAAAACCATTCAGGGGGATTTCCGAACCATGATGGGCATATCCCCTGAAGATATGACCATTGCACTAAAATCGGCAGGCGCTGATATTGTTGGAACAAATTGTGGGAATGGAATGGAAAACATGATCGCAATTGTTGAAGAAATCCGCCGTACTGATCCGTTGATACCAATCCTTGTGCATGCCAATGCCGGAAAACCTCATTTCCACGATGGGAAAAACATATTTGATGAAACACCAGATATCACTGCCTCTTTCGTCCCAAGCCTGATTAAGGCAGGCGCCACCTGCATCGGAGGTTGCTGCGGAACAACACCGGAGCATATCAGGAAAATGAAGCAAATCGTAAATATTTAATACCCGCACTTTATTATAGCTAATCGTTCAGCTCTTCCCTGATATAGCATCCTCACAAAATAAACTCCTTTTTGTGCATTATGGGATCTCCATATCACGAAGTTTGTGCCCCGGTTGAATTCGGTTTGATCTATTTGGCCAATTTCCCGTCCAACTATATCGTAAACCTGGAGAATTACCAGTCCGGCTTCAGGCAGATTAAACTCAATGGTTGTTTGATAATTAAAGGGATTGGGAAAGTTTCGCAGCTTCAGATCATAATTGACTGGATCAGGAAGAAAATCAACTCCTGATGACTTTTCAACAATTATGGTAACGATTCCTTGATCGCAGCTTGTCGGGTTCAGTATTTCACAAACCTGGTAAACTAATGTATATGTGCCAGAAATTGCATTTTCCGCTACAACAACCGAAGTTCCCTGCAGCTTGATTTTGTCACTTGAGGAATTCACAAAAGTCAGAGTAACCTTGGTTGCATCAATCACAGAGGATCCGTACTTATCATTGGACAAAACGTTTATAACAGCAATGCCTCCCTGACCTTCCATAACATCACCATGATCATCAACAACATCCAGTAACAAAGATGGACCGGAATTGAGAACGGGCACTATTATAGACGCAGTTGCACAATTGCCTGGAGACAACTTATCGCAGATCTGGTAAACCAGTGTATAAACCCCGGTTGGAGTCTCCGGATCAACAATAACATCGGGTCCCGACAATCTGACCTTCGGACTGGTGGAACTCACCATTGACAAGTTCACCAGATCAAGAGTAGCATTGGAGCAAGTTGAAGCATCGTTTGATAAAATGTTTACTACAGATACACCTCCATAAAACCCGTTAATAATCACGCCTTCATCATCAATTGCGACAATTCTACTTGGTAATTGAAGAATTACTGCCTCTCTGGACTCTGATACGCATCCGTTACTGGTTTGAGCTGTGACATAATAAGTTCCAGGCTCCAGGCTATTAAAAGAAGTGTAATTCTGATAAAGAATTCCATTAATACTGTAGGTCATGCCGGTTCCTATCGGTCCGGTAATCTCGATGGTACCAGTGGGTTTATTACAGTCAGGTTGTATAGAATAGAATGTCGGTGTAGCAGGAGGAGAATTTATCTCAGCATAGGTTACAGCCGTTAATGAAGATAATAAATAATTATCAGCATCAGGTCCACTCAGTGCCAGCCCTGTGGCAATCACTATCTTATCTGTACCTGGTTCTGAATCAATAAAATTGGCTGCTCCCACTTCCAGGCTAACCAAATCCGGGGAAATTACTCCCATAGCCATTTGATTTATTAGGGTAGCCGTCGTTAATCCATCATAACATTTACTCGATGCCGATATAAATGAAGTTATTGGAAATCTTGAGATAGTGTAAACAAGTGTCGCATTTCCGGTACCACTCGGATTGGTTGCTCCCAAATAAATATTGTATATTCCTGCTGGTGTTTTTGCAGAAATTGAAATCAAACCGGTGCCATTATCAATGGTTATATCAGAAGGTAATCCACTGGCGATAAAGCTGGTTGGCATACCGGAGGCCGTTATTTGATAAGTTGATCCGGAACCATAGGTAGAGCCGCCGATCAGGTTGCTCGTTATAACAGGAGGAGTTTCATTGATGATCAGTCTTACTTGCGTTCTTGCTGCGCTGATACAACCAGTAGTAGTGTTTCTGGCTTGTGCCCAGGCACTATAGGTACCCGCATTTTTTTCCAAAGGTGCTGTCGCTTCTATTCCGCCTGTAGAAAATGCGTACCAATCGACAACTTCTCCAGCCGATACGTTTGCGGTGGCGGTATGCAATAATCCATCGTAAGCTACCATAACACTATTGGCAATTGGTTCTGATGGTATGGGATTCAACGTTACTTTCACCGGTGTACGTGTTAAACTTGTGCAATTTGATCTTATACTTCTTGCCTCTGCGTAAAAGACTCCCGGTTTCGTTGGCGTGTAACTCGAACTGGCAGTTAAAACAGGCGTACCACCAGTTAAATCCTCATACCAATCAACGGTATTTCCATCATCTACCGTTACCCGAATTGGAGCAATTGCATTACCTGAACAATATTCCTGGTCACCACTGCTTATCGGAAGAGCCACTATTGGGCAAATACATACCGGAGCAACAACAGTTAACTGGCTTAGGCAACCATTATCAGCTGTAACGGTGGCAGTCAAATCGGTTCCAGCTGAAATACCAGATATTTTCCAGATGTTTTCTGATTCGTTCACTACCACTCCGGCTGTGGAACGAACGGTACCAGCATTAACAGCTATTAAAACAGAATAAGTCAGGTAATCATCAGAACAGGTTGGTGGAGTATGAATCGTGATGGTTGGAAGAGGATATATATTTGCTGTAGTGGTTTTTTCTATTTCCGCCAAAGAATAATTATCAACCCCAAGTCCTTTAATAGTTAATCCTTGTGCTGCAACTACTTTGCCGATTCCGGGAGTTGCATCGATAAAATTAACATTGGTTGCTTCGAGAGTCAGCACATCAGGTGAAACCACTCCTAAAAGAGTCAACATATTAAGCGTGGCAAGTGTATTGCCATCGAAGCATTTACTGTCAGCTGCAATCATTGGGGTCACAACCGCCTTGTTAATAATAAATTTCCCTGCCGTAAAATTCAGCCTGTAATTAGCATTCAAGGAAAGGGTTCCCTGGCTGATTTCATATTCACCCACATTTTCTCCCTGTTCGCGGTTCAGGGAACCGACAAAACTGTCGCTGTTTTTTAATTCCGGGAAATAGGTAAAGATTAGCGAAGGATCTTCTTCCCCATATTTTTTGGTTTTGGCTTCAGCGGTGACATCCACACTTACCGGGCTAACAGTGTAATGCAGAATATTGCTTCCGGTGCCGGTAGCGTTTGTTGCTGAAAGAATTATATCAAAATCTCCGGCCACAACATTTGATGCTATTTGAATCAATCCTGTTGACGTTTCGACAGACATCCCGGCAGGTAATCGCTCCACAGCAAAGCTGGTTGGACTATTGGTCGCTAAAATCTGATATGTTGATGAACTTCCATAAAAAGAACTTGCAGTAAGTGAGCTGATGACAATCGGAAAACCCAGAGTCACCTGGAGTGTTCCTTTAATATAATCAACGGAATAATTAGACAAACCAGACCCAACTGCATCCGTAACTACAATATCATAAGGTCCGGCAGGCGCTGTGGAAGAAGCTCCTGTACTGGCAATTGCAACCCCTGAAACTATATCGGAATTGATCAACCCTGAAACAGCAAACTCCGTTCCGGTAAAAGTGTAAGAAACGCCAAACTCTTTATTGAAGCTGTTGGCAGTAATAGCCAGTGGTTTTGGCTGGATGGTAATAGCACCCGAAGAGAATTCAAAGTCATAGTTAACTGCCATCAACGTTCCAATACTTGCATTTATACTTACCGGACCTGAAGTCACCTGGGTCAAATTCGAATAACTGGTTGCAATTTCAGGAGATCCTGCAACAGAAGATAATTCCGTTTCATTATTCACAAAACCACTCAGCGTGAAGGACAGTTGAGGAATTGCATCACCATAGGTAACAATCTGGCTACCTGCCGTTACCTGAAGATGTGCTTTACTGATTACAAAACCTAAGGCTGAAGAGCTAGCTTCTGTGTAATTTGTATCTTCAGTCACTTTCGCAATTACCTGATAGTTACCGGTATTGAAAGGTGCTGATGAAGTGGGTCCATAAACAGTGTTTTCTGTTCCGGAATAGATAAAGGTAATTGATCCTTCAGATCCTGTCACTGTAGCTGATGCCGGACCTTGTTCACGACCCGTATAGGTAAAAGCTGTCAACCCTGACACGGAAATAACTGAGACAGCCCGGCCTATTGACAAAACGACCTGAGTTCTGTTAGCACTTACATATCCGGTGGTGGTATTTCTCGCTTCAGCCCAAGCAGTGTAAATAGCTGATATTATTCCACTTGGAGCAGTTGTAATACTACCACCGGATGAGGCAGAATACCAGTCAACTATTTCGCCAGAAGCAACAGTTGCAGAAGCAGAATGTAATAAGCCATCGTAAGTGGCTGTGGAATTATTGGCAATTGGAGCAGCTGGTATGTTGGGCTCAAATATCGCTGAAATTGATTTATCAGCATCCATCGTCACCTGGATAGTTTCTGAATTTCCGGTAGCATCACCGCTCCAAAGTGAAAAATGATATCCTTCTCCCGATGTCACTGTTAACTCTACATTTGAGCCCGCCAAATAAGACAATTGATCCGGATTCCTTCTGATAGTTCCATTTACCGCTATTGTGCTTAATGCGTAACTGTTCACCGACCACTGCGCATACAGGGTAATGGCGCCGGTGATGGTGATATTGGCTCCATTGACATAGGCCGTTCCTGATCCGTTGGCCTGGGTGTTCCAGCCGGTAAAGCTGTAACCGGTTTTCGTGTAGGTGTTGCTGGTCAGTGGGGTCGAAACACTGTAAACGATGCTTTGATTGCTCATCGTCCCGCTGCCGGTATTTGAATCAAAAGTCACATCGTAACTGTTGGTTGACCACTGCGCATACAGCGTGATGGCGCCGGTGATGGTGATATTTGATCCGTTGACATAGGCGGTTCCCGATCCGTTGGCCTGGGTGTTCCAGCCGGTAAAGCTGTAACCGCTTTTCGTGTAGGTGTTGCTGGTCAGTGGGGTCGAAACATTATAGACGATGCTTTGATTACTCATCGTCCCGCTGCCGGTATTTGAATCAAAAGTCACATCGTAACTGTTCACCGACCACTGCGCATACAGGGTAATGGCGCCGGTGATGGTGATATTGGCTCCATTGACATAGGCCGTTCCCGATCCGTTGGCCTGGGTGTTCCAGCCGGTAAAG
>CAIXHD010000605.1 GCA_903919065.1 uncultured Bacteroidota bacterium
GATACCCGAAAAAATGACCGATACAAATACACTGATCCCTGGCGCCGACGCAATAATCCTGGCGCTGCAAGCTGAAGGAGTAGAAACCATGTTCGGCTACCCCGGCGGCGCTATCATGCCGCTTTATGATGCTATGTTCCGCTTTGGAAACCAACCCCGACATATACTTACACGTCACGAACAAGGTGCTATTCATGCTGCCCAGGGCTTTGCCCGCGTATCAGGCAAAACTGGCGTTTGCATTACCACTTCGGGCCCGGGGGCTACTAACCTCCTCACCGGACTGGCCGATGCCTTTGCTGATTCAACTCCGCTGGTTTGTATAACCGGCCAGGTTAACGCAAGGCTGATTGGCTCAGATGCTTTTCAGGAAGCTGATGTGCTGGGACTAACAACGCCTGTTACCAAATGGAATGTGCGGATTACTGAATCCGCTGAACTTCTGCCTGCTCTGGCGAAGGCTTTTTACATTGCCAGCACAGGACGGCCCGGGCCGGTTGTTATCGACGTAGCCAAAAATGTGCTGATTGAGAAGATTCCTTATGATTATGAGATATGCAAAGGAATGCCTTCATATCATCCGGAACCTGTTCCAGATGACAAAAAAATACGACGCGCCGCAGACTGGATCAATCAGTCGGAACGCCCTCTGCTGTTCTGGGGACAGGGTGTTCTTCTGTCGGATGCGTCTGATGAACTAAGGTTGTTGATTGACAAGGCTGGTATGCCGGCAGCTTCCACTTTGCTGGGACTGTCGGCCATACCATCCAATCATCCGCTGAACATGGGTATGCTTGGCATGCATGGAAGCTATGCGCCTAACGTGCTTTCGGCAAAGGCTGACCTTATTGTGGCAGTTGGTATGAGGTTCGATGACCGCGTAACCAGCGACCCTTCCTCATTTGTTCCGAATGCCAGGGTTATTCATATCGACATAGATGCATCGGAACATGGTAAGGTGATACAGCCTCACCTGGCAGTTGAAGGTGATGCCGCGCGGGTTTTGAAAACCCTGGTTGAATATGTGGAACCAGCCATGCATAAAGAGTGGGTTGCCGAATTTCACGCATTACGGGAAATGGAGAATGATAAGGTAATCGCAGGGGACCTGTCACTGAAAACTGAAAAAATTCAAATGGGAGCCATGATCAGGAGATTGTCGGAACGGTTTCCGGCTAATACCCTGGTGGTTACAGATGTTGGACAGCATCAGATGAAAGTTGCCCGATATTTTAATTTCAGCACTCCGCGCCAGCTGGTCACCTCCGGTGGCCTGGGAACAATGGGATTTGGCTTGCCTGCAGCTATCGGCGCAAAAATCGCTTGCCCGGAAAAACCTGTTCTTGCTTTTATCGGAGATGGCGGATTTCAGATGACCATGCAGGAAATTATGACGATAATCCAGGAAGGAACAGATGTGAAAGTAATCTTACTCAATAATGGATTTCTTGGCATGGTACGGCAATGGCAGGAGCTATTCTTTTCCAAGCGTTATGCCAGTACTGAGCTGCTGAACCCGGATTTTGTTAAGGTAGTTGATGCCATGGGTCTGACAGCGAAACGGATCAGCACCTCGAGTGAAGTGGATTCTGCCATCGATTGGCTTTTGTCACACCAGGGTCCATGCTTCCTTGAAGTGGCGACAGATCCTGAAGAAAATGTATTCCCGATGGTTCCCGCAGGAACACCGGTTTCGCAAATGTGGTTAGAAAAAATTAACACTAAATAGTATGAAGAACAGTTATCTCGTTACCGTTTATGCCCACGACCGTATAGGGCTGTTGATGAGAGTTGCTCAATTGGTTGCCCGCAAGAACCTGAGCATTGAGCGCTTAACACTGCATGAGTCGGCAGTTCCTGGAGTTACCTGGATAAATCTGGTCATCCGGACTGATTCACATACGATTCAGACGCTGGTAAAGCTTTTGGAAAAACAGATAGAGGTTTTGCAGGCTTTTCACATTGTCGAACCTGTAAGAGTAAAGCAATTAATTAGTTAAATTATAAGAAGATGGCAGAAATGATCTTTGGCGGTGTCACTGAACAAGTGGTCACCCGCGATGAATTTCCATTGGAAAAAGCCAGACAAGTGCTTGCCAATGAAACTATTGCAATTATCGGATATGGGGTTCAGGGACCTGGCCAGGCACTTAACCTTAAAGATAATGGCATGAATGTTATTGTTGGACAGCGAAAAGGCGGTGCCAGCTGGAAAAAGGCAGAAGCTGATGGCTGGGTGGAGAATGTTACCCTGTTTGAAATCGATGAAGCCTGCAAGCGCGGAACCATTATCCAATTTTTACTGAGTGATGCCGGGCAGATTGATGCATGGCCCACCGTAAAAAAACACCTAACTCCGGGAAAAGCTCTCTATTTCTCCCATGGATTTGGAATCACATTCAACGATAAAACCGGGATCGTGCCTCCGGCAGATGTGGATGTTATCCTGGCTGCACCAAAAGGATCGGGCACCTCTCTCCGTAGATTGTTTGTTGCAGGCAAAGGGTTGAATTCCAGTTTTGCAGTGCATCAGGATGCTACCGGAAATGCCCGCGAAAGGGTGATCGCCCTGGGTATAGGCATCGGATCCGGATATCTTTTTGAAACAGACTTCCGCAAGGAAGTATATTCCGACCTGACCGGCGAGCGTGGTGTTCTTATGGGTGCCATAGCCGGGGTCTTTGAAGCTCAATATAATTGCCTGCGCAAAAACGGGCACAGTCCGTCGGAAGCATTTAACGAAACTGTTGAAGAGCTGACTCAGAGCCTGATGCCACTGGTGGCTGAAAATGGCATGGACTGGATGTATGCAAACTGTTCAACCACCGCTCAGCGTGGAGCACTCGACTGGAGACATAAATTCCGCGAAGCTGTTGAGCCTGTTTATGATGAACTGTATCAAAGTGTTGTTACCGGTAAGGAAGCTGAGATAGCAATCGAAGCTGGCCGGAAGCCAGATTATCGTGTAAAACTTGAGGCCGAACTGAAAGAACTCCGCGAATCCGAAATCTGGGCCACCGGCGCACAGGTACGTAAATTACGCCCATAATGGACCACTTATTTATTTTCGATACCACTCTTCGTGATGGGGAGCAGGTGCCCGGATGCCAGTTGAATACAGTCGAGAAAATCGAGGTTGCCCTGGCACTTGAGGCTCTTGGTGTCGACGTTATCGAAGCCGGGTTTCCGGTGTCGAGTCCAGGTGATTTTGAAGCAGTTGTGCAGATTGCAAAAGCAGTGCGTGAACCAATAATTTGCGGACTCACCCGTGCCGTCGATAAGGATATCGAAGTGGCAGCCGAAGCGTTGAAAAGCGCAAAGCGGCCAAGAATCCATACGGGTATCGGTACCTCTCCATATCATATTCAGCTTAAGCTCAGATCCAATCCGGAAGAAATTATTGAGCGTGCCATTCATGCCGTGAAATATGCCAAAAGGTTTGTGGAGGATGTGGAATTTTATGCTGAAGACGCCGGTCGTACAGATAACGAATATCTGGCACGCGTGGTGGAGGCAGTCATTAAGGCCGGCGCCACAGTGGTAAATATACCGGATACCACCGGTTATTGTATGCCTTATGAGTATGGCGCAAAAATTAAGTATTTGATTGATAATGTGTCAAATATTCACAAAGCGATATTATCGACCCATTGTCATAATGACCTGGGAATGGCCACTGCCAATTCCCTCGCAGGTGTAATGAATGGCGCCCGGCAGGTGGAAGTCACCATCAATGGAATCGGTGAACGTGCCGGAAACACCTCTTTGGAGGAGGTAGTGATGTCGGTGAGGACCCGCAAGGATTTTCCTGTGATCACCACTATAAATTCCCCGCTGATCATTCAAACCAGCCGGATGGTCTCCTCGCTGATGAACATGCCTGTTCAGCCGAACAAGGCTATCGTAGGAAGAAATGCGTTTGCCCACTCATCGGGTATTCATCAGGATGGCGTGCTGAAAAACCGCGAAAATTATGAGATTATCGATCCGGCTTCGGTAGGTGTTGATGAGTCAAGCATTGTTCTTACCGCTCGTTCCGGTCGTGCAGCGCTGAAACATCATCTGGACCGTATCGGATATCATTATACCAACGGAAATCTGGATGAGGTATACGAACGTTTTCTGGTGATGGCCGACAAAGCTAAGCAGATATCAGATTCCGATCTGCTTTTACTGGTTGGCAAAGATCAGACCAGCGGAACATATGTTTCCTTAAAACTTCTCCAGGTAGTCTGTGGTATGTCCACCACCCCAATGGCAACTGTTCACCTGATGGTAAATGGTGTCGAAAAGGCTGCCACAGCGGAAGGAAATGGTGCTTTTGATGCTGCCTTTAAAGCCGTGACCAAGGTGATTGATGAACCATTTGAA
>CAIXHD010000606.1 GCA_903919065.1 uncultured Bacteroidota bacterium
CCAGTTGAATTATATTTTCCTCATCGGGATCCAAATCAAAACCAGAAAAATGTTCGGGGACAACCTCCAGATCGGCAAAACATCGCAATACAATCCACAGTGCATTTTCTTCGCGGCCAAAGAGCCGGAATGCCCTCCTCAAACGCTCATATTCCTGTCGGATAGTAAGTTGGTCGGTAGCACTTTCCTGGGAGGTTTGCTCATAAATTTCGGCTTGCGGTTCCGAAACTATACGCAATTTACGAAACTCCTCCAGGCACAGATTCCGGATAACCACAGAGAAATAAGTCCGGAACTTGCTCTTGTTCGTATACTGATCGCGTATTCTGGGCAAACGCTCAATCAGTTTGCGGTTTACGTCCTGCATCAGATCATTGATATCCCTCTTTGGAAGGTATCCATGATAAGCAAGATTTTTCACAATGATCCTGATAACCGGTTGATACCGAATCAGCAGTTTCGTGGGATCTTCCCTTAAAAACCGGATATCGGTATCATTGTTATCCATAGGCAATTAATCCACCACGTCAAAAAGAAATGAATTATTTGACCTCAGCTTGGCATCAGCACCTAAAGTATATCTTGATTGCTTTTCTTCCTCAAAAAACAATTCCTCCTGGATGGGTACTTTCTTCCTTTTATACGCCGGAATCCTCTCCACTTCATCAATAATATCAGGGTTGGAAAGGTTGTGGTAATTCAGCTCCTTCAGGCGGGCAGTTTTCACCGGATCCTCAATTGGAACCGATGGTGTAGCATGATGGAACTTAACAGAATCCTTGATCGGCTCGCGTTCTGTCGCCCTTTGTTCAGGTTCTGACGGTGGCGTAAAGGCCGGAGGCACAGATACCGGTTGTGAATAGGCGGGAGGTACCGTGCCCGACGGAGTTTGGGCTGACGGAGTATAGGCCGGAGGGGAATAAGACCTTGGATTATAGGCCGGAGGGGTTTGTGCCATCGGGCTTTCTGGAGAGGTCTCCATTGTCTTTTGTCTTTTTTCCGTCTGTTCATTCCTTTCCGGCGCAGGTACAGAAGCTGCGGCATTTCTGAATTTCTCCAGATGAATGACCTCTTTCTTCGGCGGTGTCAGACTCAGCCATTCGGGTATCATATCCTCACGAAAACCTGTAGCTACCAAAGTTATACGGATTTCGTCGGTCAGGAATTCATCAGTACAGGTACCCCAGATAACGTTCACTGAAACGCCTACGCGCGCCATGATTGTATCGCTGATGATACCCACTTCGTCCATGGTGATTTCATCCTGTCCGGAAGTGATATTCAGCAGTACCCGACTGGCACCGCGGATATCATTACTATAGAGCAGCGGCGAATTTATCGTTTCATCGATGACTTTCCGGGCACGGTCATAACCGCGGGCAGACGCTGACCCCATGAAAGCGATTCCACCCCTGGTCATTACGGAAATAACATCAGCAAAGTCGACATTTATATAGCCGTGCACAGTAATTATCTCAGCAATACCCTTTACTGCGAGGAGCAGGATATCATCGGCCTTTTTAAAGGCTTCGCCGAGCGACAGGTTACCATAGATTTCGCGGAGTTTTTCGTTATGGATGATGAGCAGGGAATCCACATCATCCTTGAGCCGGTTAATTCCCTGGAGCGCCTGCAACTGGCGCGAGGGACCCTCAATGGTAAACGGCAGGGTGATAACTCCGACAGTGAGAATGCCCAGGTCCTTGCATGCTCTGGCGATTACAGGTGCAGCACCGGTTCCGGTGCCTTTTCCCATCCCTGCAACAATGAATACCATTTTGGTCTGCCCTTGCAGCAGATCGGTAATCTCATTGATGCTTTCGATGGCTGCCTGTTCGCCCACATCGGACCTTTTACCGGCACCGCGACCCTCTGTGAGGGTAGCGCCCAGCTGAATCTTTCGGTCCACAGGACTTGCGCTAAGAGCCTGCGCATCGGTGTTGGCGACTATGAAATCGACATCCCTGATACCCTCGAGGTACATTCGGTTAACGGCGTTGCATCCGCCACCACCCACTCCGATAACAGTAATGATAGGTGATGTAGAAAATGGAAGGTTGAAATCGACCAGATCGTCAAACATGGTACAATATATTATTGTTTCTAATCCTATTCTAATTTGTCGTCCTTGTCATCAAACAAGGTTCCCACCAGCCGGGTAATTGCATTGTCGCGTTTAACCCTTGGAGGACGTTGTTTTTTTGATTGTTTGGTTTCAGGAGCATCAGAGAATAGCGAGAATGCATCTTCCTTATGTGTTTCTCCTTCCACTTCCATCGGTATTGAATCCGCATCCTGCTGGCTGCCGAAAATATCTTTTGGAAGAGTATTGTACATTCCAACCGGGTTATTCACATAAGTTTTGCGGCCGCTATCCGGCTTTAGTTCACCAAGGCTGGTTTCTGATTCGAGTCCGGTAGCTACAATAGTAACGCTCAATGAATTACCCAGAGATTCATCCACAGTATTTCCCCAGATAATGTCGGACTGGATTTTGGTGCAGTGCTGAATGAAATCCATAATTTCGGTAATCTCATCCATAAGAACTTCCTGTTTACCTGAGGTGATATTCAGCAGGATATTCCGTGCGCCCTTGAGGTTGTTGTTATTCAGCAAAGGTGATATAAGAGCTTTGCTGATAGCCTCATATGCCCGATTTTCGCCTTCAGCGATACCGGAACCCATGATGGCCACGCCGCTGCGCTCCATAACGGTACGAACATCGGCAAAGTCAACATTTACATAACCGTGAACGGTGATGATTTCAGCGATTCCTTTGGCAGCCATGGCAAGAACATTATCGGCATGACCGAAGGCCACTGAAAGTTTCTGATCTCCATAGATATCACGTAGACGATCGTTATGGATAACCAGCAGTGCATCAACATAGTCCTTTAACAGACTAATGCCCTCAACTGCCTGATTCCATCTTTTCTGTCCTTCGAAAGAGAAAGGCAGAGTCACGATTCCAACGGTAAGAATACCGAGTTCGGTGGCTACTTCTGCAATTACAGGAGCGGCTCCGGTTCCGGTGCCACCACCCATTCCGGCAGTGAGGAACACCATCTTTGTGTTGTCGCTGAGGAATCTGCGGATATCCTCAATACTTTCAAGGGCCGAGTCGCGGCCTTTCTCAGGTTCGTTACCGGCTCCGCGGCCGAAGGTCAGTGTTTTGCCCAATTGTATCTTATTGGGAATAGGGCTGGTTTGCAACGCCTGACTGTCGGTATTGCAAACGACAAATTCTACACCACGGATTCCCTGCTGATACATATGATTTACGGCATTGCTTCCGCCGCCGCCTACCCCGATCACCTTAATGATCGATTTAGATTCCCGGGGCTCTTCGAATTGATAAACATCCTCAAACATAGGGTCAGATTTATTGGTTATAACCGATTAGATTCATCATTAAAAAAACTTAGCCATCCAGTTTGGATTTTCTCTTTCAACGAGCTGTTCTGCTGCTTTTTGCGGAAAGAAAAACCCGGTCGTGTTCCGGCAGTTGCGCCACCCAGCGAACCTTCCACAATCAGGCCGATACCCGTTGAATAGTGTGGCTGGGAAATTTTCTCATCCGTGTCGGCGGCAAGAAACTGGTTTGGATATCCTACACGGACATCATAACCCGTCTTATATTTTATCAGCTGCGGTAAGCCCTTGAGCATTGCTCCACCACCGGTAATTACAATTCCGGCGCTTACCTTTTCAGCATAACCTGAATTCTCGATTTCATAATTCACAGCATCCAGTATCTCTTCCATTCGTGCCTGAATGATATAGGCAAGATTCTTAAAGGAGATTTCCCGTGCATCGCGACCGCTGATTCCCGGTATGGTCACCACCTTATCGTCGGCAGCGGTATCGCCCATAGCCGATCCGAACTGAACTTTCAGCGATTCAGCCTGACGCAGCAATATGGAACAGCCCTCCTTGATATCATTGGTGATCACATTACCGCCAAACGGTATCACAGCAGTATGCCTGACCACATCGTTATAGAACACAGCAATATCCGTGGTTCCGCCGCCAATATCAATCAATACCACTCCTGCTTCACGTTCATCGGCCGACAGCACGGCAGTAGCTGAGGCCAGAGGCTCGAGAATCATCTTCTTCACTTTCAGGTCCACCCGCTCGATACATTTTGAGATATTCCTTGCCGAAGCAACTTTTCCGATCACGAGGTGAAAATTAGCTTCGAGCATGCGGCCCGACATACCCACAGGCTTACTGACATCAGTCTCGGAATCAACAATATAACTTTGTGGTATCACATGAAGAATTTCATCACCCGGATCCAGCGGCGTTTTAGCCATCTGGTCATGCAGATAAGTGACATCCTCCTGAGTGATCTCCTCGTTATCCAGATATTTTGAATTTCGGTTCTTCATGCTCCGGATATGCTGACCGGCAATGCCAACATACACTTCGCTCATCCGGTAACCAGACTGCTCTTCGGCCTGTTGTTTTGCCAGTTCGATAGCACTGACGGTTTCATCGATATGAACAACGACACCGCGTTTTACGCCGCTTGATGGTGCATTGCCCAAACCGAGGATCTCGAACTTGCCGTCGTCGGTTTTGCGTGCAATCAGGGCCACGATCTTCGTCGTTCCAATATCAATCGCTGATATAAAATCTATTTTTTTTGCCATATTTTCTGTCAGACTTTCTTAAGCGGTTTCACATTTTTCAACAATTTTCCAACCTTTTTCGATTTTGGAATATAGGTCGTGTCGATGGTAGCCCTCAGGGAGTCACGCTCCATTCGCTGCTCATTGCTCCACTTCCGCGCAACAACCTGATTACTGAATCGCAGGTCGATCTTCGAGTAACGGTCCCAGCCAACATTTGGTAATCCCTGCTCATAAAAAACTTTCAGCTTGGTGAGTTTCCATCCGTAATTTGAAACATCGCCAAACATAATTCGCTGATCACCAACTCTTGGAAGAATTTCGAGTGTATGATCGGGATTCACGGTGATTTCCTCTATCAGTGCGTCGAGGAATGCCTCATTCCGAATAGCATTTACTACCTGGAACAGACTGTCCTTAAGGAACTTTTTGTCGCCGGCTCCGGTAATAACCAGTACTCTGGCAGCATAGTGTGACGACAGTGACATTTCCTTCCCCTCGGTATCGATATAAAATGAGGTAAACGGAGCTACATATCTCATAACAGGAGTACGCTGCGAAACCTCGATAAACAGAGTTCCGTCGGGAGTACTGTAAACCAGTGCATTTTTAACACCAGAAATAGTTCTGACGGTATTTTTCACCTCATCACGATTGAGGTCCGACAGCCGGTTTCCCGTAGTGCGAATACCCTTTTGAGCAAGCGCCTCGGTAACTTCAGCGGGCGTAATGAAATGGCTCTGCAGACTGTCGGCGATGGTTACCGTCACATGGCGGAAGGTTAATTGCTTCATCCGCTGCTCCGTAAACCAAAGGCTGACCCCCAGGTACGCAACCAGTAAAACCCATGAACTGATATTTAGAATCTTACGCCACATGCTCATCCAGATATTTTACGATGGGTTCGCAGAGCTGATCGATATCACCGGCACCGATGGTCAGCAAGACCTCGAGCTGGTAATTTTCAAGAATCCCGATCAGATCAGCTTTTGCACACAACTTCTTATTTGTCAGATCAACACGATCAAATATCATTTTTGAATCCACGCCCGGAATCGGCTTTTCGCGTGCCGGATACAGGTCGAGGAGAATCAGTTCATCCAATTTTCCGAGAGATTCAGCAAATCCATCAGCAAAATCCCTGGTTCTCGAATAAAGGTGAGGCTGAAAGATTCCGGTGATTTTTGCACCTGGGAACAGCAGTCTGATCGAACCGATCAGTGCGCTTATTTCATTAGGATGATGTGCATAATCGTCGATATAAACGACGCCCGACTTCTGGAACCGGAGGTCGAAACGGCGCACCAGGCCTTCAAAAGCAGCAATCCCTTTGCGGATGCCCTCTTCGTTGATACCAGCCATCGAGGTGAGAGCCGATGCAGCAACGGCATTTTCCACATTGGTGATGCCCGGAATCCGGGTAAGAATATCTGTCACAATCCCTTCAGGGGTGACCATATCAAAGCAGTAGCCAAGATCTACCTGACGAATATTCTGTGCATAAAAACCTGACTCTGTATTATCCAGGCTGTAGGTGCAGACCTCCTGCTTTTTACGTACATCGGGTTTAAGTGATAATCCTCGCTTAAGCAGCAGTTTGGATTGCGGTTTCACCCGATTAACAAAATCAGTAAAACCCTGGATCAGTGTCTCATAGTCACCATAGATATCCAAATGATCGGGATCCATGGAGGTTACACAGGCCATATAAGGATTAAGCTGCAGGAACGACCGGTCGAATTCGTCGGCCTCCACAACCGCCCACCGGGAGGTATCGGAAAGAACCAGATTACTGTTAATGCTCTTGCTGATAGCACCCAGAAAAGCGGTGCACCCCTCGCCCGATTCAATCAGGATCTGGGCGATCATGGCAGTAACGGTAGATTTTCCGTGTGTTCCGGCAACAGCCAGGCTATCATAGGATCGGGTGATGAGTCCGAGGATTTCAGACCTTTTATGGAGGATATAGTTGTTTTCGGTGAAATAGTTAAGTTCCAGGGAATCCTTAGGCATTGCCGGAGTGAAAATGATCAGGGTTTCCGGCTCAAAGGGGTGACTCCGTACGGTAAATGGTATCAGATCGGGATTATCGGTATAATGTATATTGATACCTTCGGTTTCCAGCGCACGGGTAAGCGGGGTCTGCGTCCGGTCGTACCCGGCAACGGCGATGCCGCGACTCCGGAAAAACCGTGCCAGGGAGCTCATTCCGATGCCTCCGATTCCAAGAAAATAAACACGTTGTATGCGGTCGAGAAGCATAATTATAGGGTATCAGGTTTCGGGTTTCGGGTTTCAGGTTCGCCGCCTTGAGATTCGTGGTTAGGGACGGGGTCCCGACTTTCGTCGGGATGACAAAGAAGCTTAAGAGCTACATTCACAATTTGATTAACAGCATCGGGTTTGGCGAAGCGGGTCATATTTTCGGCCATCTGAGCAAGCCGGGGAGCATCGTTTATCAATTCAAGCATAGCATCAACAAGCTGTGCCGGAGCATCATGGTCGGTGACAAGCAGAGCAGCACCGGCATCGACAAATGTCTGGGCATTTTTAGCCTGATGATTTTCTGCCGCACTGGGCAGCGGAACGAGGATAGCGGGTTTTCCCAGCACGGAAAGTTCCGACAAGGTAATAGCGCCTGAGCGGGCAACCACCAAACCGGCAAGTGCATAGGCGAAGTTCATGTCATAAATGAATTCCATCACCCGGATATTTTCGGCCCCCATCAATTCAACCTCTACTTTTGCCGTCTGATAAAAGGTGGTACCGGTCTGCCAGATGACATCTACCGGTGCCTTGGTTATTTTATCGATGGACGCATAAAGGCTCTGGTTGAGGGTTCGGGCACCCTGACTTCCGCCGAATATCAGGATAACAGGCTTTTTACCGGTTATGTTGAAACTGGCTTTTGCCTCGGCGAGGCGGTTTTCGGGTAATTTGAGATCCTTGCGAACGGGATTGCCTGTAATTACAATTTTTCCAGCCGGGAACCAGCGATCCATATCAGGATAAGCAACACAAAGGGCCCCCACTTTTTTAGCCAGCAAGCGATTGGTGACACCCGGGAATGAATTTTGTTCCTGCACGAGTGTTGGGATTCCCTTTCTGTTAGCAACGCGCAGCACAGGTCCGCTGGCAAAGCCGCCGGTGCCGATAACCAGATCGGGCTTGAATTCGCTCACCACGCGTGATGCCTTAATCATGCTTGCCAGTAATTTGAAAGGGAAAAGAAGGTTTTTTGCCGTTAATCTCCGGTGAAAAGCTGATACCGGCAGACCGACAATTTTATATCCTGCACGGGGAACTTTTTCCATTTCCATTTTTCCGATGGCGCCAACGAAAAGGATTTCAACAGAAGGATCTACCTCCCTGAGTTCATTGGCAATGGCTATGGCCGGGAAAATATGTCCGCCGGTGCCTCCACCGCTAAGGATGATGCGATATGGCTTATTCTTCTGCAACTGGCACCTCCTCTTCTATTGACCGGCTAACGCCCAGGATCATCCCGATCGCTACAGCCGTAAATATTATCGATGTCCCGCCGCGGCTCACCCAGGGAAGAGGCTGACCCGTTACCGGCAGCAAGCCGGAGGATACACCCATGTTTACCATGGCCTGTATCACAAGGCCCACCGTGAGTCCAACCACCAGGAATGCGGGGAAGGATCGCGTGCACTTTCGGACGATCACTCCGGCCCGATAGAGTAAAATCAAATAGATGAACATCAGCGGCAGTGCGCCAAACAAGAATCCATACTCTTCAATGACTATGGCAAAAATAAAATCGGAATATGCCTGCGGAAGTGATCGGCGCTGAGTACTGTGTCCGGCGAATTTTCCGAACATTCCCCCGTTGGCAATAGCTATTTTTGCTTTATCCGACTGGAACTTTTCTTCCGGGTTGTCATCCTTTGAAAAATGCTGGGTGATCCTGTTTTGCCATGTTTGTTCGCGACCACTCGTGCTGGTGGTTTTTCCGATCATAATAATGAATCCGAGCAACAGGATGCCGGCACCGGCGAGGCCAACCAGATAGATCAGCTTGGTACGGCCAATGAACAACATCACCATGGTGGTAAGAAAAAGTATTGCGGCCGTTGACAGGTTCTCTGGTGCGATTAACCCGCAAATAACGCCGATAAAAGCGATTACCGGTAAGAACCCCTTCTTAAAATTCTGTATTTCAGTTTGATTACGGCTCAGGAACCGTGCAACAAAAATGATCAGTGCAATTTTGGCAAAGTCGGAGGTCTGGAAAGTTCCAAACACCGGAATTTTCAGTGACCGGGTGGCATCATTCACATGAACCCCGAAAATGAGGGTCAGGAACAGGAGCACCCCGGCGGCCACCAGAATCAGGTTAGCCCCGGAATTATAAATACGGAAAGGTAACCGGTGAAAGGTATAGAGCACCACCCAGCCAATGGCCAGGACCATGATATGCCTGACGATATGCGATGTAACATTCCCTCCGTTATGGAAAGCCAGGGCAGCAACCGAGCTGGACACGGCCAATCCTGAATAGATTGTCAGGAATACCATGAGTACCCAGATCACCCGATCACCTTTAAAACCCTGCAGAAAATTACGCATATCCGGATTTGGTTAATTAATTATAAATCAAAGATTACGAACGGCATCTTTAAACTGCCGACCGCGATCTTCATAGTTTTCAAACAGGTCGAAACTGGCACAGCAAGGAGAGAGAAGAACAATGTTTCCCTCTTCGGCCAGATAGTATGCGGTGCGGACGGCTTCTTCCATATTATCGCAATCCACAACGGTATCGATCATATTATCGAATGCATTATGAATCTTGGAGTTATCCTTACCCAGACAAACAATTGATTTGACCTTTTCGCGAACGAGGGGATCCAGGATTGAATAATCGTTCCCTTTATCCACACCGCCGACGATCCAGACCACCTTGCCCTTCATTGATTCCATAGCATACCAGGTGGAGTTCACATTGGTTGCCTTGGAATCATTAATGAACTCGATACCGTGAACCTTGATAACCGGTTCAAGCCGGTGTTCCACTCCCTGAAAATCGGTCAGGCACTCCCGGATAGTGTCTTTTCTGATATCAAGCACGCGGGACGCAATTCCTGAAGCCATGGAATTGTAAGCGTTGTGCTTACCCTGCATGGAAAGATCAAATATTGACATATTGAAAGGATTATTATTAATGACAATGTTGAGTTGATCGCCTTCTACCCAGGCGCCCGGGTTGTACACTTTATCGAAACCAAATGGCAGTTGCTGCGGAATAATCTGCCGCTTGGAAATTTCTTCACCAATCACCGGGTCGTCGCCGCAATAGATAAAATAATCATCCGGCCGCATGTTCTGAATTATCCTGAACTTGCTATCGACATAATTCTGAAAATTGTAATTATACCGGTCGAGATGGTCCGGAGTAATATTCATCAGGATGGCAATATCAGCCCTGAAATCATACATGCCATCCAATTGAAAGCTTGATATTTCCAGTACGTAATAATCAAAATCCTGCTCAGCAACCTGGCGGGCAAAGCTTTGTCCGATATTACCGCCCAGCCCGACATTCAAGCCTGCACCTTTTAGAATGTGGTAGGTCATTAGAGTGGTAGTGGTTTTACCGTTAGCACCGGTGATGCAGATCAGTTTTGCCTTTGTATAGCGGGCAGCAAATTCAAGCTCCGAGATTACCGGAATACCTTTTTCATGGAGCAGCTTGATCATCGGTGCCTTATCGGGAATTCCCGGACTTTTGATCACGGTGTGCGCTTCAAGAATAATTGATTCCGTATGGCCGCCCTCTTCAAAAGCAAAATTCATCTCTTCCAGAATCTGGCGATATTCAGGCTTGATTTTTCCGGCATCGGAAACCCAGACATCATAGCCCTGCTTTCTGGCCAGGATTGCTGATCCGACTCCGCTTTCAGCTGCACCTAATATGACGATCTTATCTGCCAAGGTTACCTGAGTTTAAGTGTTGCTATGGTGACTACTGCGAGCAAAAGGCCGATAATGAGAAAGCGTATCACGATTTTTGGTTCGGAATAGCCCTTCTTCTGATAATGATGATGCAGCGGGGACATGAGGAAAATTCTCCTGCCAACGCCGAAACGGATACGTGTATATTTGAACCAGCCGACCTGCATAATCACTGAAACATTCTCGATAATGAATACACCGCAGAGGATTGGAATGAAAAGCTCCTTGCGTATCAGAATAGCAAATACCGCGATGATGCCACCGAGGGCCAGACTTCCGGTATCGCCCATGAATACCTGCGCCGGATAGGAATTATACCAAAGAAACCCGACGGTGGCCCCGATAAATGCCGAAACAAATACCGCCAGTTCACCGGAATCCGGGATATACATGATATTCAGATAATGAGAAAGCTCATAGTTACCCGACAGATAGGCCAGTATACCCAATGTTGCCCCCATAATCGCGGAGGTTCCGGTGGCAAGCCCATCGAGCCCATCGGTGAGGTTAGCGCCGTTACTGATGAAGGTGAGGATCAGGATCACGACTAACACAAAGACGATCCAAACAAGGTGACCGCTCTCGTTACCGCCCATCCAGCCAACCAGCCAGCGGTAATTGAATTCATTATTTTTCAGGAACGGAATGGTTGTGGTGGCACTCCTGTGCGTAACATATTTATAGGTGAGTCCATCCTGATTGGTCGAGGCAACAACACTGTCGTTGGCAGTAATTTCGCCGGGTCTGATCAGGATCTTCTCGCCTAACTTAACATCCTGATGAAAATACATGGTGAGACCGATAATCAGTCCGAGGATTACCTGTCCGACAATCTTAAACTTCGCGGCCAAACCGGCTTTGTTCTTTTTAAATACCTTGATATAATCATCGAGGAAACCCAGCAGTCCCAGCCAGATAGTGGTCAGGAGCATGAGGAGGATATATATATTGCCCAGTTTTGCCAAGAGAAGGGTTGGTACCAGAATAGCGGCCAGAATAATGATCCCACCCATGGTTGGGGTGCCGGCCTTGCTCATCTGACCTTCGAGGCCCAGGTCGCGCACCGATTCTCCTACTTGTTTAACCCGGAGATAATTAATGATCCTCTTACCGAATACCATGGAAACAACCAAAGCTGTGATGAGGGCACCTGCTGACCGGAAGGAGATGTATTGAAACACCCCGGCACCGGGGAAGTGCAAGCTTTGTAACCATGTGAAGAGTTCGTAAAGCATCAGGTTTAGGGTATGAGGTTTAGGGTTTGAGGTCCGAGGGAGCTGAGGGCGGTGAGTTCTTCGAGGTCATCGAAATGGTGTTTCACGCCATTGATATCCTGATAGGTTTCGTGGCCCTTACCGGCCAGTAATACCATATCGCCTTTTTGTGCAAGTGCAACAGCCGTTTTTATGGCTTCGTGACGGTCGGTAATACATAATACGCGGGATTCGGTACCCGCGGGGATCCCTTTCTTTATCTCATTGATAATCATTTCCGGATCTTCCGTTCTGGGATTATCCGAAGTGATGATCACTTTATCGCTCAACCGGCAGGCCACTTCGGCCATCAGCGGACGCTTGCCCCGGTCGCGGTCGCCCCCTGCTCCAAAAACGGTAATGATCTTGCTATCACCGGTTTTCAGTTCCACCAGAGTAGAAAGGACATTTTCCAAAGCGTCAGGGGTATGTGCATAATCAACAATTCCAATTCTGCTATGGCCTAACAGCGTGGTCTCCAGACGGCCTTCCACGGGTTCCAGACGGCTGAGCTGGGTAAGAATTTCGGCGTGGTCCTGACGCAGCAGCCGGGCGGTACTGTATACTGCCAGCAGGTTTGATACATTATATCTGCCGATAAAACGGATCCAGACCTCCTGCGTGGCAAAAGACACCAGCATTCCATCGATATGTTGCTCAATCAGGCGGGCTTCGAAATCGGCAGAACCCCTGGTGGCATAAGTAAATTTTCTTGCCGGGGTATTTTGCAGCATCACAAATCCATTACGGTCTTCGGTATTGGTCAGTGCAAAAGCAAATTGATCAAGCTGGTCGAAAAATGATTTTTTCGCTTTCAGATAGGACTGGAAATCATGATGATAATCCAGGTGATCACGAGTTAGGTTGGTAAAGATGCCACCGGCAAACTGAACGCCCTCCACTCGATACTGATCCATGGCGTGGGAGGAAACCTCAACAAAAGCGTATTGACAACCGGCTTCAACCATAGCAGCCAGATGTTTCTGGAAAGTAATGGCATCAGGAGTCGTATGGGTTGCATCGGTTGATTCGAGGTGAATGCAAACCCGGATGGTTGATATCAGTCCGGATGGATATCCGAGGTTTTCAAAAAGTTTATAGAGCAGAGTGGCAATGGTGGTTTTACCGTTTGTTCCGGTAACGCCAACTACTTTGATTGTTTCCGAGGGAAAATCATAGAATGCCGATGCCACATGGCCGATCGCCTTACCGGCATTATCAGTCTGTACAATAGTGGTTTTTCCGGTGTCGAAAGATGGCAGCTGTTCGCAAAGGATTGCCACTGCTCCGTTTTGAATCGCCTGTTCAATATAATTATGTCCATCGGTATGGGTACCCCTGATGGCGACAAAGAGCATGCCTGGCTTCACTTCCCTCGAATTCATGGTGAGACCGGTGATGCAGGCATCAGGATTCCCGATGAGCCTGTCCATCTTGATATTACCGGTTATATCACTCAATTTTTTCATAAAGAGGCGAGTTGTAATTCGATAACATTAACTGAATCGCGGTAGGTTCCGGCGGCCGGCACCTGGGTAATAATCCTGCCTGATCCCCGAACTTTTACCTTATAGCCCATATTCTCGAGTACAGGGAGAACATCTTTCAGGCCCATGCCGATAAAGCTTGGCCAGACAGAATCCTTAAGATTTATTATCTGCGCCTGCAACTGATCGCCCTTGCGAGTGACCTGAGCCCAGGCATCCTCCTTTTTAAAACCGGAATAAGGAATTTTCAGCGTGGTGAGCAGGTTGCTGGCATCGGCCCAGTATCCGGGGGCTACAGAGGGAATCCGCTCGAGCGATGTATCTTTTGAAGCGGCAAGGCTTTTCTGCATATCAAGATTAGTGGCATAAACCTTATCAGATATGGCTTTGAAAACAGTACCAGAAACCACAGCTCCGTAATAAGAGGGACCGGTTGGTCTGGAAACCACCACGATGCAGCTGTACTTAGGATTATCGGCAGGGAAATAACCGACAAACGAAGCACGGTAATCTTTTCGCCCACCGGCATTTTTATACCCTTTAGCCCCCTGGGAAATTACGGCGGTGCCGGTTTTTCCGGCAATCTGATACATGTCGTTTTTCAGGTTCTTGGCTGTCCCATCATTTACAGCGCCAATCAGCATCTCACGAACGATCTTCAGCGTTTCCTTTGAGCAGATAGAGGATTTCATTACCTCTGTCTTATAAGGCTTAACCACCTGACTATGAGATTTCAGGCTTTTCACTAACCGTGGCCTGACCATTATTCCGTTATTGGCGATCGCATTATAAAAGGTCAGCACCTGGAGTGGAGTTAATTCCACTTCATATCCAAAAGCCATCCATGCAACAGTTGCTGCTGACCAGGTGGAGCTTGCAGGAGTTTTAATGCGCGGGTCCTGGCCTCCTTCAATCTCGAGGTTCAGCGGCTTATTGATTCCCATGGAGTAGATGCGTTCCAGAAAATGTTCGGGATTTGAGCCATAGTACCTATCAATGATCGTGGCCATTCCGATATTTGACGATACTTCCACCACTTCCTTGACAGATATCAGGCCGTGACCTCCGGTATGTGAATCGGCGATCGGCTGATTATGAAGGGTGTATTTTCCGTTACCCGTCTGAATCATATCCGCAGTATCGACATATCCATCCTCGAGGGCAGCCATTATTGCTGGCACCTTGAAAGTTGAGCCCGGCTCGAGGCAATCATTTATGGCATAATTCTTTATCTCATAATAGTTCCCATCATCAGCTTTACCGAGGTTGGCCATAGCGAGAATCTCACCGGTGGCAACTTCCATAAGAACCGCACAGCCGTATTCAGCCTGATAAGTAACCAGGCAATCGTTGAGGGCAGTTTCGGCGACATCCTGGTAATTCACATCGAGGGTAGTGACGACATCGAGACCGTCAACCGGATCAATTTCGTTATCGGTATTCAGCGGCATCCAGGTTCCGCCTCCAATTCTCTGTTCGAGGCGCTGGCCATCGGTTCCCTTCAGGAAATAATCGAATGAACCTTCGATTCCGACGACTGTCTCGCCTTCACTCACATATCCGATTGTTCTACTGGCCAACAACTTATAAGGCCGTTCGCGTTTACTAACCTGTGAGAGTATCAGTCCGCCTTTATATTGACCCAGATTGAACAGTGGAAGAGTTCTTACCATCCGGGCTTCATCGAAAGAGGCATCCTTATGAAGCAGCACGAATTGCTTGCGTTCGCTTCGGGCCTTTCGGATCATCTGAACATACTGGGCAGCGGTTTTATCGGGAAACAATCCACTTAAAGCTGAAGTGAGGGCGGGCAGGTTCTGATCGAATACATTCTGATCCATCCCTGAGCTGTTGGGGTCCATGGCAACATCGAATCTGGGAAGGGAGCTGGCGAGGGTGCTCTCATCGCGGGCCAGGATATTGCCGCGGCTCGAAGCTATGGGCCGGTGGGTTTCACTGAATTCAGCAGCCTCAACGCGAAGTGAGTCACCGCTGACCATCTGTATATATAATACCTGCGCGAGAATGGCAAGTGCCACCACGAAGGATACCATATAAACGATACCAAGCCGGGCTAATATGGGTTTCTTTATTTCCAATTTTACTCTTCCATTACAATTTTATATGGAGGCGTTTTCGCTTCCTTGAGAAGCAATCCTTTTTCAGTGACCATAAGGCTCACCTCACTCTGTTTACTGATTTCCTGCAGATCGAAGGCGGTGGATACTGCTTCTGATCTCATTTCGCGAACCCGTTTTTCCAGGGTCATGATTTGCCGCATGATATTTTCACCGCGATACTGGTTGAAAATGTACAGGAGAATGGCGGTTGTAATAAAAAGGAGAAAAGGGATTTGCCTGGTAACCACTTCCTTCGACAGGACGTTGCCACCCAAAAGATCCTTAATGGAAAATTTGGAAGACTCCTTTATCTCCTGCCGAACCGGAATAAATTCCTGGTTTGTTTTCTTCTTTTTATTTCTTCTAAACATTAGCCTGATATTCAGTTCTTTCTGCTATTCTCAACCGGGCGCTGCGAGCCCTGCTGTTTCTGTTATTTTCCTCATCACCAGGAACGATCACTTTCCTGTTGATGGCTTTAAACGGGGTAAGGGTATGTCCGAAAAGATCGGTTTTAATGGTTCCTTCGGCATTTCCCCCCTTGATATAATTCTTCACCAGCCTGTCTTCCAGCGAATGGTAGCTGATGACCACCAGCCTGCCGCCAGGATTCAGGTAAGCTGCTGTCTGGCTGAGCATTTCCTCCAGACTTTCGATTTCGTGGTTTACGGCGATACGCAATGCCTGGAATACCTGAGCCAGCATTTTGTTTTCGCGGTTCATCGGGAAAAGCGGACGAAGGCAGCCAGCCAGGGAAAAGGTTGTTTCGATGGGATTTACCTGTCGGGTTTCCACAATTCTGCGTGCTATGCGGTGAGAGTTCTCCACTTCACCATATTCCTGAAAAATTCTTTTAAGTTCCTGTTCGTCTGATTCCCTGAGGATATCCGCAGCGCTCTTTTTCAGGCCGGGGCTCATGCGCATATCGAGGTGTGCATCTGAACGGAAAGAGAATCCCCTTTCCGGATTATCCAGATGTTCCGAGGAGACACCCAGATCGGCCAGTATACCATCAACCTTATCAAAACCCAGATAATTCAGGTAGTTGCCGAAATAGCGGAAATTATGCTGAACGAATTCGAAGCGGCTGTCATCGATCAGGCGTTCATGCATGGCAGGGTCCTGATCAAAAGAGATTAATTTTCCTGAGCCGATATGTTTTAGGATTTCGCGGGAATGTCCGCCACCGCCGTAAGTCAGGTCAACGTATACTCCATCAGGCTTGATAGCCAGTCCTGATACACTTTCTGAGAGGAGTACAGGTATGTGGTATTCGATTGCAACCATTATTCTTCATCATCCCACTTAAAATCACCCATAACTTCAGCAGAAAGGGACTTGCGGTCATCGCTGCTCATCTCTGTTCCGAGGTAGAGGGCTTTAGCCATGAGTTCCACGCGGTCGCCCTGACCGGCCAGAACCACATCGCCGCCTTCACCGGGAGTAAGCTGCAGTACATCGAGGAATCTTTTTGGCAATAAAATGCGGCCTGAACCATCGAATTCCAGCTCGACAACGTCCCTGAAGAAGTCGCGCCGAAACAGATCGTGTTTCGCATTGTAAGGATTTAATTGTTTTAAAGTCCTTTTTACCAATTGATTCCACACATTCTCGGGGTAAAGCACCAGGCTTTTCTCAAAGGCGCTCAGCTTCCCGACAAAAACCTCTCCTGCTTCCTGCGGCGTTTGCTTCTTCAGCTTTGCCGGGAACAGGATCCGTCCTTTCGAATCCACCTTGCAATAATGGTCACCTTTGAACCGAGACATCTTAATATTGATTTTGGGTAAAAATAAACACATCTTCCCACTTTGCCCCAATTTTTGCCACCAATTTTTATCTCATGTTGATAACTTTTCGATATAGCTGACCTTAAATGTTTATTCGTACATTTATAACAGATAAAGAAAACTGTGACTATGACTGACCAATCCAGCCATAACCAGCTCCAGCTTATTGATGTGGAGAAGGTTTTTGCCTCAAAAAACGCCAAGCTCCTGAAGCGGATTCCGGGATTTGTAATCCGGTATCTGAAGAAAATTGTGCACCAGAACGAAATCAATGAGCTATTGACGGCAACAGACGGGCTGAATGGAATAGAGTTTATAGAGTATTGCATAAAATTCTGGGATATCAAGATTGACATTATTGGTGCAGAGCAGGTTCCAAAAGATTCACGTCTGATATTTGCCTCCAACCACCCACTTGGAGGGATTGACGGGCTGTGTTTATTGCGGGCGATCCAAGAGAACATCCAGATGAATCCGAAAAGTGTTTCCAACGATTTGCTGTTGAATGTTAAACCCTTGCGCAACTTCATGATCGGTGTTAACAAGCATGGGGGAAACTCCCGGGATTACGTTGCTGAGATGCACCGGGTATTTGACGGCAAGGATCCGGTTGTCTTTTTTGCATCGGGACTGGTAAGCCGTCGAAAATGGTTTAAAATAGAGGATGTCGACTGGAAGAGCACTTTTGTGAAGAAGGCGTTTCTGCATGAGCGCGATGTGGTACCGGTATTTATCAGTGGCCGTGTATCCGGATTTTTTTATGCGTTGGCGAACCTTCGAAAGTTCCTTAGGATCAAGGCGAATATCGAAATGATTTTTCTTCCGAATGAGATGTTTAAACAAAAAGGCATGCACCTTGTCATAAAGTTTGGCAAGCCGATCCCGTGGCGTTCGTTCGATTCGAGTCGAAGCGCAGAAGAATGGGCTGCAGATGTAAAAAAACTGGTGTACAAGATGGGAAGTCAGCTTTGATTGGTTAATTTTATATCGGAAGGAAAAACTTGATGAAACCGATCGCTCCACGTGTCAGCCGGCAGAAAATTAAGGGTGAACTTACACCTGACAGGTATCTGTGTGAAACAAACTATTCGCACAACCTGATCTATATGTTCACTGCTGCAGAATGTCCTAACCTGATGCAGGAAATCGGGCGACTACGCGAGGAATCATTCCGTGAAGCAGGAGGTGGAACCGGAGAATC
This sequence comes from uncultured Bacteroidota bacterium, assembly GCA_903919065.1. Lineage (GTDB taxonomy): Bacteria > Bacteroidota > Bacteroidia > Bacteroidales > UBA12481 > UBA12481. The sequence continues at coordinate 18,465 of CAIXHD010000606.1, forward strand.
CGTTGACATCGACAAATATGACACCTCCGAACACCCTTACCATCAGTTAATTGTATGGGATCCCAAAGAAGAGGAAATTCTTGGCGGCTATCGTTTTTTTGTCTGTAATGAGCTCAACTGTGCTGAAAATGCCGTTCACAATCTGGCGACTTCGCACCTTTTTGATTTTTCGCCAAAGTTTATCAGGGAGTATATGCCTTACACCATAGAGCTGGGCCGGTCGTTCGTGCAGCCGCTTTATCAATCAACACGTTTGTTGCGAAAGGGCATGTATGCGCTCGACAATTTATGGGATGGGTTAGGCGCATTGATACTTAAATACGATAAGGCAAAGTATTATTTCGGCAAGGTCACCATGTATACCGATTACGATCCGCATGGTCGCAACCTGATACTCAGCTTTCTGGACAAGTATTTTCCGGATGAGGAAAACCTCGTCACTCCGGTAAACCGTCTGATCAATAAAGAAGATCTGAAACAGGTTGCCAGAGTGTTTAACAGCGGGAATTATACCGATGATTACAAAATCCTGTCGAAAGAGATCCGCGGCCTGGGTCTGAGGGTTCCGCCGCTGATCAATTCCTATATGAACCTTACTCCGACGATGAAAACTTTCGGAACGGCCGTCAACGATGAGTTTGGCATGGTGGAGGAGACAGGCATACTGATTACGATCAGTGATATCTATGAAGAAAAGGCCCGTCGGCATTACATGGCCTATATACGCGACATGCTCAGGATCAGGCCATTCAAGCTGAGGCACATTCGTATTCGCTACCCTCAGTTATTCCGGGAGGGGCTCCGGCAGGCAAAGAAGAGGAAAGAAGAATTGCCCGATGGCACTTTCAGCAGAAGGAGAAGGCGGAGATCGACGCCGGGACTGGGATAGTACTCAGTTACTAGTAGGGGAGCGACCCGTGGGTCCTCCCTCTTAAAAAATTGTCAATGAATATTTATCGTATAACCCACGGGATTTCAGGAAGGGAGGACCCACGGATTTTCCGGAAGGGAGGACCCACGGATTTTCCGGAAGGGAGGACCCACGGGTCCCTCCCCTACTAATAGCTGCGTTGATTCTTGCCTTCGTAGTAATTGATGAACGACTGATTGGCAACCTTATTCCCGCCAGGGGTAGGATAATCGCCGGTAAAGTACCAGTCGCCCAGATCGTTTGGACAGGCAAGGTGCAGATTTTCAACAGTCTGATACAGTATCCGGATTTGAGCATTGATCTTATCGGAATGCATCATGGAGGCGATACGTGCTGATACCTCTTCGAAAGTGAACGGAGCATAAATTTCCTTCACATGATTGCGGATCTCTTCTTTCGGCTTGCCCTGATCGGCCTTGCATCTGCGGTAAAC
>CAIXHD010000607.1 GCA_903919065.1 uncultured Bacteroidota bacterium
AGGCAGTTGCCGGCAGCGGGCAAGGCGGAGTGCCAAGCACCAAAGGCGCGATAGACTAGGAGGTTCGGCTAACGCCTCACTAATTATGCTCCCTGCGGTCGCTAATTGGTCGCTGCGCTCCCTAATTGGTTCGGCTAACGCCTCACTAATTGAACGCTCGGGCTTAATTAACGAGGCGAAGCCGAGTATAATTAGCGACCGAAGGGAGCCTATTAGTGAGCCGAAGGCGAACCATTTAGCGACCGAAGGGAGCCTATTAGTGAGCGAAGCGAACCTTTTAGCTGAGCGCAGCGAAGCATAATTAGTGAGCCGAAGGCGAACCATTTAGCGAGGCGCAGCCGAGCATAATTAGCGAACGCAGTGAGCATATTTAAGTATTAAGGATGAAAATTGTAGTAATTAAGTATAACGCCGGCAACATCGGATCGGTAGCTAACGCACTCGAGAGACTCGGTGTGGAGTGCGAGGTGACCGACGATCCCTCTGTTATAAGGCAAGCAGATAAAGTCATCTTCCCGGGTGTCGGCGAAGCCAGCTCAACCATGAAATACTTGAAAGAGTCTAAGCTTGATAAGATAATACCTGATCTTAAACAACCCGTTCTGGGGATTTGCCTGGGTATGCAGCTTATGTGCCAATGGTCTGAGGAGGGAAATACCCAGGCCATGGGAATCTTTCCGCAAAAAGTTGAACTATTCAGGGGTTCAGTAAAAGTGCCCCATATGGGTTGGAATTCTATCAGCTTTAATCAGGATAGTCTGTTTAAAGGTATTGAATCAGGTAGCTACGTTTATTTTGTGCATTCTTATTTCGTCGAAACCGGTGAATCAACTTTAGCTTCCTGTGACTATGGAGTCCGCTTCAGTGCTGCCCTGCATCGCGATAATTTTTATGCCGTCCAGTTTCATCCTGAAAAGAGCGGAGAGATCGGTCAGTATATTCTGAAAAACTTTATTGAGCTATGATTGAGATTATTCCGGCAATCGACCTGATGAACGGGAAATGCGTTCGACTGAGTGGAGGCAGGTTCGATACGATGAAAATCTATTCTGATAATCCTGTTGCCATGGCCAGAAATTTTCGTGACCAGGGGGTAAAAAATCTCCATATCGTTGATCTCGATGGCGCCAGGTCAGGTGAGCCTGTTCATACCGGCCTGCTAAAAGAAATTGCCGCTATCGGCGGTATGAAAGTTGATTTTGGCGGGGGTATACGCTCAAGGGATTCTTTCAAGGCTGTACTTGATGCCGGTGCCGACCGGGTTAGCATTGGCAGCCTGGCGGTTACAAATCCTGCCGAACTGGAAAACTGGTTAACCGATTTTGGCGCAGATAAGGTCCTTTTAGGTGTGGATGTAAAGAATGAAAAAGTTGCTTACCACGGCTGGCAAAGTGAATCAAATATAGGCTGGCAGGAATTTATAGGATTTTGGCTTGGCAAAGGAATCGATCGCATATTCTGCACCGATGTGGCCCGCGACGGTGAACTTAACGGACCGGCGGTTGAATTGTACCAGCGAATGCTCCTGCAATTCCCCGGCCTCGATCTGCTGGCAAGTGGCGGCGTATCAGGTCCTGAAGATATCAGACAGTTGGAAACCGCAGGCATTAAAGGAGTTATCGTCGGTAAAGCAATCTACGAAGGTAAACTCAAAGCCTCTTACGGGGGTGGGACAAAATGTTATTTAGAATCGATATAAATTTGCGACAAAAACAACATTAATGCGTTGATTGTTAGGTAATTAAATATATTATTCTTACCTTCAAGCAACAAATCAAATGTAATGATAAGCAAACGAAAGACAAACTTTAAACCGTACGATCCTGACCAGGGGATGCTTCTGCCACCCTACCTGGAAGATTTGGTTCCCAAGGGTCATTTGGTTCGTGTGGTTAACCGGGTTATGAACTCGGTTGAGGTGGATCATCTGTTTGATCGATTCTCGGATTTGGGCCGCTCCTCCTACCATCCGCTGATGATGCTGAAGGCAATTGTTTATGCTTATAGTCAGAAGATCTACTCCGGACGCCGGATTGCGCAGGCGCTTCGCCAGGATATCAACTTTATGTATTTGACCGGTCGGCAGACACCCAGTTACCGGAGTGTGAACCGGTTCCGAGGTGTTTATCTCAAGGATATGCTGGAAGATGTTTTTACTCAGGTGCTTGACCTTCTTCACAAGGAAGGTTATATCAAGTTTGAGGAGTACTTTGTTGACGGCACCATGATTGAGGCAGATGCCAATAAGTATAGCCATGTTTGGATGAAGAGCACGGACCGGTACAAGAAGGCCGTTAAAGATCGGGTTCGCTCTCTCTTTGAGGATATCGAAAAGATCAATCGCGAGGAGGACGAGCGGTATGGGGATCATGACCTGGAGGAGATGGGTGAAAACAGCCATATTACCAGTGAAAAGATCAAGGAGGTTGGCGATCGGATCAACAAGAAGTTGCAGGAGCGAAAGGAACAGCGGCAGAATCAGGGTGACCGCAAAATGAAATCAATTGCCAGGAAATTGGACCAGGAAGCCGAGAATCTGGCCAAGTATGAAGAGCAGGAAAAGATTGCCGGCAATCGCAAATCTTTTTCCAAAACCGATACAGATGCCACCTTTAACCGGATGAAGGACAACTCGCTGAAGCCTTCATATAATTATCAGGTCAGTAGTGAGAACCAGTTTATCACCAACTACTCCGTCCACCAGAACGCAGCCGATAGCTTCAACTTCCCGGGTCATTTGCAGAAGATTGCGAACCGGGGAGAAAAGTACCTGCCCAAGAATTTTGTTGGAGATATGGGCTATGGCACGGAGGAAAACTTTAGCCTTCTTGAAGGGCACCAAATTGAAAGCTACCTGAAGTATCCGGGCTTCTTCCGTGAGACGAAGGTGGAATACAAAAACAACCTTTTTGTTAGGGAGCACATGGACTATGATCCGGAGGGTGATTTTTACACTTGCCCACGTGGCCAACACCTGATTTTCCAGATTGAGCATACCACCGAAAATGGACATGGCTATCAGTCGACCACGCGCACCTATGTGTGCGAAGATTGTTCTGGTTGTTCTTTCCGCGAGCAATGCACCCGTTCCAAAGAGAACAGCCGTGTGATCACAGTCAATCGAAAGCTGGATGCCTACCGGGATACAACCCGTAAGAATCTAAACTCTGAACAGGGAATAAATCTTCGTAAACGCAGGGGGTACGAGATAGAGACCTTCTTCGGCGATGCAAAGCACAATCAGGGTTTTCGGCGGGCCCATCTCCGGGGGTTAGAAAAGAATAACCTGGATCTGGGCTGGCTCTGCATTAGCTACAACCTAAGAAAACTGCATAAAAAGGAGAACAAAATGAATTAAAGGATGAAAAAAGCTCGAAAAAAGCGCTTTTTTCAGTCAAAATTGACAAAAAACCGGATTTGTGGATCGAGGCACTCCGAAGAAACCTAATTGGCGCTTCAGAGTGCACCGTACCACCTTAAAACTTTCTTAATGAAAATTTATAATTTGTCCCATCCCCTTAATCTGTAGTAGTCAAGACTTGTCCTGACAGTTTGGGTCTTGAGTCTCAACCATTCACCGGTGTAACAAAGTTACCATCCTCTTCGGTATTTGCAAGGCTAAAATGAACGGAAGGCCGGCCGCTCAAAGCCGACGCCTCTTCCGG
>CAIXHD010000608.1 GCA_903919065.1 uncultured Bacteroidota bacterium
CTCGCTGTCATTAAGTTTTTTTGGTTTACAATGCCCGGATTCAGAGTTAGGTACATAACCGTAATATCTGAATACATTAAGAAGGAACTGATTCAGCAAACCAACATTAATGCAGAAAAAATATTGGTTGTTCATGATTGTATATCGTCATCCATTACTCCTTATCCAAGGGAATTTAATTCAAAAAAACCTGTATTACTTCAGATTGGCACGACCCACAATAAAAATTTGGAGCGGGTGGTCGCTGCAATCAGGGAGCTGGATGTTACTCTTGTAATTATTGGGAAGCTGACTGAAGAGCACCTCCGCCTACTTGAACAAAACAAGATAAGTTTCGAGAACTACTTCAACCTGCCTTATGATCAGGTACTGGATCATTACCGGAAATGTGACATTGTCATGTTTGCCTCTTTATACGAAGGATTTGGGTTGCCCATACTCGAAGCCAATGCCGTTGGCAGACCAGTGATTACGGGGAATAACACTGCCCTTCCTGAGGTAGCAGGTAATGCTGCATTGGTTATTGATGCTGAGAATACTGATGAGATCAGGGAGGCAGTGACACGATTATTGAATGATCAGGTTTTACGTGAAAAGCTGGTCAGTAATGGTTTTGAAAACATCAAGCGATTCCGACCTGATGTTATTGGAGAGAAATACGCTGCTATTTACAAGCTAATTGCAAAGTCCTGAAATGAAAAAAGTTATCTCGTTTACTGATTACTACTGGCCCGGATACAAAGCTGGCGGAACCATCAGGGCATTCATGAACCAGGTTGATTACCTGACCAATGATTTTGAATTCTTTATAGTTACCAGCGATACCGATTATACCGATACAACTCCTTATACCGGAATCATTGCTAACCAATGGAATACGATTTCTCCGAATGTGCATGTTTACTATGTGTCTGCGGCTAATCAAAAGGTGAGCCTTTTCAGGCGGCTACTCGCTGAGCGCGATTACGATGTGGTATATATTCATCTGCTTTTCGGTTTCTGGTATTCATTCCTGCCCCTCCTCTTAACAAAATTTCAGCGCCGCAAGCTCGTCATTGTTGCTTCGCACGGCGTTCTGGGAGAGGGTGCCCTGGGGGTTAAACCTGGGCGTAAAAAAGTATTTCTCCGATTGATGAAGATTATCCGGTTCTATAAGGGAGTTGTATTTCATTCAGTTATCGCCCATGAAACCATCGATATTAAGAAGCATATTGGCGAAAAAACCCGAATAGCCGAAGCCCGCGAGTTGCCTCGAAGGGTGACTAATCCTCCGGAGCGGAAGCCAAAGGTTGCCGGAAGCCTGACTTTGGTTACTGTGGCACGGATCTCCCCTGAAAAGAATCAGTTGTATGCCCTGGAAATACTCACCCGATGTAAAAGCCATGCAATAAGGTATGACCTCATCGGGCCAGTTAACAGTGAAGCCTATTGGGAAAAATGTAAAACCCTTATCGACTCTATGCCCCCGAATGTTACTGTTAACTACAGGGGCAGCATCAGCAGCGAAAAAATACTCAGTGAATTGCAGGGTTATGACATGATGCTCTTACCAACCACCGGAGAGAATTTTGGCCATACCATTCTGGAAAGTTTTATGGCAGGATGTCCTGTGATCATCAGTGATCGCACTCCATGGAGAGGGCTTGAAACACTGGGCATCGGTAGAGATATTTCCCTGGATAGTCCGGAATTGTTTCAGGAAACAATTGATTTTTTTGCTAAAATGGGTACCGATGAGTTCATCGTTCATTCCAACCGCGCTTTTTCCTTTGCGCAATCCTACATCGCCAATCCCGAAATGCTTGCTGAAAACATTAACCTGTTTGACCAGACACTATGAAAACTGACATTTCAAAATACGACAACGTAAGCTATAAACCCGGAGGGAGCACACTGAAGAGATTGTCCTGGTATTATGTAAATCTTCTGTTTTTCCGGTCCGGAATGATACCATCAAGCACCCTAAAATGCATATTGCTGAGGGCTTTTGGCGCCAAAATTGGAAAAGGGGTTAACATTAAGCCCTGTGTTAATATTAAGTATCCGTGGCGCTTGAAAATTGGTGACTTTACCTGGATTGGCGAGAATTCATGGATAGACAATCTCGCGGATGTTACGATAGGAAATAATTGCTGCATATCACAAGGAGCCATGCTGTTATGTGGAAATCACAATTACCGCAAGAGCACATTTGACTTGATAACCGGAAAAATCTCCATTGAAGACGGTGCCTGGATTGGTGCCCACAGTGTTGTTTGCCCGGGGATTGAATGCAAATCTCATTCGGTATTAGCTGTTAATTCTGTTGCCACACGTAATCTCGAACCTTATGGTATTTATCAGGGCAACCCGGCTGTAAAGGTGAAGGAGCGTGTATTTGAAGGTTGAAATCATTAATTACTCAGTAATTTTCATCAAATTTGTCATAAACGCAGATTAAAACCTGACCAAGTGAAAATCTCGATAATTACCATCACCTACAATAGCGAAAAGACTCTTCGCGATACCATTGAATCCGTTTTGAGTCAATCCTACACCGACATAGAATATATTATTGTCGATGGTAAATCAAAAGATAGCACTTGTGATATTGTTCGTTCCTACGGGGATCGAATTTCAACATTCGTTTCAGAAAAAGACAATGGTTTATATGATGCACTAAATAAAGGAATCAAGCTTGCAACAGGTGATGTGGTGGGTTTTTTGCATTCCGATGACATGTATGCTTCAACAGAAACAGTCAAGATTATTGCTGAAGCTTTTAGTAAATTCCAAATTGATTCTGTGTATGGCGACCTGGTTTACGTCGATCAGAACGACACTGATAAAATCATCCGGTTCTGGCGTTCACACAAATTCTCCCGGGCTAAAGCTCTGACCGGATGGATGCCGCCTCACCCCACCTTTTATTTGAAGCGTGAGATTTATGAAAAGTATGGTGGCTTTAATACCACATTTAAAATTGCAGCTGATTACGAATCCATCCTCAGATATCTTGTACGTTTTAAGGCAAGCACATTTTACATTCCTATTGTACTGATTCGTATGCGCGTTGGAGGAGAAAGCAATAAGAGCGTGAAGAACATCATCCGGAAGAGTTTAGAAGACATCCGGGCTATGAATACCAATGGATTAATTTTCTTTGCGGCACTGTTTAATAAGAATGCCTCAAAGTTCAAGCAGTTTATGCCTCCCGAATGGGTGAACCGCCAAATGTAGAACCTTATATAACCTCGCATGACCATATTCGAATCATTTAAGGAAGCTCTGCAGACAAGCACCCGAACAGATTTGCTCTTTTACGGGGCTGCATTTATTGGAAGTTTCATAATCTGCCTTGTGCTGATACCGGTGATTATTAAACTCTCGGTGAAGCACAACTTACTCGACAAACCGAATGAGCGTAAGGTTCATAAGAGTCCGATCAGCCGGCTGGGCGGTTTTGGAATTGTAGCTGGTTTACTCTCAACCAGTGCTTTTTGGTTTTTTTCCGGAAATATCAGCTTACTCATTTACTTGTTAGCCGGGATATTTATTCTGCTCATAATTGGCATTATAGATGATTTAAAAGAGTTATCTCCCAGAATTAAATTTATAGGGCAGATACTTGCAGCGCTTTTAATGGCCTATGCCGGTCTGCGAATCAACAACCTTTTTGGTGTCTTTGGAATTCACGACCTGCCTGTGGTTATTCAGTACCTGCTCACTGTTTTCATTGTTGTTGGTTTAATTAATGCGTATAATCTCATAGATGGAATAGATGGGTTGGCCGGCGGACTTGCCTTGATTGATATGGTATTCTTCTTTGTCCTTTTTCTCATTTCCAATGAGATCACTTTTGTTCTGATAATGGCATCCACTGCCGGAGCATTATTAGCCTTTCTAAAATACAACTGGAATCCGGCCCGGATTTTCATGGGCGATACAGGATCAATGGTGCTTGGATTCTTGCTGTCGGCAGCCGGCATCAAGCTTATGGTTTCTTGTCAGGCTTCTTCGGTTCATTTTACTTACAGTGCAGCAGCTATCATGGCTTTCAGCATATTCATGTTGCCTGTTTACGACCTGTTACGCGTATCGGTGGGCAGGATAATTCAAAGGAAATCACCATTCAGCGCGGATAAAACCCATGTACATCACCTTCTGATGGATACCGGACTGAATCATAAGAAGTCGGCCAAAATCCTTTATGTGGCCAATATTGCGATTATTGTTACCGGATTTCTTCTCCGTACTGAGCATTTCGGTGTGGTGGCTCCTTTGCTATTCCTGGAAGGTGCTTTGTTTATGGAGTTTCTAACCCTTTATAAGATTTTCAAGACATGGCTGAAGATTCGGAAAATTTCGAATAAAACGCTGAGAATGAAAGTTGATAACCGGCTGCTCATAGATAACATTGAAGAAAAAGATGAAAGAACCAAATAACACAAGCATCTTTCTGGTTGAAGACAATGAATTATTTGCTGAAGCCCTGGCAATATCGCTTGAAGACCTGGGATACTCGGTGCAGATCTTTCACTCTGGCGAGCAGATGATTACCAGCTGGGAAGAAGATCCTGATATTATTCTACTGGACTATTTTATTGACAGTCCCCATGGTCAGGCCATGAACGGAAATAAAATTCTGCATTTCATCAGGAGAATAAGCAAAAACCTTCCGGTTGTGATCTTAACTGCGAATTCCGATATCGGCGAGGCTACCGCTATGCTGAGAAATGGGGCAGTTGATTATATCATTAAAGATGATGATCTCAATTCCAATCTGATAAAAACGTTGAGCCAGATACTTGAAGCCAGACAGCTTCGTGAGGAAATGGCTGCAAACAAGCTAAAACTAAAAAAGTACAGGCAGCGTTTCCTCGTGGTCTGCCTGCTCATAGCCCTGGCGGTTGTGACGACTCTTTGGCTGACCAAATAATAGTTTTGCTAATTATGGGAGCAGCAATTAATAATTGAAAGAGATATGGCTTTTCGGTCGGTTTTAGGAATTAGGGAGGGTCGGGGTAAAAAGCCCCTCGCAAATAAAGAATATTACGATACGCTGATAAGCAGCAAGAAGGATGCTGTATTTCTGTCTGATATTGATGGTGATATTTTTCTTTTCAATAAGTCAGCTCAATCATTAACCGGATATACCGCTGAAGACATAAGGGATTATCACATCCGGGACATTCTGTTAACTCTTAAAAACCAGGAAAATCCGCTGGATGTACAGCAATTTTCCGAATTTACCGCCAGGTTCTTTCTTCTTGACGCAGGTGGTTACCTTATTTCTGTAATGGTGGAATTCAAGGAAATCGAAGGTCAGAAGTTCTTAATAACCTGCGTGCCTGTCGAGGAAAAGAAGATATCGGTCGTGTCTTCAGATACACCCGCAAGCGGGCATAATGATCAGATGATTCAGCCACCAGCTATGGCTTCGGATAAATCAGGTCGCTGGACCATTGATTTTGAGCACCAGGCAAGAAACCTGTTAAATAATATCCAGGGTTTCAGCACCATACTCGCCCGAAATGCTGAAGTATCGAAAGACAAGAAACTGTTGGATAATATTGCGGCAATAGCAATCAGTGGAAATAAGCTTAAATCGCTTTTCAATAAGGTAAGTATTGGAGAAAATGATTCTTATGAGATTCAAAGAGTGCCCTGCCAAATTGCACCCATCCTTCAGAAAGCTCAAATTCTCCTGGATTCCTTAGCAAGGCAGAATTCAATTACGATCCAGATCAGGCAGGAAGGAGACATCGAAGTTTTAACAGATGAAATTCTTTTGTTAGAACTCCTTAGGTATTTTTTCACCCAGGCGCTCCAGTTTACAAGAAACAGGCAGGTTTTCGCAGATATTCAACTGGATCCTGTCCGGGGAAAAGTTCTCATTGATATTGATAATATTGGACAGGATATTCCCCGGGGAATCATCAATTTCATTAAACGAAGTTATTCCGGCCGCCAATATGATATAAGCAATCCAATATTATCCGCTAATCCCGAAGTAGAATCAATGCTGATAATTCTCAATAAAATAGACGGCAAAATCTCTTTCTCCTCAGGTGAACACATGGGCGAAATTGTGAGGCTCGAGATTCCGGCTGCTTCATCTGGAGAATCGAAGGATGAGCTTTCGCAACTGGAACATACTATTAAAGAGAAATCCCTATCGATTCTTGTGATTGAAGATAACAAGATAAATTCCACGATCCTAAGAGTTTTCCTTGATAAAATCGCCTCATTATCAAATGCCTATTCCGGCAATGAGGCCTTGAACATTATTGAGGATTATTTCAACCAAGGGAAGGTTTTCAGTTTGGTAATCATGGATATCGGGCTGCCAAAACCTTGGGATGGAATATTATTAAAGGCAGAAATCGAAAAAAAATGGCCGGAATATGAAAAGGTACCTTTTCTCGCTCAAACTGCTTTTACTGCCAAAAGTTATACTGACCGGATTGCAGAACAAAATTTCACGCACTACTTACTGAAGCCCGTTAGTCAAATAGATCTGTTCAGAGTGATCATCGAAGCAGCCAATACTCGTTGATTTTTTTTACTTTTAATAGTTAAAGAAGCAAGTAAAATGATTTTACCATCTAACGGTTCAGTTTTTAGCAAAGGATGGGCTAATTTTTTTTTGATCTCAGTCATCGCTGTCCTTACTTCGTGCGTCTCCCAGAAGAGTATGCTCCTGTTGCAGTCCGACAATGTGAACGACAGCACCTATGCAAAAACCTTCAATGGGAAACAATTTGAGGATACGATTTATCGAATTCTCCCGAATGATTATCTGTATATAAGTATCACATCGATTGACAAGCAGATCACCCAATTTCTTGAACCTGTAGCCGGGATTAACTTTATTAACAGTGAAAATCAGGCACTGGTAGGATACCATGTGACAGATGAAGGTAACATCTTCTACCCTTATGTAGGTAATATCAAGCTTGGGGGATTGACGATCTCTGAGGCCAGGGATACGCTGAAGTCCAAAATTGTGGGATTAGTCGGACTTTGCCTTGTGGATGTTGTACTGATCAACAACTATGTTCACATGCTCGGAGAATTTACTAAACAGGGCACGCTGAACATGTCGCGCAGCAAGCTTTCTATTTATGAAGCTGCAGCACTTGCAGGGGGACTAACTAAAAATGCTAACCTTAAACAGATCAAGGTATTGAGAACAGAAAATGGTGAAAAGAAAGTATATATGATTGATCTGACCAACAGCGGCCTCATCAGCAAAAACATGTTTTACGTTTTTCCAAATGATGTGATTTATGCCGAACCGATGACAGCCAAGCCGATCGAGATCACTCCAGCGTTTTATATATCGGCGGTATCTACACTTATCACTTTGGTACTATTTATTAAAACAATGTTTTTTTAAAACAAAATGGGTAAACCCAAACAAACTCAAATAGGCGGGATTGATTTCAAAAGGGTATTTAACCTTTATTTGAGAAGCTGGTATCTTTTTGTCCTTGCTATAGCTATAGCCTTCGCATTTGCGATGATTAAGAACAGGTATATCATTCCGATGTACAGCATGTCCACCTCTGTCTTGATTGAAGATAAAAGCAATAAATCAGTCCTTGACCAGCGAGCCGCAATTTCAGGAAATCCATTATTTGTGAATTCAAAACTGATCGACAACCAGGTTGCAATATTAAAATCCTTTTCCCAGATTAAAACGATACTTGAGGAGCTTGAGTTTCAGGTATCTTATTTTGCTAAAGGCAAATACACATGGCAGGAAATATACAAGAGGTCCCCTTTTACTGTAATATTCGACAAAGATCAAAAGCAATTGCTGACCAGGCGCATTGATTTAAAACTTGTTGATAATGGGAAAATTGAACTATGGTCTGAGGAGTCTCCATTGTTCAAAAATGTAAGAACATACAAGTTTGATGAGCCGATAAAAGGAAATGGTTATTCATTTCAAATAAAGCTCAAAGACAGTATTAATCCTCAGGATTACAAAGGACAGGTTTATGGATTTATCATCAATGACCTCAACCAGATTACCAGTCAATATCGAAAAAAGACAGTTATCTCAACAGAGAAGGATGCCACGGTAATCAACATTTCCTCGACCGGCCCGAATAAGGAAAAAGAAAAGGATTACCTGAATGAATTAACCAGGATATTTTTAAAATCCAACCTTGAAAAGAAGAACAGGATACTTACCAGTACCATTGATTTCATCGATGGACAATTAAAACAGCTGGGTGAGGACCTAAGGCTTGCTGAACAAAAGATGGAAGAGTTCCGGCAGACCAACAAGTTCATGCAGTTGTCCGCAAAGTCGGCTGCCATGCTCAGCGATATAAACAGTGAATCGAAAAGCCGGGCTAACCTGACTGCCGACCTTAAGTATTACGAGTATCTGAAGGATTACATTCAAACCCACAACTCTTTCGAGGACATCATGATGCCTTCGACTGTCGGTTTGAGCCTGCCACTGTTTTCCGACCTCGTATTGAAGTTATCAACTGTAATTCTTGAAAAAGACAACCTTATCGCCAATTCCACAAGAAACAATCCATACATCAAGTCGCTGGAAGAGCAAATCATCAATATGAAGCATGCCTTGCTTGAAAATATGATCAGCATAATCAACACAACTCAAATAAAAATTGACGATGTTGACAAGCGCCTTGATGAGAAAAACGCCGAGTTCTCCACACTTCCGGGTATAGAGCGTGAATACCTGGGCATCGAAAGGCAGTTCAATGTTTTCAATAACCTCTATGACTTTTTACTGAACCGGAAATCCGAAGTTGAGATTCAGCGTGCCGCCAATACCCCGGACCATGAAATTATTGATAATGCGGGTGAATCAGGAATCTCCACTGTTTCAACAAGTACTAAAACCGCTTATGTAAATGCTTTGATCTGGGCATTTCTTCTGCCCTCCATTTTTCTTTTCCTCGTGGTATTGTTGAACAACAGGATCATGTCGGCCGATGACATTGAATCAATCACTGAAATACCTATTGTGGGTTCCCTCATAAGAAACACGGACAAGCGGTCGGGAAAACTCCTTCTGAGCGCAAATTCCAAGTTTACCGAAATGCTGAGGATTATCAGAATCAAGCTGAACCTGGAGCCTCAGAAGGATGAAAAAGTTATTTTAGTTACCTCCTCTTTTTTTGGAGATGGGAAAACTTTTATCGCAATCAACCTTGCCTCCATGTATGCGCTGGCCGGGAAACGCAGTCTCTTGCTTGGGTTCGACCTTCAGCGTCCGAAAATTGCAGAATATTTCGGGTTTACTAAAAATGAGGGTATCACCAATTATCTGATCAATGATATGTCCATTGAACAGATCACTAATAAAACCTACACTAAAAATCTGGATGTCATTCTGTCCGGACCAATTCCGCCAAACCACGATGAGCTTATAGAATCGGAAAGAGCAAAAATGCTTTTTGCTGAATTGAGGAAGAAGTACGATTACATTATAATGGATACCCCATCGATCGGGGTTGTTGGTGATGCCTTTCTGCTCAACAGATTTGCGGATATAACCCTCTTTGTTGTCAGATATAACCATACAACAAAAAAACAGTTTACGAATTCCCTTGGTGAAGCAGTTGAGAATAGAATGAAAAGGATTCATATTGTTTTCACAGATCTAAAGCAGAAGGTGAAAATTCAGGACCTCCTTACTGATAATGAGGGTAAAGGATGGCTGATGATTTTACCCCGCCTGTACCTTGAAACCCGGAGAACCATAATTAATCTGATCCGGAGATTCTAAACCAAAGTTCTCAGAAATATAGCCGTTTGAATATTTATAAATAACCAGATATGAATACCCTTAATGCAGATAAACCGGGAAATATCCTGCCCAAAGAATGGACAATGATTCTCCGTCCCAAACGCAATCTTCTGGACATTAACCTGCGCGAGCTTTGGCTTTACCGCGATCTTGTCGGGATGTTTGTCAAAAGGGATTTTGTGTCAAAATTCAAGCAAACCATTTTGGGTCCCCTTTGGTTTATCATCCAGCCATTACTCACAACGGTTATGTTTACCATCATCTTTGGAAACATTGCCGGAATTTCAACAGACGGGATTCCTAAGGTATTGTTTTATATGTCGGGCATAGTTGGCTGGACTTATTTTTCGACCTGCCTCAATGAAACTTCGCAGACATTTATCAAGAATGCCCCGATTTTTGGCAAGGTTTATTTCCCCAGGCTTGCACTGCCAATTTCCGTGGTTATATCAAACCTTGTCAGCTTTGTTATTCAGTTCGTTTTCCTCTGTTGCTTTCTGGCCTATTTCATGATTCAGGGAACTGATGTAAAACCAAATATTCTGATCCTGTGGCTCCCTGTCCTTGTACTCATGATGGCAGGCCTTGGGCTTGGTTTTGGGATCATCATCTCCTCACTTACCACCAAATACAGGGACCTTACGCACCTGGTCACCTTTGGCGTCACCTTATGGATGTATGCAACTCCTATTATTTACCCTTTATCGGCCATCCCAGAGAATATGAAGCTTTTTGTGATAGCCAATCCGATGACGCCGATAGTTGAAACATTCAGGACAGCCCTGCTTGGCGTTGGCCAAATCAACTATTTACATCTTCTGTACAGTTTTGGATTTACTGTGGTTCTGTTAATTTTTGGTGTCATCATTTTTAATAAGGTTGAAAAAACGTTCATGGACACGGTATAAGAGTTCATATTTCAGTAAAACTATCAATCAGCGAAAAAACTTTATCATGTCAAATGTTGTCATAAAACTCGAAAATGTATCCAAGCAATACCGTTTGGGAAATGTTGGTACAGGAACCCTGAGTCATGACCTCAACCGCCTGTTTGCAAAAGCAATGGGTAAGGAGGATCCAACAATGAAGGTCGGTGTTTCAAACCGTTTGGATACTGTGGATGGACGTTATGTATGGGCTCTCAGAGATATAAATCTGGAAATTTGCGATGGGGAGGTCCTTGGTATCGTTGGAAAAAACGGGGCTGGCAAATCGACCCTTCTGAAACTTATGTCGAGGGTTACTTCCCCAACAACGGGCGAAATCAAGATCAAGGGAAGGATTGCCAGTCTTCTGGAGGTAGGTACCGGATTTCATCCGGAGTTAACAGGTAAGGAAAATATTTACCTGAATGGTGCGATACTTGGGATGACCAAAAAGGAGATCAGTTCCAAGCTCGAAGAGATCGTTGATTTTTCCGGCATCAAAAAATACGTAGATACACCGGTTAAGCGCTATTCTTCTGGCATGTATGTACGGCTTGCATTTGCCGTTGCGGCTCACCTTGAACCTGAAATTCTGATCGTTGATGAGGTTCTTGCTGTCGGGGATGCCGAGTTCCAGAAGAAAGCCATCGGCAAAATGCAGTCTGTTTCGCAGAGCGGCAGAACAGTATTATTTGTCAGTCATAACCTTACTGCCGTAGAGCAACTTTGCACTACAGGTATTTTAATACAGAACGGTACCATTGGAATGACTGGTACGGTTGATGAAATCACGTCGGCATACAAGCAGCTTTCGGTTGATGAAAATGAGCTTCGCCGCAGTGGTACACGCCTGGTAGAGTTTCTCGATTACAAAATGACCGATATGAACGGGAAAGCCGCTCAGGAGGTTTTCCTTGGCGACAATTTTCTGGTTTCAGCGAATTTCAAGGCCAAAGAACAGGTTGAACTTTGCGATATGAGCCTTGACATCCGTAATGATTCCAACGAATTTATCGGCCATATTACGAACGCGGATGATGCTTTCGAGATAAAGAACATCGCCCATGGCAAGACAGTCAGCGTAAACGTAACGGTGAAAAATATGTGCTTTTCACCAGGTACCTATTATATATCTCTCTGGCTTGGTAACGCTTACGGAACATTTGATTATATCGAAAATTGCATCCGCTTTTCGGTCAAGCAGGGGGATCATTACATCCTCCGACCCTACCCTTTCACTCACCGGGCAAAAACGGTGCTGCAATCATCCTGGGCTTTCAAATAAACGATTAGTATGGAACCGCACCCTACACTGAGTGTTTTGATGCCTGTTTATAATGGCAGGGCGTACATCAGGCCTGCCATCGACAGTGTGCTAAATCAAACTTTCAGGGATTTTGAGCTGATCATCGTCAATGACGGTTCAACTGATGATACTTTGGCAATTGTGCAGGGTTACAACGATCCGCGCATTGTTATTATCAACCAGAAAAATATGGGTGTCGCAAGGTCGCTGAATAACGGTCTGGCGGCTGCACGGGGAGAATATGTCAAGCGCCATGATGCTGATGATACCTCAACCCCTGAGGCATTTCAGGTACAGATTGATTTTCTGAAGGCTCATCCTGATTTTGTGATGGTAAGCAACCAGATTGCCTTTATGAGCACCCGCGGAAAAATAGCCATGAATCATCGTCAACCACAAAACAGATATTTTAACAGCCAACCCTATCAGGAATTATCTGTAGACGATTTCAGGCCCGACAACTCATCCCCGGTAATTCATGCGACAGTGTGCTTTAAGCTCCGGGAAGTCCTGGATCTTGGAGGATATCGTCCTGAATTCATTGTATCCGAAGACAACGATCTTTGGATCAGAATGGCCGAGAAATACAGGATTGCCGTATTGAATACCTGCAATTATTTTGTCAGGTTGCATGGGACATCAGCAACAAAAGTACACGCAGGAAAAATTAAGCATTTCAGAAAATTACTGTTTGAGTTTTCCGAGGAGAGAAGAACTATTGGTACCGACCCGATCATGCGAGGCGAAAAGCTTCCCCCGATCCCGGTGGTAAACGTGGAACCTGAAACGACCATGGCGCCAAAAGGGAAAAATGTCCGGGATGATCTAAGGTTTATCTACGGATTAATGATTGATGCCGGAGACTGGCCGGAGGTAAGAAAATATGGCGGACAAATACTCCGTGACGGATGGAAAAGCACCAGTACCTGGAAGATGCTGTTATTTCCATTAATTGGCGACAAATTGATAAAATCAGGCGTTGCCGTTAAAGCATTATTCCGGAAAAAATGATTTAATCGCTAAAGTTATAAAGATGAATTCCGTGGCTCCCATGATATCCATTATTATTCCATCATTCAATCGTGCGGATCTATTGGGAGAAACACTCGAAGCCATTTTGCGGCAGGATTATGCGAATTGGGAGGCGATCATTGTGGATGACGGATCTACAGACCGAAATGAAGAAATTGCCAAAGAATTTATCAGGCGAGATGAACGCATCAGATTTATAAAAAGGGACAAGAACCCCGGAGGAGCTCCTGTTTGCCGGAACATTGGAATCCAGAATGCCAAGGGAAGTTTTTTAATTTTTCTTGACTCCGACGACTTGCTTTTACCTTTTACTTTATCGCAGAGAGCAAAAAAAATTCAAGAAGAACCCGACTTTGACTTTTGGGTTTTTCCTATGCTTACTTTCCGGAATAACCCTGAAGATGCCAGATTCCTTTGGAGCATCGACACCGGAGAACCTGATCTTTTACGGTTCCTTAAACTCGATGCGCCATGGCAAACAACGGGCCCCGTTTGGACAAAAGAAGCTGTTTCCCTGATCGGTGGTTATACCGAAGGACTGGCCTGCTGGCAAGATGTTGATTTTCACTTAAAAGCACTCATCTCCGGTCTGAAAGGCAAGAAGTACTATTCCCTCGAACCGGATGTTTTGTACCGTCAACACGATACGCAAAGCATCAGTCAGGGAGAAATAAGCTCACCCGAGAAACTCAAAAGCAGGCAGCAGATTTTCTTTTCTCATGCCAGGTCTTTGATGTCGGTTATGAATGCCGAAACAAAGAATCACCTGCAGATTTTAGGGGGGAATATTGCTATAGGTGCTGCTAAAACTCTCAATACGGGTATTTGTTTTTCGGTAATAAGTTTTGGATTAAATAATAAGATTTTCAGTACCAGCACCGCACTAAGATTAAGGATGATTGCTGTGTTCTATTTGTTGCGGCTCAACCGCGTAACAATATTTGGCCGTCAGTTGGATCGGTTGACCAACAATTTCAGGCAAGACAGTAACATTGGAAAGCATCTTTACATAAAAGATCCAAAGAAATGACAGCAAGCCAGCCAGATGATATTTTAATTTCTGTGGTTATTCCAGTGAAGAATGGAAT
The DNA here is from genome assembly GCA_903919065.1 of uncultured Bacteroidota bacterium. Taxonomy (GTDB): domain Bacteria; phylum Bacteroidota; class Bacteroidia; order Bacteroidales; family UBA12481; genus UBA12481. The sequence goes on from CAIXHD010000608.1 coordinate 14,134, forward strand.
CGACACATTACCGTCGTGTCTTGACGGACTGTTTCGACAAACGGTAAAAGACAGGATGGAAGTCATTGCCATGGACTCCGGATCTACGGACGGTACCCTTGAATTACTGAGTAAATATCCTGTAAGAGTTCATCATGTGCCAAAAGGGGAATTTAACCATGGGGAGACCCGCAATCAGGGGATTAATCTGGCAAAGGGAACTTTTGTAGTATTAACTGTCCAGGATGCTACTCCAGCCAGCGATGACTGGATTGAGTTAATGCTCTCTCATTTTGACAATCCGGAGGTTGCCGGCGTTTGCGGTCAGCAGATTGTTCGCTCGGATGCTGATAAAAATCCACTTCAGTGGTTTACCCCGGCGAGTGAGGCAAAACCTTTTCTGGTGCAGTTCAGTAACAGCAAAGATTTTACTACTCTGCCCGGTAGGAAGAAGCATGAATATTGCTATTGGGATGATGTAACTGCGATGTACCGCAAATCCATCAAAGAAAAGATCCCATTCAAGAAGCTGATGTTTTCCGAAGATACCCTCTGGGCAAATGACGCATTGACAATGGGATATGCTATAGTTTATGATTATCGTGCCCGTGTGTACCATTACCATCATCAGAATTTTAAGTTCTATTTCAAAAGGACCTACATAATTTCGTACCAGAACTACAAATTCTATGATTATATAAAATTTCCTAAAAATCCTTTTGTGACGGTACCGCAGATACTGGTACGTATCAGCCGGAAAAAAATATCCTTTAAAAATAAGGTTAACTGGTTCTTTTATAATTTGAACCTGGTGGTGGCCTCCTGGATGGCAACCCTGATTTTTGCAACGATAGCCGGTATCAGGGGGTTGAAGGGAGTGGAGGCTTCGCAAAAGATTTTCGTAGGCTATCCACCACAAGGTCAACAGGCAAAGACAAAATAATGAAACCTATGGCAAAAACGGTAAAACCCTTGGTAAGCGTACTCATGACGACATACAACCGCGAAAAATATCTCGCTTTTGCTGTTGAAAGTGTACTTGCTTCCACCTATGAAAATTTCGAGCTGATCATTGTGGATGATCAGTCGAAGGACCGGAGTCTTGAGATTGCACAGGCTTATGCAGAAAAAGATTCACGAATAAAGGTGGTATTGAATGAGAAGAACCTTGGCGATTATCCGAACAGAAATAAGGCAGCCAGTCTGGCCAAGGGTAAATATCTCAAATATGTTGATGCTGATGATTTAATTTATCCTACCGGGCTGGAGGTACTGGTCAGCGGCATGGAACTTTTTCCTGAAGCAGGATTTGGTCTGGGCTCCCTTACCCAGGACAAGTTCCGGATTTTTCCCTTTATGCTTACCAGTGAGGAAGCCTATCAGCGCCATTACTTTCAGGAACAGCTTTTTCATAAGGCACCCTTATCAGCGATCATCAGGAAAGATGCATTTGAAGCTGTAAATGGATTCACCGGTCGCCGCTATCTGGGTGATTTCGAGATGTGGCATATCCTTGCGGCAAGATATCCCGTGGTGCTGATGCCGCATGGTATTGTATGGTACCGGGAGCATGAAGAACAGGAGATGCAGCATAACCGTACCGACTTCACCGTACCATTTAAATACCTGAAATGCGCTGAAGAAATGATCATCAGTGATCAGTGCCCGCTGAGCGAAAAGGACAGGAACAGGGCACTTAAGAAAATCCGCTGGAATCAGGCAAGGTATATCCTGGGAACAGGAAAAAACCAGTCGTTAAAGATTATGGAAGAGATGCGTAAGCAGACTCCCTACTCCCATCTTCAATTAATCAAATTAGTATTAAACAAGCCAAAATTCTAATCTCATGCGCACTTTAGGTAACCTGGCAAAAATCACCCTTCTGATGATCAAACACGTGATCAGCAGATTTTCCCGTTTTTTGTACTGGAACCTCCGGCTGGCTCAATCCTCATTGGGGCATGGAGTTAAAATTCATTTCCCTGTCATTATTGAAGGGAATGGACTGCTGACGATAGGACCGGGAGCAGAATTAATGAAGCGTGTTACCATTGGCCTCTCGGCCGGCAGCTCAGTGGTCATTGGGGCTGGCTCAAAAATTCACCCCGAAACGAATATCCATGCAGGAAAAGATACGACCATTCTGTTGGGTCAGAAATGTTCTGTTTTAAATCATTCAGTAGTACGTAACGGTAAAGGTGTAGAAATGGCAGATGGAAGTTCTGTTTCGACCTACTGTAATATTTTTCCCCGTGAACCAGGTTACGATGGCCGGTTTATTATGGGTGAAGGCTCAAATGTCGGCGATCACACAATCATTGATACCAGTGACGACGTGATTATCGGGGCTCAGGTTGCACTGGGGCCCTTTGACATTATTTATACGCATGATCATAATTATAAGGCTGATACACTAGCTGCCTGGAAGGGCGGCGTTCACACAGGGAAAGTCATCATTGAAGATGGCGCCTGGGTTGGAGCCCGTGTGGTTCTGCTTCCCGGCGTCACCATTGGCCGCCGGGCAATTGTTGCAGCCGGCTCTGTGGTAACCAAAGATGTTAAGCCGGGAGATATTGTTGGTGGCATACCGGCAAAATCCCTGATTAAAGTCCAGGAAAATGGATAAGAACGGCACTCTGGTTTCGATTGTTATTCCTGCCTTCAATGCCGGGAAATATATTGCAGAGACTCTGGATTCTGTGATTAAACAGTCCTGGCCCTGGATTGAAACATTTGTGGTAGACGATGGTTCATCCGACAATACCGTTGAGATTGCGCGTACTTATGAATCGGACCGGCTCAAAGTAATTGTACAGAAAAACAGCGGCGCCTGCCGGGCGCGCAACCAGGGCCTTGCCATGAGCAAGGGACAATTCATCCAATTTCTTGATGCCGATGATGTTATAAGTCCGGATAAAATTGAAAAGCAGGTCGAAATCCTGCAAAACACCCCAGGATATCTTGGAGTAAGCCCAACTGTTCATTTTATGAACGGGGAGGATTATTTGAGTATGCAACCCCGGGAGGAATCCTACTGGATACATGACTCCGACGATCCGGTGGATTTTCTGGTCAAACTTTATGGAGGTTACGGGAAAAGATGGATGGTACAAACCAGTGCCTGGCTAACCCCTTCAAGCATAACAAAGGAAATAGGTCCCTGGAATGAATCGCTTTTGCTTGACCAGGACGGAGAATACTTCGCCAGAGCGGTTTTGGCCTCCAAAGGGATCCGCACCACGGGGGGAATAAACTATTACCGGCGCTTTACCCTTGGAGGGAATATATCGGCTAAAGCCAACAAAATCGAAAACCTGCAAAGCGCACTTTTAGCACTTAACCTGAAAGGCGGATATCTGGGGGCAAAGACGCAGTCTGACCAATTTCAGCAAGCGATGGCTACGCTCTATCAGGAGATTGCAATAAATGCCTATCCTCAGTTTCCATCTTTGGTTACCGAATGTGAAGCCCTCGTACGGAGAACCGGAAAAAAGCCGGATATACCTGTTTTGGGTGGAGCAATTATCGAGGCCACCAAGCGGCTACTGGGATGGAAAAGTGCAAAACAATTAAGAAAAAGAATTCATTCGCTAAGGAAATAGTTCGATTGCCATGGGAAAGAAGATCTGCATACTTACTCAAAGCCATTTATGCCGCAATCCCAGGGTTGTTAAAGAAGCAATGGCACTGGATACTGCCGGGCATCAGGTAGTTATTCTCACCACCTTTACCTATCAGAACTTATTGGAAGAGGACCTTAAGCTGATAGAAAATACAGGGATACAACTGAAATGCGCAGTGAATATGATCCCTGGCCAGGCCAGTCGCTGGTATCGTTTTAAGGAGCGTTTAATCCGGAGGTTAGCAGGGGAAGCTATTGCCAGATTAGGCCTGGAGAATGTTTTTGTACTCGGATATGATTACCCGAAAAACCTTAAAGCTGCCCGCAGGGAAAAGGCAGATCTCTACACCTGCCATCAGGAGGTGAGCACAGTCATCGGTTGCAAACTGCTGAAGAGCGGGTGTATGGTGGCTTTCGATTTTGAAGATTGGTATTCGCATGATCTGCTTCCGGAAGCTAATCGGTCCCGTCCGATCAGGCTTCTGGAGAAATATGAGAAGATCGCTTTACAAATAGGGAATCCTGTTTATACAACTTCTCAGGCTCTGGCAGATGCCCTTGGCTCTTTTGCCGGGACTGCACCTCCCCGGGTTCTTCAGAATGTTTTTCCTTTCAGTGATCGCAACAACCTCGATAATCAGCTTAAGGACAGGGTTAATCCCGATATGCCATCCATTCATTGGTATTCGCAGACTATTGGCCCGGGCCGTGGAATTGAATTTTTGATAGATTGCCTGAATGATATAAAAACGCCTGTTGAATTTCACTTAAGGGGAAATCTCTTTAAGGATTTCCAGCAGGAACTGCTCAACAGGTTTCCAGATAAGCAGGGGCATCGCCTGTTTTTCCATTCGCTGGTGCCACCCGGGGAATTATTATCCCGCATCGCCGAGCACGATATTGGCCTGGCCACGGAAGAATATGTACCCGAAAGCCGTAATCTCACGATAACCAATAAGATATTGCAATACTTGCAGGGAGGGATAGCTGTGGTGGCAACCGATACATCGGGACAGCGGGAGGTTGCAAAAGAAGCCCAGGGAGCAGTATTCCTATTCAAAAACAAGGACCGTCAGGAATTAGCAACTGTATTGAATAAACTTTTGACTGACAAGGAGTTGCTGATTAATGCGAAAAAGAGTGCTTTAAAGGTTGCAAAAGACAAGTTCTGCTGGGAAAAGCAGGAAGGCTTGCTGACCAATTGGATAAATAATGCTTTAAGCGACAGGGAATCATGAAAAAAGTATTGATTATCTCGCCCAATTTTCCTCCAATCAATGCGGCCGACATGCACCGTGTCAGGCAAAGTCTGGTTTATTTCCCCGAAATGGGATGGGAGGCAACAGTGGTGGCTGTTGAGCCGGAATTTGTGGAAATGAGTCAGGACCCCCTTCTCATGGAATCATTGCCCGAAACCTCAGCCATCAAGAGGATCAGGGCTTTTAACACCAGGTACACACGGAAAATCGGACTGGGGAACCTTGGATACCGGTCGTTATGGTTTTATCTGAAAACCGGAAACAAGCTCATCAGGAAAAACCGTTATGATCTTATCTATTTCTCAACCACTGCTTTTCCGGTCATGATCCTTGGACGTTATTGGAAATGGAAATTTGGAATACCCTTTATTATTGACATGCAGGACCCCTGGAGAAACGATTTCTATCTTGATAAGCCGCGAAACGAGCGGCCGCCAAAATTCAGGATCGCCTATACGATGGACAAGATCATGGAGGCTGTAACCATGAGAAAAGTGGATGGAATCATTTCTGTTTCACCGGGATATCCAAAAACACTCATGGAGCGCTATTCCAATATCAAGCCTGAGAGGTGTGTGACCATTCCTTTTGGAGGTGCCTCGCATGACTTCGAAATTCTGGACAAAGCCGGAGTGGAAAATCCATTGTTTCAAAGAGGCAATGATTATATAAACTTTGCCTATATCGGCCGTGGGGGGCATGATATGAACCTGGCCGTAAGTGGAATCTTTGCTGGATTAAAGCTTGGCCTTGATAAGGATCCTGAGCTTTTTTCGAAAGTAAGAATGTTCTTCATCGGCACCAGCTATGCGGCTGATGGATTAGGTCAGAAGACTATTCAACCGGTGGCTGATAAATTTGGAGTCGGCAACCATGTGGTAGAAATTACCGACCGGCTACCCTACTTTTCTGCCCTGAAAGTGATTAAAGATGCAGATATCCTGATCATCCCCGGATCAACGGACACCAATTACACAGCCTCAAAACTATATCCGTACATTCTGGCGCAGCGACCGCTTATTGCAGTGTTTAATGAAACCAGCACCGTTGTTGATATACTTGGGAAAACCAGGGCCGGCACCTGCGTGACATTCAGGAATGAGGATCCGATAGAGGAGATTGCCGGCAGGATTTACCCGGTTATGAAGCAATTCATTGCAAAGCTTCCCTTTGTACCCGAGACCGACTGGGCAGAGTTTGAACCGTATTCTGCCAGGGAGGCAACACGCAAGCAAGTTGATTTCTTTAACAAAATTCTGAAACAATGAAGAAGAAGCTTGCCATCATCAGCTCTCATCCAATCCAGTACAATGCGCCACTGTTTGCCTTGCTGGCCAAATCTGATCTGCTTGATATTAAAGTATTTTACACCTGGAGTCAGCGTCAGGAAACTCTTTTCGACAAAGATTTCGGCAAAGCTATTCAATGGGATATTCCATTGCTCGATGGTTATGCTTACGAATTTATTGATAATGTTTCAAAGAATCCCGGACCGGGGTCATTCCGGGGAATCACCTGCCCTTCGCTGAATAAAAAGATAAAGGAATGGGGAGCGGAAGCACTTATGGTTTTTGGCTGGAATTATCATGCCCACTATTATGCTATGAAGAAATTCAAGGGCTTGATACCGGTATATTTCAGGGGCGATTCCACCTTACTGGACGAAAAGCCCGGTTGGAAGCAAATGCTCAGGCGGACCTTTCTCCGGTACGTTTATCGGCAGGCAGATTATGCCTTTTTTGTGGGTGAAAACAACAGGCAATATTATCTGAAGCATGGCTTTCGTGCAAATCAGCTATTTTTTGCGCCTCATGCCATTGACAATCATAGATTTGGCGATCCGAGCGGCGAGATGCGACTGGAGTCTGAAAAGCTCAGAGAGGAACTGAATATCGGGAAAATGGATATTGCCATTTTGTTTATCGGGAAGTTCGAATCCAAAAAGAATCCGCTGCTATTGATTGATGCTGCCCTGAATTTAAACAATCCAAACATCCATTTTGTATTTGTTGGGAATGGCATTTTGGAAGAGGAGATGAGAACCAAAGCAACCGGAAAGAACAACATCCATTTTATTCCTTTCCAGAACCAGAGCAGGGTCCCGGTGGTATATCACATGTGCGACATCCTGGCTTTGCCATCTCAGGGGCCGGGTGAAACCTGGGGACTGGTGGTGAATGAGGCGATGGCTTGCGGAAAGGCCATCCTCGTCAGCAATCTTTCGGGGTGTTCCGCAGACCTCGTAAGACAAGGTATAAACGGATATATTATGACTTCAGGGGATTTGGCCGGTTGCGTTGGTTTGTTAATGAAAATGGCCGTTTCACGAGAGCATGTCCGTTTGATGGGAAAAGAATCGGAAAAAATAATTCAGGCCTGGTCATTCGAGGCAATATGCAAGAGTTTTGAGATGAACATAAGTAACCCAGGATCGTAAAAATAATCCCATGTACCTATCAGGGCGAAGCATACGATTATTGGCAACAGGTCTTTTGGTATTCACCTTTTTCGAAGTGTTTACGAGCCTGTATTTCATGTCAGGCCTCGGTGTGGCTCTATTTGCGGGATTGGCAGTGAAATTCATTGATGATCTTGGAAAGCGTATCGAGATTCGTGACCTGATATCATTCATGTCGGTTTTGCAGTGGATATTGGGCCCGGTTCTGGCCTATAATATTTTACCCTACGATGAGCTGTATTATATGGCAGTTACAGAAGCCACCTATATGGATTTCGTGGTTCCGGCCTGCTACCTGATGGTACTCGGACTATACATGCCGCTCAAAGAGGAGCGAATCGTTAACGAGGAGGACATTGACCGATTGAAAGGGTACCTTAATGAGCATCCATACATTGGGTATGTCCTTACCATTATTGGCGTTGTAGCAGGTTTTGCAGGAAAGAGCCTGCCGCAAAGCCTCCGGTTTATTGGATTTCTGGTCAGCAACCTGCAGTTTGTCGGAATGTACATGGCCATATTCGGAAATTTCAAATTCAAATGGCTGGTTGTTGCCGCCATCCTTGGTCTGGCGGCTTCTGCTGCGGTTTTGCAGGGTATGTTCGGAGAGCTTGTTCAGTGGATGATCCTCTCCTTCCTGATCATTGCCATGGTGGTAAAAATTCCAACCTGGGGTAAAATAACCATGATGGTTATCGGGATGTTCCTGCTGATGCTGGTGCAGTCGACAAAGCAGGAATACCGGATGGCAACCTGGTATGCCACAAGCACCAAATCCAATTCAGAGATTTATAAAGAGATAATCGTTTCGAGGATAACGTCGCCGGCAAAGCTGGTTGAATCGGGTCCGATAGAAAACATGGGCGCCAGACTAAATCAGGGCTGGATAGTGGCACGGATCATGAACCATATGCCCGAAGAAACTCCTTTCGTAAGGGGTGAAACAGTGAAGACCGCCCTGTATGCCTCCTTGTTGCCAAGATTTTTAGCACCGGGAAAGATAAAAGCCGGAGGAAGGGCAAATTTCGAAAGGTTTACCGGCACTATATTGCCTGAAACAACCAGTATGGATATCTCATTGGTTGGGGAAGGTTATGCAAATTACGGAAAATATGGAGGAATGATATTTCTTTTCCTGGTATCGCTACTCTATAACTGGGTCATTGTTAAGATTATACAAATATCGAAAAAATATCCAACACTCATTATCTGGATACCATTTCTGTTCTTTCAGGTCATGAAAGCTGAAACGGATTTTTCGACGGTTCTCAACTACCTCACCAAGGCGTCAGTGATCGCTTTTATGGCATTCTACATCACTGAGGTTGTTCTCAGCCTGACTCAGCCCAGGAAAAAAATCGTTCAATTCCAATGAGGATCTCGATCATCACCGCCTGCCATAACAGTCAGGACTCCATTGAAGCAACAATTAATTCTGTTTTGACACAGGTATATCCCGATATAGAATACATCATTGTTGATGGCGAGTCTGATGACGGGACCGTTGGGATCATCAAATCGTTCGGGGCGAAGATCAGCAAATGGGTGAGCGAACCTGACCTTGGTTTATATGATGCCTTGAATAAGGGAATTGAGATGGCAACAGGAGATATTATCGGCTTTTTACATTCAGATGATTTTTTTATTGATGATCATGTTATTGAAAAGGTAGTGCATCAATTTGAAACAAAAAGTACCGACGCTGTTTATGGGGATATTCAATATGTAGATCAGAATGACATCAACAAAGTACTGACGGACCGAAAATCGGGCAGCTATCACCGGTGGAAGTTTAAACTTGGTTGGTTGCCACCCCATCCCACTTTCTATACCAGGCGCCTGTACTATGAAAAGTATGGATTGTTTGATACCGGGTTCAGCATTGCCGGCGACTATGATTCCATGTTACGAATGCTTTACAGGCATAAAATCAGGGCAACCTACCTTCCTGAAGTAATGGTCAGGATGCGCGTAGGTGGTGTCAGCAACCGGACGATGGAGAATATCAGAAGGAAATGGAGAGAAGATTATCGGGCTATGAAAAAAAATAACTGTGGTAATCTGCTAACACTGTTTCTCAAAACGATGCGGCCGATTGCTCATTTTCATAAATCCCCGCAATACTTGTTTAAATAGATGGATTCAAAAGAACAACCAATTGAACTGCTGATTGCCATTCCGGCATATAATGAGGAAAAGGAAATTCCTCAGCTGCTTGGGCTTTTAAAACCATGGAAAAAGGACGTGGTGGTTATCGATGACGGCAGTACTGATCAAACCGCAAAATGCGTTATTGAGCATGGGTTTCACTGCATCTCGCTCGGATCGAACCAGGGGCTTGGAAGTGTTTACAGTACGGTCAAGAGGTATGCTGTTGAAAAGGGTTATACTCATATTCTGGCAATTGATGCTGATGGCCAGCACGATACTGTCCATATTCCTGAATTTGCTGAAAAATTGAAACAATTTGACCTCGTTTGTGGCAACAGGTTTCATATGACTTCAAAACTCAGTGAAAGAAAAATTGCCTCTAATCTTTTTGCCATCCTGCTATTCAAAGAATTTCTGAACATAAAGCTTCCTGATGCTGCATGTGGATTCATGGCAATGAAACTGGACGTTATACCTGACGACAGTTCCATATCACGATTTGAGATAATTTACGAATTGCGTGCGCGGCATGCACTATCCGGAAAAGAGTGCGGCTTTGTGCCGATTGCTGCTATTTACCATCCCGATGATCCGTTGAATACTGATATTCTTGAAATCCGGGGGCTAATCAAAACAGTAAGCAGATACCATTCATCCAAGGATTTGATTTCAATTATGGAATCCATCAATAACGGATCGGATTTCAGTATCACGATATCCGGTTTTCGGTTTGAAGCCAAATTTAACGGATCAGATGCTTATCATTTCAGTACTGATATCCAACGGGCAAGGGATTATTTCACTTCCATAAACAGTTTAAATAATAAATGAGATACTAACGTGGATAATAACACATTACCAAACTCAGCTGATTTCCACCCTGCACCCGGACTGGTTCCAACACATATCGGGATTATCCCGGATGGAGGAAGACGATGGGCAAAGGTGCATGAATGCTCATTGCAGGAAGCCTATTCAGTTGCCAGGGCTAAACTTCAGGAATACGTTAACTATCTATATGACTGCGGCGTATTTGAGATCAGTATCTACCTGTCGAGCATCCAGAATTTCAAGCGTGAGGCTGATGAGCTGGATGCAAACCTTGATATCGTGGAAACCTCCTTGAATAATTTGATAGCCATACTCGCAAAACAGAGAAACATAAGAGTTGTTATGGCAGGGAATCGCGAAATATTGCCTGCCTCTTTTCTGACGGAGGTTGAACTACTTGAGCGATTAACACTGAATAATAAAGGTGGAAGGTTAAATCTACTGATTGCTTATGACCCGATTGAAGAAATTGAGCAAGCAATCAAATCGAAGGAAAATAATGATCATTTTATTAAAAATCTGTGGGTTACAACACCGGTAGATTTCATTATCAGAAGTGGGAAAGCTCCACTTCTGAGCAATTTTCTTCCGATTCAATCGGGTTTTGCCCGGCTTTACTTTTTCGGGAAGCTTTTTAACGATCTGACTATTGAGGATGTAATTTGTGCGCTCGGGAATTTTTCGTCTTTGGAGCGCAAATTTGGGGAATGAATGTCGGTTGGATTATCCCTGTTCCGGGATATCGATGGTTAAACCGTCGATTGCCTCGATGGTATTTGCAAAAATCTCCCTGGCCTCATCCAAAAGGCCGGTAGTGTCCTTATATCGGGCCGAGAAATGTCCGATGAGCAATTGCTTGGCACCGGCCAGTTGTGCCATTTCAGCAGCCTGTTTCGCGGTTGAATGAGCCGTTGAAATTGCACGGCTCAGTTCTTTATTTCCATAAGTGGCCTCATGGTATAAAAGATCGCAACCTTTGAAATAGGCAGCCAGTGACGGATCGAAAATGGTATCCGTACAAAATGCATAAGTCCGGGGTTCCCTGTTAAGATTATTTCGACCATTAAATTTCTCCCTGAAAAGGAATCCCCAGGTTGGCACCCGGTGTTTAACCGGGAAAGAGAAAACTTCAACGGCTTTATCCTCAAATATTTTACAGATTCCGGATTGATCCAGCGAATGAAAAACCACAGGAAGTATCAGGGATTCGGGAAAGAGTGCAAAATGGTTCCGGACAAACTTCTCCAGATCAGGAGGACCAAAGATTTCAATTTCTTTTTTTCTTCCGATAAGCGTCTGCGTTGCCAGATATCCAAATAAACCAAGAATATGATCGCTGTGAAGATGGCTGATAAATATCTGGTGAACCCGGCCGAACCGGATACGAAATTTCCGGAATTGAATTTGGGTTGCTTCACCGCAATCTATTAAAAAAAACCGCTCATGTACGTTAAGTACATGAGCGGTTGTATTTCTGCTAGCAGTAGGAACTGCCGAACTGCTTCCCAGTATTGTCAGGGAAAACTTCATTCGGATCAGGCTTCCTGCTCTTCGGTTGCTTCAGTTTCTGCTGGTTTTTCCTTCTTTTTCCTTGTCTTTGCCGGAGCTGCAGCAGCTTCGGTAGCGTCAGGAGCTTCAGGAGTTTCCACAACAGGTGCTGCGGTTTCTTCAGCAGGTATCTCAGCGGTTACAGCGGCAGCTTCTTCAGCGGCGGCAGCCATAGCTGCAGCTTTTTTAGCATGTCCCTTTTTGATAACATTCTGCTCATCTGCTTCCATTCTGTCTTTCAGAGCAGCGAGTTCAGAGATATCACCAAGGGTTGTTGATTCCATGCTGGTTTTAGCTTTTTTAACTGCTTTTTCAACCACAGGTTTTGGTTTGCGTTCAACAACTTCTTCAGCACGTCTTTCGTCCTCGTATACACGACTGTGTGAAAGGATAATCCGTTTTGCAGATTTGTTGAATTCAATAACCTTGAACATCAGTTTTTCTTCCGCTTTTGCCTGGGTACCGTCTTCACGGATCAGGTGTCTTGGGGTTGCGAAACCTTCTACACCATATGGCAATGCGATAACTGCACCACGGTCGAATACGCTGATGATGGTTCCTTCATGCAAGGTACCTTCAGAGAACATTGATTCGAATACATCCCATGGATTTTCTTCCAGCTGCTTGTGGCCTAAGCTCAGGCGACGGTTTTCCTTGTCGATTTCCAGAACAACAACAGAGATTTCGTCTCCGATTGAACAGAATTCTGCAGGATGCTTGATTTTCTTGGTCCAGCTAAGGTCTGAAATGTGGATCAAACCGTCGACACCTTCTTCAATTTCAACAAATACTCCAAATCCGGTAAAGTTCCGAACTTTGGCGGTATGCTGTGAAGCGATAGGATATCTGGTTTCGATATTAGCCCATGGATCCTGACGCATCTGTTTGATGCCCAAAGACATTTTCCTGTCTTCGCGGTCGAGTGTCAAAATAGCGGCTTCAATTTCATCTCCAACTTTCAGGAATTCCTGAGCGCTGCGGAGATGCTGTGACCATGACATTTCGGACACGTGGATGAGTCCTTCAACGCCTGCTGTAATTTCAACAAAAGCACCGTAATCAGCCATTACAACAACTTTACCTTTAACTACATCCCCAACTTTCAGGTTGGCATCAAGAGAATCCCATGGATGTGGGGTAAGTTGTTTCAAGCCAAGTGCAATACGTTTCTTATGATCATCGAAATCAAGGATAACGACATTGATCTTCTGATCAAGGGTAACGATTTCTTCAGGATGGTTTACGCGGCCCCATGAAAGGTCGGTAATGTGAATAAGACCGTCGACACCGCCGAGATCAATAAATACTCCGTATGAGGTAATGTTCTTAACAGTTCCTTCGAGGACCTGTCCTTTTTCGAGTTTGGAAATAATTTCCTGTTTCTGAATTTCCAATTCAGCTTCGATGAGTGCCTTATGAGACACAACAACGTTTTTGAATTCGTGATTGATTTTAACAACCTTGAATTCCATAGTCTTGCCTACAAATACATCGTAATCGCGGATTGGTTTAACATCAATCTGTGAACCAGGCAAGAATGCTTCGATGCCGAATACATCGACGATCATGCCACCTTTAGTACGACATTTGATGTAACCTTTAATGATTTCGCTTTTCTCATAAGCATCATTAACGCGATCCCATGAACGCAGGGCACGTGCTTTTTTGTGTGACAGGACCAGCTGTCCGTTTTTGTCTTCCAGTGTTTCTACATACACTTCGACTTTGTCACCAATTTTCAGGTCCGGATCATACCGGAATTCGTTTAAGCTGACAACACCTTCGGATTTGTATCCGATGTTGACCACAACTTCACGCTTGTTCATAAAAACAACTGTTCCGTCGATTACCTCGTTGGCACCAACAACTGACAGTGTTTTGTCAAACATAGCTTCCAGGTCGGCACGCTCTTCAGCGCTGTAACCATCCTGTTCGGCTTCGTACTTGTCCCAGTCAAATTCCTGACCGGTTAATTTTACAGCTGAGATTAACTGTACAACATCAACATCATCTTCCTCTTCAACATCAGCTTCAGCTTCTTCTTCTTCTTCAGGAATAAAATCATCTTCCTCCAATTCCTCTTCCACGAGAGCATCAATTTCAACTTCTTGAATTTCGGCCTCCTGGGTGGGCTCAGCTACCGGAGTTGCTTCCAGTTCAGCTTCCTCTTCAAATGGTTTGCTTTCAATTTCTGACATTTTGTAAAGCTCAATTAATTAATACGTTAGACATTATTTTGATAAACTTGGGCGCAAAGGTAAAGATTTTTCTATAGATGGCGAAATAAAGATGAAAACATAACTAAGATAAATGATCATTCCTGTAGGCATTTGACCATAAACTCCGTTGCCATAACTGGCCGCCATTATGCCAAAAATTCCAGAGGTGAGTGCGAGCATAATCTGGCGAAGTTCAGGGTCTTTTAATTTCCAGACAATTTTACAACATCGGAACAGGAGGTAAAAAAGGATGGACAAATGGACCAGCAAGCCAACGATCCCCATTTCCGCCCATATCTTCACATACCAGGAATCGGTCGGGGTTTGGGCCAGAAAAGTATTGGGGCTGAATCGCAATCCCCAGTTTCCGGAGGAACCCACTCCCCCACCCAATGGCTTGTTGTCCAGGTAAACCTTCAACTTTTGCTGATTTTCCAGCCTGACCTGAAAAGACCGGTCCTGCGAAGGATTTACCGCCGTTCGGAGTCGGAATATCTGGTAATTTGTATTTCCAATGGTCGTATATTTTAGAAACCCGAATACGCCAACTGCAAAGACTAACCCAACGAGAAAGACTTTAAAATTCCGGTTCAGGAACAGGAAGAGCATTGCTCCGGCCACCGGTACGAAAAATGCACCCCTGGTCCCGGACAAAAGCATGCCCAAAGTCGTAAATACAGCAATTGACAAAAGCACCCATCTTCTGCGTTTCGGTCCCGGACCAATAGCCATAATAGCAGCTACCAGTGCAACATGGCCCATGGCGGCACCGAATTGTCCTGCATCGGAATAGATAGAAAATGCTCTCAGTTTGCCCTGTATCCGGTGAGTA
>CAIXHD010000609.1 GCA_903919065.1 uncultured Bacteroidota bacterium
GAGCGGCGCCATACAAAATCGACCTATGCCAATCCCACTCCGGCTACTGACGGAAAGCATCTGGTGGTATCGTTCGGATCGCAGGGATTGTTCTGCTATGATTTTACAGGCAAGCTATTATGGAAAAAAGATCTCGGCAGCATGGCCACCGGTCCGTTTAATGAAAACGGCGTAGAATGGGGGTATTCGAGTTCTCCTGTAATTTACGATGGCAAAATCGTGATTCAGGCCGATTTGCTGAAGAACTCATTTCTGGCCACTTTTGATGTTGCTACCGGCAAGGAAATCTGGCGGGTGAAGCGTGAAACAATTTCCTCCTGGGGTTCCCCATGCCTGTATACCGGAAAAGGTAAAACGCTCATCATTCTGAACAGCTATCCGTTTATAACAGCCAATGATTTTGCCACAGGTCAGGAGGTATGGAAGATCGGCAATGTTGGCGATGCTCCGGCACCAACTGCCGTGGTAGCCCATGACATGATATTCATCAATAGTGCACATGGAAAATTCTCACCGATACTGGCCATCAGACCCGATGCCAGCGGCGATCTGACTCCGCCGGCGGATACCTCAAAGAGCAATTTTGTAGCCTGGAACTTTCAAAAAGGGGTGGCATGGAGTTTCAAACGAGGCGGAGCTTATATGGCAAGTCCGCTGATTTACGGAGGCTATCTGTACAACATGCAGATCAACGGACAGTTAATGTGCATTGAAGCCCTGACAGGAGCAGTCAAATACAAGCAGGAGCTTGGAAAAGCATTCTCAGCGTCGGGTGTCGCTTCCGATGGGAAACTTTACTTCCCAGCAGAGACCGGCGAAATTTTCGTTATTCAGGCCGGGCAGGAATATAAGTTACTGGCCAGGAACTTGATGGAGGATCCTTGTATGGCTACCCCCGCGATATCAGACGGCATGATCATTTTCCGCACCCAGCACAGGCTGGTGGCGGTCGGCGCACGGTAAAACAATATTAGATGGCTGAATGATGAGATTCGAGGGCCAATGTTGAGATTCGAAGGCCAGTTTTGAATGCTGAAAATTCAAGATCAAAGGGGCTCTGAGCATACCGCCCAGTGTCGTATTAAGGGGCGGATTCGCCTAAATTCGCGGTATTCAACGGGGTCCCCTGCTTGGTTTCATGGTGTGCGACGGGGTCCCCGCTTCCGGCTCCGCCTGCGCGGGGATGACAACTCTCCGAGGGTTAATTTTGGCTTGCAAAAAGGGAGGACCCACGGGTACCTCCCCTACTCTCGTCTACCGGTCTTTGGTCTTCCGTCTTCCGGCTTCCGGTCTTCTTCTTCGTCTCGCGATCTCCTTCTTCGTCTTTCGCGTTTCGTGTCACGCGTCTCGAGTCACGATCTTAATTATCTTTGCCGAAAATCAATGCCCAATGGGAACGCGATATTTTTTAATATTCCTGCTACCAATTATGATCTATTCATGCAGTTATCTGCCTGATAAACAAGAACTTTCAGTCGGAGTATCCGTTTACGATTACCGGGAATATATTGAGATCAATCCAACTATTAATAATTATTCAAAAACCGGATTGGTATTCTATCCCGGCGGATTGGTGGATCCGCACTCCTATATCGAAACACTCTCGAAATTTGCCATTTCCGGTAAAGGGCACAAGATTGTTATCGTAAAAATGCCCGGCAATCTGGCCATTTTGGATTCCAATCAGGGTGCATGGATATTTAATGATTTCCCTGATGTCGAACAGTGGGTTGTTGCCGGACATTCGCTTGGAGGAGTGATGGCCTGCTCACTCGTCGAAAAATATCCTGATTTCTTTGTAGGGATGGTCCTGATGGCCGCTTACCCCCAGAATTCAGTCAGCCTGAAAGATTGGCCAAACCCGGTCCTGTCGTTGCGCGGAGAGAATGATCTATTGGTGGATAGCCTGAAACTGGCTTCCTGTCAAGACTTACTACCGGAGCCCCTTTGGATGAAAACACCTGATGATATGCCTCTTGACAGAAAAGCGCGTACAGACTATTATTTTATTCCAGGTGGAAATCACAGTCAGTTCGGAAATTACGGGATTCAAAAGGGCGATGGTATCGCAACGATTTCAAGGTACCAGCAAACCGAAATTGTTTCCTTTATGCTGCTAAAGTTCTTTATTTCTAACAGTTGGGAATATGACAACTAAAAATAGAATATTCACATTCTGTCTGCTCGTGATGATGATCATGATGCCCGCAACTCTTTTGGCACAGCAGAAAGATATTGCCATCCGGGTTTTCCCATCATCATGGTATAATTCGTATTACGAGCCTGCAATCGACGGATATGGTCTCACAATTGCCTACCATCCCATACTGAATAAGGTATCGCGACTGAATATATCTGCTGAATTTGATGTTCTGAAAGCAAGAAATGAGTTTCTGCTTGGATTCGGTTACAATTACACTATTGCTCAAGCCAAAAAGTACAGGGTCAGTGTGGAAGCTAACCTGCTCAGTGGTATCGACCTCTATAAACCCGCCCCACTATATGTTGGCGGACTCGAAGCGGGCGCACGATTTGATTACTACCTGAGAAAAGGCAAAGCAATGTTTGCCGGCATCGGAGCCCGTGAAACATTCTGCCCCGGATACAAGGCAATAGGGGTTTGGAAGTACAGCTCATGGCCCGTGACCGTTGGGTTACGGTTCTAAA
>CAIXHD010000610.1 GCA_903919065.1 uncultured Bacteroidota bacterium
GAGGTTGCGCCACCCGGATATTTTGTGACGGTCCAGGTGCCTGTTTCAGGTAATCCGTTTAAAACCACGCTACCGGTAGCAGTTGAACAGGTAGGTTGGGTGATAGTGCCAATGGTAGGTGCGCTCGGGGAGGCGGGTGCAGCGTTGACGACTGCAGTTCCTGACGCGATGGAAGTACAACCAGAAGAATTAGTTACCGTGAATGTATAGGTCCCTGCAGATAATCCTGAAAAAGTGCCGGTTGAGCCTGATCCGGTTGCAGTGGCTCCCCCAGGTGAGGCTGTCACCGTCCAGGATCCTGCTGGCAAATCACTTAAAGCTAAACTCCCAGTCGCTGTTGAACAGGTGGGTTGGGTGATGGTGCCAATGGTAGGTGCGCTTGGTATGCTGGGTGCGGAATTTATAGTTGCACTTAGCGACGCTGCAGAAGTACAACCCGACGAATTAGTTACTGTAAAAGTATAGGTACCTGCAGATAATCCCGAAAATGAACCGGTTGTTCCTGAACCCGTTATGGTGGATCCTCCAAGAGAGGCTGTCACAGTCCAGGACCCGGACCCCGGAAGGTCACTCAATGCAACACTACCTGTGGAAGCCGAACAGGTTGGCTGAGTGATGGTGCCTATGGTTGGGGCAGATGGTGTACCTGGTGCTGAATTTATTGTTGCACTTCCTGAAGCGGATGAGGTACAACCCGACGAATTCGTGACAGTGAAGGTGTAAGTATTTGCTGCTAAGCCAGTAAAAGCAGTTGAATTGCCTGTTCCGGTTTTTGTAGATCCCCCAGGTGAGGCAGTCACCGTCCATGAGCCGGAAGCAGGAAGGTTACTCAGGTCAACACTGCCTGTAGAGGTCGAACAAGTTGGCTGGGTGATTGTTCCAACAGATGGTACACTTGGTGTTCCGGGTTGAGCGTTGATCACTGCACTACCTGAAGCGGATGAAGTACAACCCGACGAATTAGTTACTGTGAAAGTGTAGGTATTCGCTGTTAAGCCGGTAAAAGAAGTCGAAGTCCCTGTTCCAGTTTTTGTCGATCCCCCTGGTGTGGCTGTCACCGTCCAGGATCCCGAAGCCGGAAGATTACTCAATGCAACACTACCAGTGGAGGTTGAACATGTTGGTTGTGTGATGGTGCCGACAGTTGGAGCAGATGGGGTCACCGGAGCTGAATTTATGGTTGCACTTGAAGATGCGGTTGAGGTACAACCTGACGAATTTGTTACAGTAAAAGTATAAGTACCTGCAGCTAATCCCGAAAATGAACCAGTCGCGCCAGACCCAGTGGTTAATGCACCCCCTGGAGAGGCTGTCACCGTCCAGGATCCGGAAGGCAATCCGCTAAGGGCAACACTTCCTGTGGAGATCGAGCACGTAGGTTGAATGATAGAGCCAATAGTCGGGGAACTTGGTAATGAAAGGGTATTTATTGCTGCATTTGCAGAAGCCAATGACGTGCATCCCGTGGATGTTAAAGTCACTTGGAAAGTATATGTTGTTCCAGCCGTTAACCCAGAAAAGGTGGCAGAGCTTACTGATCCAGTTTGAGTTGCTCCTCCAGGAGTGGCAATCAATGTCCAAGCTCCAGAAGGCAAACCACTTAATGCAACACTTCCTGTAGTTACCGAACAGGTAGGTTGGGTAATTGTTCCAATCGTTGGTGCAGTTGGAGGAGCAGTTATAGTCAAAGTTCCAGTTACTGTATTGACCCCTGCTCCTTCATCAATGGTTATTGTAACGGAACCTGCAGGTGTTGAGCCAGTTGTAGTTATGGTGAGAGTCGTAGTTGGATTCGGTGTGCCGTTACCTGCAGATACAGTTGTTGGATTAAAAACTCCAGATGCTCCTGTAGGTAACCCAGAAACCCTAAAAGTACCAGAAGAAGCCGTTCCAGAACCAGTTGTATTCCAGGTAATAGTAAAGGTTATGCTGGATGTTCCAGTTCCAGCACAAGCAGTTCCTGACTGTGCACCAACAGTTGTCGAGGACCAGCTTCTAGCTGCCATTAAGGAAGCTGACGATCCTACTAATAGAAGGGCAATAACAGAAAGCTTAAGAAAAACAGAAAGATTTACTTTATAAAACGGAACAGATCTTATTCTTATACTTGCTGCTTCGCTGACATCCATCTCTAAACAACTAGTATCGGAATTATGCTCGAAATTAATGATACCATTATCTATATCATTAATAATGTGAAATTTACATTGTATTCCTCTAAACTTAAACCATTTCTCTAATACAAAACCTAATAATGTCAAAATTGAGTTTATCCGTTCCAAAAAACAATGTCCTCCTAACACCTCTCCTTTCTCCACGTTGCTCAGCACTCCCCCCACGGAATTACCCCCATGAGACCCGGCTAGCCCTGGCGATGAAGAAAGTTGGTATTTGGAAAGACAAATCATTTAGAAGTGGAGTATAATATATATATAGGCGTTATAATTTTTTAATGTCCCCTGGCTTAACAGGTTTAGGATTCTTATAAATCAAGGTCACACTGCTGTGCGTATGGCAAATTGTATTGTATGTAATGGTTACTGAATAGGTGCCAGCCTGAAGGGTCGTAAGATCCTGAATAGCCGATTGCCCTCCCGGGACCAAACCTCCGCCGCTGGCTTCCCATAAGTATGAATAACCCGTGCCTCCTGATACTGTAAGGTCGATGGAACCATCGGCGTTGTTCAGATTGGCATCGGGTGGACAGGTGGGCTGCACCACCACAGTGGCAACATTAAGTGGATTTGCCTGCGTAACAGCAGCACTCACCACCGCAGAACATCCTTTGGGGTCGGATATCGTAACGCTGTATGTACCTGCAGCTACATCAGATATATCCTGTGTTGTTGCCCCATTCGACCACAGATAAGTGTAGTCCCCATTTCCACCAGTGACGGATAAATTTATGATACTGCCGGTGGATCCAACATCACAGGTGGTAGGAGTAACCACAGTGGACCCGCTTAATATAGCTGAGGGCTGAGTAATGCTTGTTGAAGTGGTTGCCGTACAACCTTTATTATCGGTGACCGTAACAGTATAAGTTCCTGCACGCAAACCTGAAAGATCCTGGGTGGAGGCCCCGTTACTCCAGGAATAAGTGAATGATGAATTTCCTCCGCCAATCAATAAATCGATAGCCCCATTGGCATCGCCGTAGCAACTGGCATCAGTCTTTGAATTAATCGTTGCTGTTAAAGTAGATGGCTGTCCGACCACAATATCAGCAGGAACTAATATGCACCCTTTATTATCGGTAATGGTAACGGAGTATGTGCCGGCAGACAGTCCGGAAATATCTTTTGTTGAGGCGGAGAATCCCCCACCCGATTTTGACCAGGAATAGGTATATGGTGAGGTACCCCCGGTAACCGCCAAACTAACCGACCCTGTTGTACCTCCATTGCAACTGGCATTAACAGCTGTAGGCGTGGCTGAAAGTGCTGCCGATGGTTGAGTTACAGTATAAGATGCAACCTTGGTACAATCATTGGCATCTTTAACAGTAATGGAATAAGACCCAGCTGCCAGACTGCCAAACGTGGTGGATGAACCATAACTGTTACTGCCAATTCTATAGGTAAGGGTCCCAGTGCCTCCGCTTGCCGTAACTTCAATACTACCGGTTGATGCTCCGTAACAGCCAACATGGGTTATTGCTCCGCTTTGGGTTAGGGCAGCAGGTTCTGTGACAGTGACCGACGTGGTTTTGGTGCAATCGTTGGCATCCTTTACGGTAATTGTATAAGGACTGGCAGATGCGGTTTTGCTGAATGTATTGCCAGACTGATAGGCCCCGCCGTTGATACTGTACAGAAGGGTGCCGGTTCCGCCACTTGCAGTTACCGTAATGGTGGAATTTCCGCCACTGCAGGAAATGGGCGAAAATGATGCCGATGCGGAAATTGTTGTAGGTTGTCCCACGGAAATTCCTGAAGCTGTTGCAGTGCATCCTTTTGAATCAGTTGCTGTTACGGAGTAGGTTCCGGCAAGAAGACCTGTACGGTCCTTTACTGCTGAACCATCGTTCCATAAATAAGTATACGGTGATGAACCTCCTGATACGGTTGTCAGCTCAATAGCTCCGTTGATACCCCCGTAGCAGGTGGCTGCAGTAGCAGTCGGAGAAATCGAAATTGCAGCAGTTTGTGTAACAACCGCTGATGTGGTTTTTGTGCAGCTTTTGCTGTCGGTAACTGTCAGGTTGTATGTTCCGGGCGCAAGGCCACTAAGATTCTGTGTAGTTGCGGTAAAACTGCTCGGACCGGTCCAGGCATAAGTATATCCAGGGGTTCCGCCTGAAACTGTCAAGTTGATACTGCCGGTTGACCCTGTATTGCAAATCGTTGCCACGGGTGTGGCAGTCAGGCTGATCGGAGAGTTAACACTTACCGTTAGGGTGAAAGTTGCACCAGTACAACCCCCCTTCACCGGTTCAACGGTATAGGTGGCAGTTTGTGTTGTTGTGGTTGGATTCGTTAATGTTCCGCTGATATTGGCTGCACCGCTTCCCGATGCCCCGCCAGTCAGGCCGCCGGTAACCGTGGGTGCCGACCAGGTATAGGTGGTACCATCAGGCACTATTCCATTGGTACTGTTTACTGGTGTGACAGTGAATGCCGCAGCGTTGCAGGCATTTGCAGTCATGTTGCTTATGAATGGAGTGGCATTAACCGTAATGGCTAACAAAGCCTGAGTTCCGCTACCGCATGAATTTGTTCCGGTAACAGTAAGGTTACCTGAAGTGGCATTGGAGGCAAAATTCACCAAAACAGAATTGGTATTACCCACGACAGTGGCATTCGTACCGCTGTATGCCCAGGTGTAAGAGGTTGCGTTGGAAATAGATGCAACACTGTAAGCCACGCTTGTCTGACCGGCACATACCGTTGCGCTACCGGTTATGGCGCCTGATGCCGATGGTATTGGGGTAACGGTAACCGTGGCAATATTGCTCGTTACACTTCCACTGGCATTCGTAACAATTACCTTGTAATAAGTTGTGGAAGTCAGGTTTGGTGTGGTATAACTAGCGGAAGTCCCCCCTGATCCGCCCGAAACATTGGTATAGGTTCCGGTGATGGTTGATGCTGTCTGCCACTGGTATGAAGTTGCCGCTGAAGCCGTTACGCTTAAAACAGTATTCAATCCGCTACAGATAGTCACATTAGTCGGATGCGAACTGATTACCGGCGGGGCAGATCCGCTGTAAACCGTAATGGTAAAATTATAACTCGATGAACAGGATGATCCGCTTGATGCACTCACAATCAAGGTACCCGCATAAGTTCCTAAGGCTGGCTTATTATGTGCATCATCGTATGGCACAGTAAGGACAATATTTCCGGACTCCGATGATATCGCAGTTGGCGTAACTACATCAATAAATCCCTGGTTGGCAGCCGCAACAGAATAGTCAATTGTATACCTGTCAGCCAGCGGGGTACCTGATTTAGCTGAATAAGGAAGATTAACTGAAGTGGTCCCATACTGAACTGACAAACTTGTAGATGTAGCAGTTACAGTTGGCGATGCACTTACGGGGGTAAAATTGATTTTATCAGTGGAAGTAACGGTACAGGAGGAATATCCAACCTTATACACCTTGACAGTAACATCCAGTAAATCAGAGGTCAGCGCATTGGTATATAATGTAATTCCACTGCCTGTTCCGATAGATGCCGGTCCAACCGCAACACCTGAACTATTAACCAGCTGATAAACAACGCCTGCCTGGGAGGTGGTCAGGCCTACACTTCCGGCACTGTTGTAACAGTATCCGTAATTCCCTGCCGTATAGGTTGGGTTGGTGGGCAGAACACATTGAACTATTTTGGATGCCGAAGGATCGCTTTCGCAATTCGTTCCTGACTTTGCTGTAACCGTTACCGTGGCACCAATATAAAACTCGTAAGGCTGAATGCCGGAAATCGTCCAGGTGCCGCCTGCAACTGTCGCCGTGTATAAGGAAGACCCGTCTGTCTTATACGGAGCCGATCCATCTACATAAAGAGTAATGACATCACTGTTCGTACCAGTCCCGGTAATTGATGCATCACCTTCGTAAACAGTGGCTGTGGTAATAGCGGTTGCGCTTGTAGTTTTCGTACCCGTTGTCATATTGGAGGAATTAACCGTCACTCCCCCGCTTATTGTTGCCTTGGCATAAATTATTGTTCCCGGTGCTATTGACAAACCGGTGCAGGTCCAGTTCCCATTCGACTGAATGGATACTGCCGACCCTTGCGCCGCATTTGACGAGTTAAATATCTGGACAGTTCCTGAGGTAGCATCGGAGTAACCCGAAATCGAAGTTACCGTTCCGCAGTAGGTACCCACAATGACCACTGCGGGAAGAGTTGTCACGGTAACCACATCACTGATGCCGGCAGTACACTTTCCGCTTTCGTTGGCGACTACTTTTACTGTTTGTCCGGCACTCACCGTTTTTGAAGCAAACGACCAGGTTCCGCCTGCCGTAGCGGTGATGGCGGCTCCGGCGGAAACATCGTTAATAAACAGTTCAATGGAGGCTAATGCCGTTGAAGTTCCCGATATGGTGACTGTGCCTGCATAGACAGGGCCGGTAACTATTGGTTTTGCTGAAGTTCCTGAACAGGTCAGCGAATAAGAGGATTTTGCGGATTCACATCCCGCGACCGTCTGGCTTATCTCATACAATCCGTCAGGCATGGCATTGGTTCCGGAGTTGCAATTCTGAAAACTTCCGTTAGGCTTGTACATGAAACTGGTGCCAGTGATTTGCAATTTGCCGACTACCGTAGTTGCCGTTGAGTAAATTAAAACTCCATTCTTGTAAACATTAAGTGTGGCCCCTGATATTATCGTTCCGCAAATACCTTTAGTGTCCCCGGTAATTGAAGGTGCTGCAGGCGGTGAAACACACACTGCTGTTACCGTTTCGATATCGCAATTTTTGAAAGATGCACCTTCTCCATAAGCGGTAGCAGTTGCTTTAACAAGATTACCGGCAACTAAAGCAACCGGCGTGGTTACTGACCAGGTTCCTGAAGCTACAGTAGTAAAAGTAGTTCCAAGCTGAGTAGTACCATTGCTTGCATACACATACACGTCAATGCGTGTTCCGGAAGGTTCGGTACTGGTGCCGGAAATCGCTGTGGATGCCGTATTAACTGCATTTATCGATGGACAATCCGAGCGGTCCAGAACTTCAGCTCCGGGAACTGTCGGTGTCTGCGCATCAATAAGCTGTTCGAAAATGGCGTCCGTATTCATTCCGGTATCGGCTCCACCAACATCCGATAAAGAATTGTTCCCCATGGCAGCATGCGGATTCATTACCGTGATTGCCACAATACGGAGCAATGTTGAACCGGTAAACAGAGAGGTTATTGATGAAAACGGCAGATAAAAATCGTAGAAATAATCAGCATCACCGCTAGCTGTGGAAATCGCCAATGATTTCTGGCAATTATTGTCGAAAAAGAAACTGGCTACTTCAACACCAGTAGTTAGACCATTAATATTATATGCCTTGACAAAAAAATTGGTCTCAAGTACAATTTCTGCTTCAAACCCGGGATTACCTGTTACCGCATTCGGGTCGGCATTAATACCTGTTGAACCAAATTTCCCATCCGTATCAATTAAAAGCGAATAGGATTTTGAATTAGGGGCATATCCTCCTAACCGGAACCTGATTAACAAGTTAGTACCATCATTATAAGCCAGAATAGCATTGTTCCCGGCAGCATCAATCCCAACAATTTCAGAAAAAGAACCAGTGGGTCCTCTTAGTAAGTCGGCCAGAGGATCCGGCTTGATTAAAGGAACATAAGGAAGTTCGCTCTGAAGAACATCATTATCCGGTGGGTTGGTAAATCCCAATTGAACACCATTGGTTTTCTGTGAAACATATCCGTCGCGGTCAGGATCAAGAATGGCAGCTCCGGCACCTATGGGAGGTTTAATAATCAACCCTGGTGTTTGGGCAGATAGGGAAGTGAATCCAATTAAAGGAATTATTAAAAGAAGTAACCTGGCTAAACGTTTAATCATACTTCAATCCCTGTAGCTACTAAAATACCACCTAACGTGCATTATTAAGAAGTCTGAACACTAACAATCAGCACATTACAAAAAACAACAAACTTTTTGATGAAAATCACCCTCTCCTCGACAAATATAACCCTAAAAACGTAATCTCAAAAAATATTATCATCAATTATGTAATGTAAACATTTAATAATCAGTACTAATATGCAATAGATTGCAAAAATCATGCCTCATTTGTTATGATATTCACAATGAGCAATTTAAGTATTTTGGGAATTAAAAATATTCCAAAACTTGGATTTATAGTCTGATACTGGAACAGAGCACCTTTTAAAGAGCGCTGAAAAAAAATTGCATTATGATTTAAACGCCCTATTTTTGGGGGAATGAGTAGCGGTTATTTAAAAATATTTCCATGCCCAAACAAACTATTAAGTCTGCCAAAGTCCCTTTGAAAAAAACCCACGAAGCACCTGTCAACCTCCCTTACCTTCTCCTCCTCGTTGCCTATGGTTTCGTGACCGTACTCACCCCAAACCTTCAGACCCTGGACTCCAATGGCCCGAAATTCCTGTCATTAGCCCTACTGAATCTAGCAGCGTTCTTCTTTCTTTTTACCCGAAAGGATATCAAAAACCGACCGGAATGGCATCTGGCTTTTTTCAGAAATGGTATCGGAATCGCTTACGCCGGCCTGATGATCATATCCCTGCTTTCATTCATTAAAGCCATCAATGTTCTCGAATCAGTAATGCACTTCGCGAAAATCTTCACCACATTTTCAGCCGCTTACCTGATCTCGATAATTTTTATTTCCGATAAAAGGAATATCATTTACTTATGCGCAGCAATGTCCTTGTTGCTGATCTTCGATAGCCTCACGGTATTCTCCGGGATTATTAAATTCATCCAGGGTAAAGTGGTCTCCATTATCGAAATTCAATCCGTTTACTCAAACAAAAACATACTCGCATCTTCCCTGTTTGTAAAAATTCCATTCGCCCTCTGGCTCATCGTGTTCAACAGAAAATGGTTGCGATCATTAGGCATCCTTACCACCTTTCTTGCCATCAGTGCCACCTTCTTTATGAGTACCAGGGCTTTCTATCTGGGAACTTTTGCTTTAACCTTCGTAATCATTGCCTATTTAATTATCAGATATATACAATCACATGATAAATACCAGCTTCGACTGGCTGGCATTTTCCTCATCATCCTGACTGCTGCTTTCCTCACCTTTTCCATTACCGAGCGTTTTCTGTATCCTAAATCCAAAGCTGCAGACGGTTATGCCGTAGGTGTCGGAGCCAGACTGGCAACCATTTCTGATCCCTCTGGCGGAGGCGGCAGGTTGGATATCTGGAAATGGTCGGGACATATGGTTAAGAAAAATCCACTGTTAGGAGTCGGACTCGGTAACTGGAAAATTGCCATTCTGGAAGAAGGTAACCACACCATTCCTGATTTTATCTACCCTTATAAAGCACACAACGATTTTGTTGAAACCACTACGGAAACAGGGATTTTTGGAGGATTGCTGTTTATTGCCATCTTCCTTTTAACAGGCTGGTCCCTGGTCAGGATTATAATTAAAAGTCCGGATTCTGATTGGCTCCCATTTTTGTTTTTACCAGCCTTCGGTCTCCTATGCTATAGTTTCGATGCATTCTTTAACTTTCCGCAGGATCGTCCTGAAATACAAGCACTGTTCGCTTTGTACACAGGAACCGCCATTGCGGTCAGTTTTCTTTCTGCCGGCATTAGTACAAAAACCTCTAGCCCAACACCAAAGGAATCCCCAGATCGTTTTGTCCGCATACCCCTCCTCGTTACTTTTGGACTGGTTCTTACCCTCTCTGCCTTTTTACTGATTCAGAATTTCAACTCCCTGAAACTCCAGCGGCTGGTGAAAGATGATTTTATTACCGGCAAGATGACCCATC
>CAIXHD010000611.1 GCA_903919065.1 uncultured Bacteroidota bacterium
ACATCCCGTACCCGCGCTTAATCTGATTTTGCTGAGCCAGACTGAGTCCTTGCCTTTCCTGAGTCACCCCTGATGGACCTCCAAACGACAGGATCAAAAGTGCAGCTATTAATAATTTAACAATCTTTGTCATGTGGCTAAAATAATCAATCATTCATGCACTTAAAGAGGTTCGAGATGAAAATTAAACACACCGGGATTCTTTTTGGTCTTTTGATTTTGGTGGTCTCCAGTGTTCAGGCTCAAGTAACGGAGTCAGCCAAACCCAACCTTAATAACCCGCCGATTCAGATAAATGGAGTATTTCCTTCGCTTTCGCTGGTGGGCGAGCATATTGGCCGGAGTGAAACCGGAATCGGAGCGCTGATCCCATGGGCCGATAAGCTTTGGATGATCGGGTATGTGGCGCATATCAGGGGTACAGGCATCGGATTATACGCGATCAGCCCTGATATGACCATGCAGAAGCATCCCGAAAGTGTAACGGGCACTTACGCTAACCGCATGATTCATAATCCATCCAATCAGGCCCTTATCGGACCGCATTTTATCGATATAAAAGGGAATGTCAGAACCTGCAAAGATTTGGCCAAACACAGGTTGACAGCCACTATGGAGCATCTTTTTCATCCCGACAGTATGGTGTATTTTCTCACGATGGAAGGATTATTGTTCGAAACTAATGTCTATAGTCTGGTATCAAAACAGGTATCGAATGTGGTGAATGAGCTTTATCACAAATCGGTTGATCAGCTATATGATGAAGGGATTTATACCCATTTCAAGGGGGCCTTTACCGGGAACGGGCGTCTTGTGGTGGCCAATAATGCCTATCAGGGTGGTGATTATACCGGTAAGATAAAAGGGGGCCGACTGGCCGAATGGGATGGAAAAACCTGGACGGTACTCGACAGCACTGCCTATATCGAAGTAAAGGGCAAAATGAATGAAATTTATGGTAATGGGATGTGGGCGACTGGCTGGGATCGCGCATCGGTTAAAATGATGTTCTATTCCCCCGAGAACGGCAAGTGGCGTACCTACCGTCTGCCAAAGGGTAGCCAGGCCTGGGAACATGCGTGGAACACGGAATGGATGAGGATACGTGAAGCGCAGACTGAACGATTCATGATGGATGTTTTTGGGATTCTTTATGAGCTGCCGGTGATGGTTTATGGGGGTAATATGATGCCAATCAAGCCGGTTTGCAACCATCTGAGAGTGATTCCTGATTATACATACTGGCGCGGAATGCTTGTCCTCGCGGGCGATCAGGTGGATAATGCGATCGGACAGCCGCAATCGAACCTGCAGTTCCTGAATATCGACGACCTCTGGAAATGGGGAAAGCCATCAGGTTGGGGTGGGGTTTGGAGGGAACAGAACGTGAAGGCCAATCAACCTTCGGATCCTTACCTTATGAATGGATTCGACAAAAAAGTGGTCCATTTCACGCACAGCAGCGACAGGGAAATCGATTATAAAATAGAAGTTGACCTGACGGGAAATAATAAATGGTTGACATACAAGACGATCCGGGTCCCGGCCAAAGGATATGAATTCCATGTTTTTCCGGATGGATATTCCGCCCAGTGGGTGAGGGTCACCCCCTTGCAGGATGCCGAAAATGTGACCGTTCAGTTTGTATACAATTAGAACGTGGAAATATACCTTTAGGACTCACCGCCTGGATGAGTCAGGCATTGACCTTAAGAAGGAAAGCCCTATGTGGGATATATTGAGGAACTTGACCCGAATCATCAGTTTACCGCTGGTGAATTTGCCAACCAACTGAGAGCCTACAAGCTTTCAAGCTTCCCTCCCGGCACCAACTGGTCCTATTCAAATACCGGATCAACGCATGGTTCTGGGTTATCCTGGTAATTAGAACTGGAGCTTGCCAGGCTTTTGCAATTAAATC
This sequence comes from uncultured Bacteroidota bacterium, assembly GCA_903919065.1. Classification (GTDB taxonomy): domain Bacteria; phylum Bacteroidota; class Bacteroidia; order Bacteroidales; family UBA12481; genus UBA12481. The sequence continues at coordinate 1,922 of CAIXHD010000611.1, forward strand.
AGGCTGTTATTTTTGCTTGATATCGTATGCCAATAGAGCGTTGGTATGCCTGAGGTACAGAATTACGTTGTGAATAACCGGGTGGGCCCAGAAAGGTCCGGTATTGCCCTGGGTAACCTGGAAACTGCTGATCAGATCGAACTTTTCAGGATTTGCTTTCAACAACCCTACATTACCTTTCTTTTCATCGTAAATGTAGAGCAATCCTTCGGCCGCGATTATGGAA
>CAIXHD010000612.1 GCA_903919065.1 uncultured Bacteroidota bacterium
CCCCCTCACGTCGTACTCAATCTTTTCGGTGATAACCCCCGGTTCTGCCTTTTCGGTCATCGTTTCACCACCCTGCTGACGGCCGGAGCCATCGGCCAGGTATTTTATCATAACCGTTTCCTTGCCCTGCGGACCGAGATTGCGGAACGACAGGTCGTCCATCATATTTTGAATAAGATAGATACCCAACCCCTTGGTAGAAAACTCATCAAGATTTTTAGTGAGTTCGAATTTCTTGATCTGATCAGGATCGAAAGGAATGCCCATTTCTTTCAGCGTAATTTTCATTCCTCCCGGAATTTTTTCCAGGATGATATCGAAAGTCGGATTTTCCTCGTCGTGCGTATGAACCATAATGTTTGAAACAGATTCCTCGATGGCTATGTCGATCTGGTTCAGTTCATCGCCGTTAAAGCCGGCCTCTTTAGCAACTTCTCTCACGAATGACTGAACCATAAAAGAATAGCTCAGCTTATTGGGGAAGGTCATTTTTATGGATTCATGATTCTCCATAGGTATGGGATTTTGTTGTGAATGGTCGATTTTGGTCTCAGGCCCAAAGATACGTGAAAAAATTAACGGAACCGTGGAACGCGAACCTATTTGACGATCACCTTCCGCACGACTGTCTCCTTGCTGGTGTTGACCTTCAGATAGTAAACACCTTTGGCAAAACCGCTGGCATCGATCTCTTCCTGAATGCTGAAAACAGATTTCAATTCATGGCGGTAAACCACCTGGCCAGATATATTAATCAGTTCCATCTTCAGATCGTTTTCCGCCGCACTGTTGAACGATACAATGAACTTTTGATGTGCAGGATTCGGATAAACATTCAGGGAATTCACCAGGCTTTCATTCTCCACAGCCGAGGTTCCCTCCCAGCTCAGGTTGAGCAGATAATCCAGGGTTTGCGGCGGTGCCCAGTTGGAAATGATCACATAGTATGTGCCGGCAGGGATTTTCTTCCGGAAATGGCCCCCATTCGGTCCTCCGGTAAATGCCTTGCAATAATCTTTCGGGAGTTCCACTTTCGGGCACTCATCAAGTACATGAATTGAGCCATAAGCGCCAATAATATCCCCGATCAGATAACCATCCTCGGGAAGCGTGATGGTGTAAACTATATCATTACCATCCATGTAGTTCGTATACGGGGAGCAGGGTGAATAATTGTAATCGTCGTTTAATCCGCGGGTATTCCCAAATAGATTAACAACCGGCAGGGTCAGCGGAATGGCATTTTCGCATACGTCACCATCAATGGGGTAAGTGACGTTAATGTTAAAATAGTACCCATTTGTTTCGTAAGCCGGATTCTCATAAACCTTTGGCAGCAGAATATAAACAGTTTGGCCGGGATTCATCACCAACCATACTGGTATCGCTTCACGATCATATGGGCAGCTCCCGGTCCACTCGTCAACCTCCGGCATCAGGTAGCCATTGCATCCATCATAAACATAAAAATATACCAGCCGGTAAGGATTTTTGCTGCTATTCACCTGTTTGGGGTGGCAGCTGTTGATATCCACAATCGAAAACTTGTCTGCCGTGTATTTGTACCAGACATCCAGTGCCGGCACATAGTTTTCCCCCTTTTTGGCCTCGATTGCGTCATTACAGCTCAGCCCCTTACCGGTTAATTGAATTTCATAGATTTCATCGCTCCACAATCCGTAGGTGATAATAATCTTTCCGGTAAAATTTCCCGTTTCCATCGGCGAGAATTCCACTGAGAAGGTGATTGCTTTTCCGCTGTTGCCAGTGGAAAAGGCAACCCCGGAATCAGCCACCACCTCAAACGGATAGGTATTGCTGTCAGTGAGAGTGAATCTCTCTCCAACGATCTCCACCTTCTTGATATTAAGAATAGAAACTCCTTTATTCTTCAGCGTAAAAGTCAGCGACCTTGACTGGCCCAGCTGGACGCCATAAAATTCACCTGTCTTGGGAATAACTGAAAGGATTGGGGTAGTTACGCGCTGACCGGAAACGGAAATAACACTGACCGGGGCAAATCCGAGGAGGATCAGCATGCCCGTAAACAAAATAGAAGTTTTCATGATGATTTTGGCTAGGCAAAATTCACTCCTTTAAAGTTAATGAATTTCTAAGATTGCGAATCAAACAACTTATCTATTTGATGAGGATATACTGGCCTGCCCGTTTCTGAGGTTGGTCAAATAGTTGCCGAATTCCGGCTTCAAAAAACTTCTTGTGGTAACTTTGATCTCACATTCAACAAACCAAATAGAAATAACATGAAAAAGATTGTCATTGCAGCATTGGTCATTTGCTTGGGCCTCACAGCACAAGCGCAGATTTCAAATTATCTTGCCCCCGGAAAAAGCGGATTCGGGATTCAGGTGGTTGGCGAACAAGGTCCTAAATTTCAGGGCTTCGGGGGAAGCATTGGTGCATCATACAAAGGAAAAATTGATATTAGTTTATTTGGAACCAGTGATGTGTTGGGAAAAGAAGCCAACGGTCTGACAACAGATAAAGCAACAGGCACTTATTTTGAGGCAAAAGCTACCTGGTGGCTGTTCAAAAATCAGATAACCAAAGGGATCGATGTCAGCTTTGGCCTTATGGCAGGTGTCGATGGTTCGACTTACAAAGACTTTATTTCCATTGATGCAAATACCGGAAACGCAAGTCAGTATAACAGCTTTTTTGGCGGTATGGCCGGCATTCACGGAGCCCTGAGTCTCCAGCTCAGCGAAAAGTGGATTCTTCAGCCATCCTATGTAGCTTATTATGATTTTGGCAAAGATAGTTACACTGAAACCGGTGTCGAGTCATCCAATTCTTATAATGGCGTGATCAGCAATATCAGTATTTCATTAATACGCAGAATCGGCGAAGGCAATGCATTCGTTGTAACAGCGAATAATTTCTCCCAGTCCTATAATTCAGGTTCATTTTATAATCTGACTGCCGGATATATTTTCGCGTTCTGATACCGGACAGGCTGGTATAAATATTTTTAATCATGAAACATCTCTTCCTGCGTTCAGGAGTTGTTCTGATATTTTTTTGCCTGTTAGTTCTTCCGTCGGAGGCCCGGTCAAAAAAAGACAAATCCACTGGCAATCTTTTAACCACACAATGGGGAATTGGCCTGAATGCCTCCACATTCGGACTCGGTGGAGAAATTATCAAGGGCCTCGGCCCGAAGTTCGACATCCGTGCCGGTTACAGCACCATGAATCTGAATTTAAAATACAACCTGGACCTGGAGGGAACCGCGGTACAGCTATTCGGAAATATCAATCCCGGCGGACCACATTTGCTGTTTAACTTCAACCTCTCGCCTGGATTTCACCTCACTCTGGGAGCAGCACTTAACCAGACTGTAGTGTTGGTTTCCGCCCAATCCCTCAGCAATGTGCCGGTTGAAGACATCTTTGTTCTGCCCGGTGATTTCGGGTTTATCGAAATGATTCTGCTTCCGCGGATCAAGGTTTCACCATATGCCGGTATCGGATTCGGAAGAACGCTGAGCCGCGACAAGCGCTTCAGCTTCTCGTTCGACCTGGGAACCTATTACCAGTCCTCACCATCGGCATCCTTGTTGGGGGCCGGCATGCTGTCGCCGACAGTCAGCGACCACAATGTTTTTGTGCTGAACTCCCTCATTAAACCCTATCGATGGTGGCCCGTACTCAGCGCCCAGTTATCCTATAGAATCCTGTAAATCAAGCTACCATGAGAAAATATTTCTACCTGCTGACAGCCCTGCTGGCATTGGCCTTTGCAGGCTGTAAAAGCGATGTCACCCTGGATGATCTGGAATTTAAAGTCGCCAATAATTTCTTTGACACATACGTTACCCTGGTTTTTGAAAATGCCGCAACCGGCAAGATCATTGAGACAGGTGCCGCTGATCCCCTGCAGGTGTCCATCACAGGCCCGGACCAGTCCCTGGTAGTGACCGATGCCGGAAAACGGAAAAGCCAGTTCTCCAGCAATAGCGGACTGCTTCCATTCAACCTGGATCCTTACGCCAAAGTTCCATCAGTCAGCCAGCCGGTCCGGCTGGTGGTTACCGTTAGCGGAACCGGATTTAAGACCGTTTCGAAGCAGATCATCATAACCGGCAGCGGGATCCTGAGAATTCCGGTTGCCCTGATATCATCGGCAAACCTGCCGGATGGGGTTACGCATCAGAAAACGGAAAACTTCGCCTCCCTCACCGGTGGCCAGGTGAACGCGACCGTTACCGAGGAAGTACCGGGTGCCGGTGTCAAACTGGAACTCCGGGAAGGCACCGTTCTGAAAACTGCATCGGGAACTCCACTGGAGGGCTCCGTATCACTGGAGCTGACCCACTATGACACACGCGCCGCCGATCCTTCGGAACTGTTTCCCGGCGGGATCAGCGGGGAGTTTCGGGCAGCCGACCAAACTGTTCAGACCGGTTTTCTGGCTCCCGGAGGGTGGATCGATATCGAAATAAAAGATGCAAACGGGCATATCGCCAGCCAGGTGGAATCGAAGTCTATCGGCCTCACCCTTCCAATTAATCCGAATTTGTACATGCCTGAAGTGCAGAGAACCGTTCAAACGGGCGACAAGCTGAAGGTCATGAGCTTCGACGAGCAGGCCGCCCGCTGGAATTATGAAGGGGAAGCCACTTTCAGCAACGGGTCGGCAAAAATCGAGCTGGTCCACCTCTCCACCTGGAGCGTCACCGCCGCAACCGAGGCGTCCAATGTGACGATACGTTTCACCTGCGCCGAATACAGCGATATGCAGAGCTATTTCAGCTTTAACTTTTCCGAGGCCACTTTCGATATCGAAATCAAGCCGGCCAACGGCAATGGAATGTTGATGAACCTGTTCCAGAAGGAAGGGTCAGGTAGCATCTCTGCCCCGATCCCGGCCGGCAATTATACGGCAACATTCTCTTTCCGGGGAACTAATGCGCAATCCATCTTCAAGCTGCCTGATCCCGTTAATTTTACCATTAAGGGTTCGCAGGAAGTTGAAGTGGTACTCTCCATGATCGACAGATTTACCGTCCTGCATGGCTCACTCTCCTACAAAAAAAACAGTGCCAGCCAGGATGCCGTGGGAGGCAACGTGAATTTCCGATTACGCAAGCCAGGCGACAGCAACTGGCGGATGGTTACCACCGGTCAGCAAGGTGAAATGTCGATACAGCTGGAACAGGGCGACTATGAGGTTCAGGTGAATGATGAAGGTACCTGGAAGCCGGAGAATGGGCCTTACACCATAACCATCCCGGCCGACCGTCTGAAGTCATTTGGACGGGCCGCAACCGGTATGCACCCGCTGGATGCGGATTTCCTCAAAAATTATTCCTCAACAGGCACCGGATCGACACAACTCACTTTTGACCAAATGACAAGTCAAATCAGCATTGACCGCACTGCGGCTGCAAAAATTGCTAAGGAAATCAGCCTGATAATGGCTGACGCAAGGCTGAAAAAAGATCTTGTCCGCCTAAATTGTATCAATGAAAGATATACTGCGATCAAATCTTTACTGAGAAATATTGAACAAGCCTATGTATCAATGACTAATGCTATTAATAGTAACGATAAAAGTATGGCCGATCATGAATTCCAGCGTATCAAAACTGCATACATTAAGATGCTTATAACCAAAACTGAAGCTATTAATTGCGAGGGAGAAAATCTTCGTTACACGGGTGCGTCGGTAGTTGTTACATTTAATGCGGATCCGCTCCTTTTTTCCAGTGATCCCAATTCCCAGAACTCGGCTCCAAATATTTTTGACTACCCGCAAACGCCACCCATTTCACCGCTGATCATTAACACCTCAGAAGGTACGGCTACCATTTCGTTCTCCCTGCCGACGATGGCAACACCCAGCGGATGGACTATTCTTACTCAGTAACTATGCTCATAATCAATTTTTTACAACTCGTTCGTTCAGCACTTTAAGCAATTTTGCACGAATTACAAAAGCCACTATTGATCTCTCAATAGTGGCTTTTTCGTAACTTTATTATGCACAACTTCGTCACACTTAAAACCAGTTTCGATTTAAATACCCATAAACTATCAGGATGAAATCCAGTGCCACTCTTTTCGTATTACTGGTTGGTTTATTTTTCAGTTGTTCAAAGAAGAGCGAGATCATCACTATCCAACCGCTGAAACCCAATAATTCAGCCTTCACGGCAAAGGTTATTAAATCGATACCTCTGTCAAGTCAGAATGAAGCACCTATTGGTTCAATCAACAAATTCCTGATTTATAAGGACCGGATTTTTGTTCTTGACCTGGAACAGTCGATCGGGATCATGATATTTTCTGAGACCGGCAAATTCTTAAAAAAGATATCTCTGGGGCGGGGTCCGGGTGAACTTATTCATCCTAATGGTTTTAATGTCATCGATAATCAATTAATCATCGTCGATGCACCTGGTCAGCCCTATTTCAAGTACTATACGCTCGATGGGGAATTCCTCTTCACTAAAACCTTACCGCTGGGTTGGATCCCCTATTCCTTTGAAAATTATAATGATAAATACCTCTTAATCCATGGAAGTACGGATTCGGTGATTAAGCAGGATACTTCCAGAGTTCAGAAATATCATATTATCAACAAGAAATTGTCAAAATGTGACCAGAGCTTTATTGAAACTACCGATGGGATGGGGCACCTGTATGAATTTAAACCCATAAGTTATTATGATGGGAAATTTCTCCTGTTGTCCAGACCCTTAAACTATATTTATCAGTTGGATGATAGAACCCTTTCTAAAAAATACTTCATCGATTTTGAATCCTTCAATTACCTGGAGGCTGATGCTTTACAGGGGTACCGGCATATCCTCTCATTATTCCAGGAAGGCAGGAGAATCGGGCTCCTTGACCATATTTATGAAAACCAAACACTGGTATATTTTACCTATGCAAGTTTTGCCAAAGGAGCTGATGTTCCGGTAATTTTCTCAAAATCAACCCATCAGAGTGCAAACTTCGATGAGGTCCTCAGCAATTGCGGATTGCCAAAAGTTGAATTGGTTCAAACCTCAGGAAATGAGCTCATCTGCCTTTTTAACCCGGGAAATTTTGATGATAGCAGTCTTAAGAATTACGTCGCAGCCGGATTTATTCCCAACGGAACCACCATTGATTCCAACCCGGTTGTAATGTTTATCGAGATCTTATCGAAATTGCCAGCAGGAATCCGGCAGTAACAACAATCGTGTTCAATTGGAATACGCCGTCAACCTGTGTATGAAAAACGGATACCTGAACTACGCGGAGATATCCAAACAACTCAATTTCAATGGATATCGGACGAGGAATGGTTGCCAGTTCAGTCCGGGGATTGTAAGGAGGCTAGCAATTAATTCTTAAAATCTCATCTCTTGCAAAAATGCGAATCAAAATTTGGTGTATTTTTAATTCTGCTTCTTGTCAAGATTAGTATGATGAAGTCAAATTTTATCATAATTCCATTCATCTTCCTGGGTCTGTCTTGATGTAATAGTAGTGAAAAAGAAAAAATTGCCACAGGTTCCTACTTTGACATTGGTTGGAACACATTGTTAGAAGAAGAATCATCTCTTTCTGAATTTGTTGTTTCATACAAATATGTACCACTTGAAACCTCGGCTGAATGTCTAATGGGATGGATCGATAAGATTATTGTAAGGCAGGGTACTATATATGTTCTTGAATTACGAGATCACGGTCGACTTTTCATGTTTAACATTGAAGGAAAATATCTACGTACAATCGGAAGAGTTGGTAAAGGACCTGGGGAATACGTTGGAATAAGAGATATTGAAGTTTCCAAGGACAATTCAAAGATTTATATTCTCACAGCAACAGATAATATTCTTGTTTATAATAACTATGGGAGTTTTGAGGGGAAACTCCAATTGTACAATTTACCTGAGTCCGTCAGTCTTTGGGATTTTCTAATAACACCGGATGCTTTTGTTTTTAATATAACCTCCCGGTCAGGGAATAGCTTTCTTGCAACAAATTTAGGCGGGATATTCAGCTCGATTGATCAGGCAGTTCCAAGTAAGGCATATGTTTCAAATCAACTGAACGGTGGTTTTCATAACCCCACCTTTGTTAAAAGGATTTGCGACACCATTTTCAAAATCTGTCCGAATGGTCATTTAGAACCATATATGCATTTAGACTTTGGGGAAAATGCATTGACTATAGATGAATGGGAAAAAGCGCCACCATCCAGCAATGGTTGGTCAAAGGAAATCTCTCACCCGTATGCCCAATTCAATTCCTTTTATGATTTGAAAGATTTTTTCGTTCTGGAACTATCATTCCACAAAAATGACACGGAAGCGGGATATTTTCTCCTTGGCACTCATGATGGGAAGCATATTATTACTGGAAGCCAGCGGCACTTTAACGACTATCTTGATCATGCTCTAGTCGAGCCTCTTGCTACTCTTCCGGATAGTAACATGATTATTACCTCTGTTTATCCACACCTTTTATATGAAGCATTACCTGAGTACCATAAAAACAAAAACAAACGATTCCATATCATTGATTCACTATGTTCTATCACAAGAGAAGATGACAATCCCATTATTGTCTTTTACAGGTTGGACATTAACAAATAATTCATTCTGTTCAAAATCCCAGATTCTTCAATACAACAAAAAAACTCCTCCCCGTTTGATGCCCTAAATACCAACCACTATCTTTTTCATAACTTTACCGAAAATATAACCGGTATGACAACCATTGTAATCAACGAAAAAACAAAGAAAGGACGCATCATCCTTGATTTGATCCGTGAAATGGGTGTTGGTGAAATCATCGAAAGTAAAAAGGCATCATCGCATATTCCGAAAGATACTACCCTGAAAGCAATTCGGGATGCGGAGGATGGAAAGACCATAAAATGCACCGATTTTGATGATTACCTCAACAAAGTGAAATAGTATGTACTCCCTGGAATTCACCAAACAATATCTCCGAGACCTGAAACTTTCGAGGAAGCGAAGCCTTGACGAAGAAAAGTTGAATCAGGTCATCAAAATTCTGATATCGGGTGAGAAGCTGCCGGAACAATACAAGGATCATTCATTGACAGGGACTTTCAAGGGGTTAAATGAGTGCCATATTTCTCCGGATTGGTTACTTATATACTCAAAAAACAAAACCATCAAGCTGATTACGCTCATCCGCACGGGAACTCATTCTGACTTGTTCAGATAACCGTCTTGACTTACCGCCATTCCATCAATTATTCAATCCATCAGGCGCCTTCCTGGCATAAACGAAAAAACACTTACCCGTTTGATGAGGTAAGTGTTTCATTTTCTTTGCGCTCCATCAAGGACTTGAACCTTGGACCCTCTGATTAACAGGTAACTACCTGGGGGATAATAATTTACATAAATGATTGATATTTAAGGTATTCAAAATGGTGGTATTCACTTGATTTATCCTCCATTATCCCTGTTTATCCTTATGTCTGGCGTGGAACCTGGCGTTTTTCCTGAGGTTTTTCCGTTTGATTCCCCCGGTGAATTTCTTCTCCGATCCGGCAGCCGGTTTCTTCACCAGCACCGAGTTAATACCAAAGGTTTTCTCCAAATCGATCCCCGACAGATAGTGTTCCGTGACCACAGAATTCGAATGACCCAGCATAACGGAGATATCGTCTTTGGAGATACCCTCCCGTAACAGGGTCGAGGCGTAACAATCTCTGGCGGTTTCCAATTTAAGAGGAACGGACAGGTTCAACCGTTCACTGATGATGGTTAGATTCCCGTTCAACTTCTTCCGTATCTTCCGTAGTTTGTTCTCATACCTCTGTTCATCATAGTCATCCTGAACCAGACCCAACAGGTATTCACTATCCTTATTTTCAACCCGTTTAATCAGATTTTCAATATCAGGGGTCACCGGTACGGTTATCGGGGTGATGTTGTTCTTTCGGGTCGTCAGGGTCTTCCGGCGTTGATAGAGGATGTACTTCCCCTTGGTATCCGATTTCTTCATCCATAACAGGTCTCCTATGTTCATCCCGTTCAGGTTGTATAACAACGCCCAGATGTCACGGGCGTATTCCAAATCCTTGTTATCGATATCCTTAAACTCCAACACCTTTTGAATTTCATCCCGACCCGGCACCAGTTTCTTCGGGAAATAACTACCGATGACATACCGGCCACGACCATACGGGTAGGAATACGACTGGGGTATTATTTTATCTTCAAATGTGTAATACCGGATTAAACTACGGAGGTCACGGTTATAAGAGTTCACCGTCGCCAGTGAACATCCGGCATCCCGTTTGAAACTTTCGAATTTCTTCAGAAAATCAGGTGTGATTTCCGTAATCTTCAACCCCGGTTGGAAAGTATTCAATATCCGACCCACCATCCGGTAATGTTGTTTGGTTTTCAACTTCAGGTCATTCACGGCGGCGTACCTCTCGAACATTTCAACAACCGACAGGTTATGTGTCGGTGATGGTTGTTCATCGTCTTTCAGAAAGAACAACCGTTTGAACTCCTTACGGTCATAAACACCCATCTGTGAATAAATCCGTTCACACTTACTGATGTACCCATTACACTTTTTTCGGAACTCCTGACACTCCGGGTCGAGTGATTTATCCACGAATACCATATTATACTGATCCTGTGTCAGTTTTTCGAGGTTCAGGTATTGAACCTGTTTCCCATCCACCACACGAACGGTTAGATTATACCTACCATCCTTCAATTGAACCCGTTTATCCAATGTTATTGTAAATGTCGACATACGCCTACCTCCTAATCAAGATTTGGTAATTTGGGTAAATGGTACATCCGACCATTGTTCAACATCCAGACATCGATATCGTCTCTGAAAAATCGAAGTCGGTTATTCACTTTCACATAGGGTATTTTACCCTGTTCGACCATCTTGTAGATACTGGACTTACTGAAATGGATGTATCCCTCCAGCATCAGGATATCCATAAAATTTGAATCGTTCATATTATTTGTTTTTAAAATTTTTCATCCTTTTAAAAAATATACACAAAAGAAAATTGGTAATCAAGTACCCGAAACCCAGTAATGATGCGTAATGTAGGGTTCCTGGCAAATTCACCAAGAGACAGGTCGAAAAACTGTTCACCTATCATCAAAACTGGAAAAGTACCCCCGCCGGAGGTCTACGGGATAAAATTTTCACTTGTATCCTCCCTCCCTACCGGCCGGGTTCCGAGTCCCTGTATGGGGGTCAATACCGTCGGTGAAATTTTTTGAAATTTTTCCGGATGTTTCAGGAATTCCGAACCCCGTTCAACATTGGAACTGAACACCTCGGCGGACACCTGAACGAATTTTTCCCCGGTTGTAATACCACTGATATCTTTCCATACCCTGTCAACATCCACCGGTTTCAATTCCGGGTCGATTTCAGACATTTTCGTCTTCACACCTACCGGTATACCTGTTATTTCCTTTAAACGTTCCTGGACCAACCGGATTAGTTCCCGGTGGTGTTCTTCATCCGTTAACACGGCGTCGTGGATGGTAAAAACCGGAGCGGCCGGATACAGGTCGTGAAATTCCCGACAGACGACGTTCAGTAACAGGTAACTCTCGGTTCGTTGTAACAGGTATGAGAATCGTTCCGGACCGATGATCCGGTGGACTTGTTCAATCCATTTGTGTACTCCGGGGAAAACAGACCGGAACATACGGATATGGTGGTTATGGTTCCGGTGGTTGTA
>CAIXHD010000613.1 GCA_903919065.1 uncultured Bacteroidota bacterium
GCCATAGCTGGTGTATTTCTTGCTGCCGGTATGGATCCTGACGATATCTTCAATATCATGAAAGAACAGGATTTCATGAAGATATCGAAGTTTAAGGTGACAAAAAAAGGTTTTATCCGGCTTGAGGGATTAAAGGAGCAGATTAAGTTGCATGTTCCTTATAAGAATCTGGAAGATTTACCAACTCCGCTTATCGTGGCCGTATGCAACCTGAACAAGGGAAGGGTGGAGTATATGACCTGCGGGCCACTGGCTGATCTTGTTATGGCCTCTTCAAGTATACCCGTGCTGTTCTCTCCCGTTAAATTGGGTGATGACCTTTATGTAGACGGTGGTGTGTTGGATAATTTGCCGATCAGACCTGTGAGAAAAATTTGCGATAAAGTTATTGCTGTAAATATCAGTCCGATACATGATACTGACCAATTGGAGAATATGCTTCAGATTGCAACTCGTGTATTTCATGTGAGCGTAGATAAATCAACCATAAAATCGGGTAAGCTGGCCGACCTGTATATTGAGCCGCCGGGTGTGGATCACTATGATATACTGCGTTCTAAATATGCTGATGAGCTTTTTCATATTGCATACGAGTACACAAAGAATCTGATTTCAGGAGGTTTTTGAATACAGCCTGATTATTATATTTTTACAGCCTGAGATTCCCCAAAAGTGAACCTACCTTTTATTATACAGGATCATTATGAGACTCCCGCAGATGCCCCGAAAATGCGGGTTCATAATCTGTTACCTCATTTTCAGGTTGTTTTCAAATATAAGTTTCTGAGGATAAATTTTCATGCCCGAAAGCTATCTGTGCGGGGGCAATATCCAACGGAAGAATGGGCCAGGTCATCGTTAAATGTAATGAGACTGCTGGAAAGTTGTGGAGGCCGGTTTCACGTCAATGGTTTGGAGAACATCCGGAATTGTGAAGGACCGGTAGTTTTTATCGGTAATCATATGAGCACCCTGGAGACAATGGTTTTGCCTTTCCTGATGTCACCTATCAAGGATGTGACTTTTGTGGTTAAGGATGCGCTGGTGAAAAGCTGGGCTTTCGGTCCGGTGATGAAATCGCGGGATCCTATCATAGTTAGCAGGCACAATTCGCGTGAAGATTTGGTTAATGTTATTACACGAGGACAGGAAATCCTTGCCGGAGGTCGTTCAGTGGCAATTTTCCCGCAGAGTACACGCCGGATCGAGTTCAGGCCTGAGGAGTTTAATTCTCTTGGAGTCAAGCTGGCATCCAAAGCCGGCGTGAAAGTCATTCCTTTTGCCCTTAAAACTGATTTTTGGCTTAACGGAAGATTTGTCAAGGACCTTGGTCCACTCGATGCTGCCAACCGTGATGTTTATTTTTCATTTGGTGAACCAATGGTTATTAAGGGAAATGGAAAAGAGGAGAATAACCAGATAATAGCCTTTATACAAAAAGAGCTGACAGGTTTTAAAAAGTAGGGGAGGACCCGCGGGTCCTCCCCTACTTTTAAATAAAAAAACCCGACTGAACCAGCCGGGTTTTTTTACTTAAAAGATTCAAATTAGTTGGCTTTCAACCAATCAATTGATTTCTGCAGAAGTTGTAATGCATAAACTGGGTTGTGAGCGCCCAACGACAATTCACTGTTGATGTATGCATAGTTATATGCGGCACCCAATTCGCCATATTTCCATGGGCGACCAATTCTTAAAGCAAAATCTTTATCAACAGCCATGGTAACTTTGTTGCCTGGAATAACCAAACCGGTAGTCGGACTAACTGTTGGGTTTGAAGCAAGAGCGGTTGCAAATTTGGTTGTGCTTTCAGTTGTCGGGAACAATGTTCCGTAGAAGTCATGAGATTGAACTGCACTGTAAGATACAACACCTGATGTGTTGGTGGTTTTCTTAAATACTTTGCGTGCAACCAGCAATTCAGCCATTTCAATGCGTTTTGCATCGATCAGAGCCTGAACAGGAGTAATTTTGTCACCACCGTGACATGCGGTACAAGCCTCTTCGTTAATCAGTAAAGAGTGACCACCAGTTTTGGTTGTGGCATTGTATTCGTTCATGTGGCAATCAGTACATGAAAATGCAGAATGCTTCCATGTACGTGTGTAGGTCTGTCCTGCATATTCGTAAGCATTCATGCCTGCGAAGAGGTTAGCCTGGTTACCATCGTGAACAGAAAGGCTCTGACCAACCTGATACTTAACTTCAGCTTTATCATCCTGTCCTGCTTTATTAAACGGGAAGAAAGGTAATTGGTTGAAGGTTTTAACTGCTCCAAGACTGTCTGTCCAGTTAACTGAGGTTACACCGCGAATCTGGTGGCAGGTTGCGCAAAGATTGTTGATCTTGCCGTAATCTGTTGTTTTGGTTCCGTTGTCATAAACCAATGGTACAGGGGTGGTGGTGGTCAGGATCTGAGCCATCGTGTCTTCAGCAAAATCAAAAGCTCCGTGTGCATGGCAGGTTTTGCAGTTAATTCTTACTGCAGTCGGGATATCATTGGCAACAACAGTTTTTCCGTTGCCTAC
>CAIXHD010000614.1 GCA_903919065.1 uncultured Bacteroidota bacterium
AAGACGCACGTCCATTCTTTTATGAAAATTATAAATTACATCTCCACCAAGGCCATTGGTAGAGGCTTTAAGACCCACTCCGATCCCGGGCTTGAAAGTCCATTCGCCGGAATTGTCTGCTGATTTTGTCTGTGCCGTAAGGTCAGGCATTGCAATTATGCCAGCCATTACAACCAACATGAGCATTTTGATTGTTTTCATATACATTATTTAGGTTTGGCAAGGTGTTTACCAAGGATTACACTATAAAAGTATAAATGTTCTATTAATGTAAAGATATGAAACCATTTTAATCCACGAAAATATGCTGTTCGTAAAATACTATCTAAAAAACTCGAGCTTATTCAATTTTTTTCGTATGCAATATTCATTTGCCTGATGCATGAATGCCTGCAAACGGCTCTCCAGAGAGGAGTCTTCCTGACCGTCATAAGCAAAATTCTCCCATGGAAGATAATCATGATCACGCTTAAACAGATCTGAGACTGCTGTATTCAGTGTACCCGGCATGCAGGTAAAAGGAAGAATATTAACAACCCCGGAGATATATCCTTCGGAGAGGATGGATGCAGACCCCAGTGACAAAGGGGGATCTCCGTCATAATCACGATTGATATAGGTGTCACAATGATCAAGCATATCCTTTACCCTCACAGTAGGTCCGATAGGGGTATGGTGGCGCACCGCATCAAAGAGCTCTTCTTCAAAACGATGCTGAAAAACGCCCTGAATTTTTGATTGTATCAGGGATTTGGTATTTTTCTTCCATCTGCTGTCACGAGCAAACCGATAGGTTGAATAAGAGATCCACTCGGCAAACGGAGCCATCAGGGTTTCGGCGCCCAAATCTTCCAGCCTCCTCACCATTTGTGCACTGCAATATGGATTATCGCGCATGAAAATCTCGCCAACAACAGCAATGATGGGCTTGCGTAATCCATTTGAATAAGGAATAGTCATAAATTCCTGAGCAGATTGGCTCAAAACTGCTCTCAGTGTTTTACCTCCTCCAGCCAGTGAATTTACAACGGCGTCAAGTGCCTTTTTATAAACCGCATCCGTCTGTCCTTTAACCAATTCATACGGACGCCTCTGTTGCAGCAGTTTATGGAGAATATCCATGGCAACCATTCCCCTCCAGGCAAGCATCCTCCATTTTACCGGGTTTCCCGGAGCAATACTGTTATAATTATCCTCATTGCTCGGATGTATAATGGTTGCTTCTCCATAACCAAGTTTCTCAAATAGTATCTCCTGCAGCTTATTGTAACCTCCAAAACGGCATGGACCGTTATGTCCCGGCATAAAAAAGGCCACTTCACCGGGAACGACTCCTGGCTCCATAAGCTTGCGGAGGAAACTGCCGGTAGTACATATGAAAGGAAAGCACTCCTGGCCATTAGTGTATTTCCGGGCTATGGCCAGGTCGGTTTCATCCTGCAGCGGCAGCAATTCAGCTCTCATGCCGATGCCCCTGCAGGCTCCGACAAATGCCCAAACCACATCATTGGCATAAGGAAAGTACAATGTCCGTTCGGTAATTGGCAATACTCTTCCCGGCTTCTTCATCTCATTGCTGATCCGCGGACGCCTGGATTTATAATACCCGTCGAGGCTATCGATAAATGCCTCAATACGGGTGATCATACCGGCATTGGCACTGTGCTCATCAACCTCAAGATGCAGGTAGGGTTTTCCATTCATCTCCTTAGCCATATAGTGCCTGAGAAATGAATCCGGACCGCAGCGGAAATTCCCCAGGTATACAGCATTCAATCGATCCTCTTTAGCGACGATTCTGGAAGCCGCAATGATTTTCTGTCCACTCGGCCAGTACATCATCGGATAAGTATCGAAGACATTCTCATCTTTCAGTGGCAGAAAATCGATAGGAATAGCCAGAATATTCATGTTTCTGAGCTTTTCCACCAGATTAAGGTTAAGTGCCGGATCGCTGGTATTGTAGGAACGGCCGATCACTACGAAGGACTGCCTCCCTTCCGGAAGATTTCGCAGCACTTCCCTGCCCCGCTGGTCGAGTTTCTGCTCAAAACGCATTTGAGCCTCATCCGCCTTTTTTACAGCATTCAGGATAACTGACTTAGCTACATGGAAAGTGCTTTTTGCAAACTCGAGTATCTCCTCCCTGAAAGCGGTATCAAAATACCGGAGGTGAAAAGTTGGAGTCAGCAGTTTATCCTTTAGCGGTGAGTCATTATAGGCAGCTTTTACCATAAATGGGTGTGCCTGAATCCATGGACAATTGCAGTTATTGGTTGGATTATCCTCAGCTCCTTTCTGATTAACCACAAAAGGCAGAAAAACATAATCAACCCCTTTATTCAGCAAATCATCTACATGCCCATGTATCATCTCTATCGGCAGGCACGTCTCACAAGTCATCATTTCCAATGACCTTGTCAGGGTTTTCTTACTGGATTCTTTGGACAGCACTACGTTGAGCCCCATCTCCTCCAGCAATGTTCTCCAGAAAGGAAAATTCTGATAAAAGATGGATAATTCACGGGATATGCCAATGGTAGGTTTTGCCGGATCAGGAACAGGGTTATAGTTATCCATCAGCATTCGCGTACGCTCCTTAAACAGATCAGGAACACCGGCGCCCTGGCCCTTACGCTCATCCGTATCATATCGGTCGCAAATACCGCCAAAGAAAAGTGG
>CAIXHD010000615.1 GCA_903919065.1 uncultured Bacteroidota bacterium
ACCCTCGAGGAGTTTTTTGAAATGCTCACCTGGGCGCAGCTCGGGCTCCACAAGAAGCCAATTGCCATTTTAAATATTGATGGATTTTATGATCCGATGATTGTGCTGGTGCAAACGATGGTGGATCGTGGATTCCTGAAGGCCGCAAACCAGCAAATGCTTATCGTGAGCGACGATATCGACGATCTGCTTAATAAAATGAGAAATTATCAGGCGCCTGTGGTTGGCAAATGGATTACACAGGGGACTGTTTAACCACAATCATGATTTCGTTTGCCTGATACTGGATATATATTCGTCAGCAGTCATAACCGGGATCTCGGATTTTCTAAAATCCTTGCCGTTTCTGGTAATCAGGATGTTACAATCCGCTTTCAACGCACAGTGATATTGTAATGAATCTTCAAAGTCGGTGAAATTGGAGGCGAGTCCTTTTTCAATCACCTTATGGTCCAAATCGGCTATTTCCGAAATGATCATGAACTTCCTCAATTTCTCCTTAACAATATCTGTATTTTCAAATTTTGATAACAAATAATAGACCGTGGAGTAGGATAAGGCCGATACAACCATGCTGATATTTCCTTTATCTGCCAGGGTGGCAATTTTGGCAATCGAATCGTAATAGGGGACACGCTCACCTAATAAATCCAGCATGACATTGGTATCTAAAAATAGTCGGTTACTCATTGATGTTTGTCGGATAGATGATCGTAATACTCATTCTTGTAATCAAAATCTGAAGGGATGTGGACTCCAGACGATAAGCTCTTAACGAACGGAGAGATTTGGATGTCATCCTTTGATTCCGGTTCATCCTGGCTGGTCAGCGACCTGAGATATGCTTCAATAATCCGTGAAAGGCTTCTCCTATTGGAAGCAGCATAATCCTTTGCTTTGTCAATGACGAACTTATCTAGTTTTAATGTGAGTTTTGTATCCATGGCGATTGGTGTAATACGTGCAAAATTATGTAATAAATACGTATAACGCAAGAATTTCATTGGTTTTGGATTAATCAAATTCAATTTCTTCTGACTCCAGATTCTCCCTGACATATTCTTCAAATTTCTTTTCCCGAAAATCGAACCAGTTTTTCATTTTCGATTTTTTTCAATTCCGCATCCCAAAATTCATTGTCGCCGTACACATTGTCCCAATCCAATACGGTCCGGATCTCCAAATCCGATCGATTAATGAAGACCTTACTCCCGCCAATAAGTTCCTGTGCAATTTCATTTATCTGCTTTGCGGAAAGTTTCATAAGTCTCAGTTTTTATATGAAACACCATTACCGGTAATAATTATCTATCTCTTCCTCAGTGCACACTTGGATCTGTAATTTCAGAATTCAGAATTGGTCTTCGAATCTCAACATTCTTACTTCACAGACCCTCTGTCATTCCTGCGCAGGCGCGGCCGGAAGCGGGAACTTTTCGCTGTCGTACAACTGCCGACTGGCGACTGCCGGCTGCAGACTGCTGACTGCCAACTGAAGACTATTCTTCAAAGTTCGGTACCACCGCCATATTCCCCAACTGTTGTGCAATCAGATACCCTAGCCTGCAAATGCTGGCTGCCTTGGGATAGTCAATCTTTTCGGGATCATCGCCCGGATTGTGAAGATCGGGATGGACGCCCGAGAAGAAGAAAAATGCGGGGATGCCTGCATTATTGAACGTCATGTGGTCGCTGCCTCCGGGGGAGTGTTTATCATCGTTGTAAATAATGGGAAACTCGGTTACCCCTTTATTTATATCCTCAATGAAAGAAGTTATCCCTTTGATGTGTTTTTCGTCGGAGACAACGTAGTGGGCCCGGGTGGCTTCGTTACCCTTGCCGGTACGCCCGATCATATCCATGTTGATGTTGAATTTGATTTTCTCTTTCGGGATAATTCCGCTTTTCAGGAAAAAGGCGGATCCCAGAAGGCCCATCTCTTCGCCCGACCAGGTAACGAAAACCATGGTGCGCTTGCAGGGGTTTCTGGCAACGGCTTTCGCGATTTCCATTACCCCGGCCGATCCGCTGGCATTGTCGTCAGCGCCGTTGCAGGCCATTCCCTTTTGCGGCGATACATGATCAAGGTGACCGCCCACAATGATGTATTCATCGCGAAGCGTCTCGTCAGTGCCGGGAACTATACCGATTACGTTGTTGGAAAGCAATGTGTCTTCCTTAAGGATTTCGATTTTGCTTGTGAGATAGGTATCGTCCAGTTCCTGAGGTTTGTATTTCTTCAGGATATCCGCTGAGCCTTTCGGGTTGTTCTTCATACCCGGCATCACCAGGTCGAGGAAATCAGGTTTAACCAGATAAACCGATGTCCGCGCTGTTGCCGGCGCATTGCGCTGGGCGCCCAGATAACTTGTTTTTTCCGTGGCAAGAGAGCTGTTGGTTTCGTCGAAAACTGTACCGGATGTTCCATCGGGGTCCACCATAATAATTCCGGCAACCCCTTTTCCCGACAATCCTCCGAATGATTTGAAAAAATACCCGCGTCGTCCGGTATACTTGTCACTGATCGCTTTTGAAAGAACAGGCTGTCCATCCTTCATAGGCGCC
>CAIXHD010000616.1 GCA_903919065.1 uncultured Bacteroidota bacterium
AGAACGGGCAGTGAGCCAGGCCATATCATCAGTCTGCTCCTTGGGCAAAGGTTGTTCCACCATAACAACGCCCATCTCTTTCAGCCAGAAAATCATTTCCAGCGCTTTTTCCTTTTCTTTCCAGCCCTGATTAACATCAACAGCCAATGGTACTTGAGTTGCTGACCTTATAGTCTGCACCATTTCCTTATCGTTTTCCCTGCCCAATTTCACTTTAAGTATCTTAAAAGCTGAAGCTTCCCTGACTTTCTGCTTAACAACCTCTGGGGTATCGATTCCAATGGTAAAAGAAGTATTCGGGGTGAGTTCCGGATTCAATCCCCAAAGCCTGAACCAAGGTTGTCCAAGCATTTTCCCGACAAGATCGTGCAGAGCAATGTCCACAGAGGCCTTTGCAGCCCGGTTTCCCTCATCAATTTTATCCACATAGTCAAGAATGTCCTCAATCCTGAAAGGATCAGAAAATTGTGTCAGATCAACTTTGGAAAGGAATCGCGATGCCGATTCCTGTGATTCTCCAAGATAAGGAGGCATCGATGCTTCACCATAGCCGGTTACTCCTTGATATTCAATCCGTGTCAGCATCACCGGGGTGCTTGTGCGTGATGAACCGGCAAGAGTAAAAACATGCGTAAGCGCCAGATTGTAAGGTTCAAAAAAGAGCTTGAGCTTATCTCCCGGCATCGTCCCGCTTGTGAACTTACCCGCAGCAATTCCTTTACCGGCTGACAGACCTGCAGCTGCTATAGCTGACAAAGCAATGAAGTTTCTTCTTGAAGTTTTCATCTTACTAATTATACCAGGGATGGGATTTGAAAGTAACCGGTGAATTTGCCGAGCCAATCATCCTTTTGGCATGGACTATTTTGTAGGACTTAGGCATTGAGTTTTGACGGGTTGAGTCAAGACTGTTCACCCCGACGGTTCCCAGGCCTGAGCAGTGGATAAATTCAGAATCACCAATGTACATGCACACATGGGTGATCCTCTCCGGTAATTCCGCAGTGGCCGCTCTACCAACGAATAAAAGGTCACCAGACTTTAACTCATTCCAACTACCATTTGCTGCTACTTCAGTTCCCTGCAACACCTGTTGCGAGGCATCACGCGACAGGATAAGTCCTCCGGACATATAAATGGTTTTTGTAAATCCGCTGCAGTCAAATCCCTTCGTCGAAGTTCCACCCCAAAGATATGGCCTGCCCATTGAATAAAATGCGGTTTTAACCATCTTAGTGGTATCAGGGGTCACTTGTTCGCTCCATATTTTGAAATCGCTGCAATCAGCCTTGCTGATAAACCCTTTACGGCCATCTGGCAATATCACCGGGATGAATTGGCTGTTTGCCATTGTTTTGCTTTCAACCTGCAGTATGGCACCGAAAACAACATCCGATACATGATTTCCCCTGATATCGGGAGAATCCAACAGGAACCCACTATCAGTCAGGTAAATAACTCTGGCTGACGATTTCCAGTCATTCAATTGATTTTGAGTTACCTGTGCTATACTCGCCTTAGTTGTCCAGGCTATATATTTATCCGGAGTCTGTATCAGAAACCATCCATTCTCTTCTTGCAGCACCCTTACCGGAGTTCCCATTATTGCCTGGGTGGCCAATTCACCGGAATGAGCCGCTGTGGAGCGAAGGTTGGCTACAGAAACTGTCACCAATCCCCAGACTTTTCCCTGCAATGCCTGATCAGGCAGGCTGATTATACTGTCGATGAATTCGACATGTTGAAGTTTGAGTTGTGCAAGGAGTTTGGCAATAGCTTCCGGATTTGTGGTTTTACCTTTCAATAAAATGCTGTTATCAGAATAGGAAGGTTTAATTGAAAATACCTCTACACGGCTATCTGCAATCGTTTGGCTCTGGATAGAATCGATAAGAAATTTAGATAGTTCCAGATCATTTTGTGCCGGCTGGCACGATACTGCGAATCCCAGGATTGTTATTAAAATCCAAGGCCAGCTAATTCTTTTTTTCAATTGATAAAACTTTTAAATTATAATCCCATTGGTTAAAGTAGAGGTTTCCTTTAGCCCATTCGACTTCACCTCTTTGAAAATCAAATGGCTCAGATCTGAAATAATTCTTTGGCGGATCGAATTCCTGTGCGAAGCCATCATTGACGATCATCCTGTAGGAATCGATGCCGGTCATATAGAATTCTTTAAGTATCAGATCTTCAGTATTTTGTAATCCAAACGACATGTCAACGGGGATCCAGCCGGTTGAGGGAAACCATAGTTCACACCAATCGTGAAGGTTTTCTTCACCGGGATGGAGCATCCAGCCGCTCTGCCATCGGGCGGGTATTCCTTTATATCGTGCCAAGGACATCAGCAGAAATGTTTTCATTCCGCAATCCCCATGTCTCTGGCTGAGCACATAGTCCGGAATGCACTCAAAGGTTGAATATTCGAGCGCCGAAGCCCAGGGTATATTCTGATCTATCCAGTAATAGAATCTTTTTAGAAGTATAAATGGATCAGATTCGCCAGCTGAAAGGCTGTCGGCCAGATGTTTAACCGAGGGAGTGAATGCCAGATGAGGGAGCTCCTCATTTGTGTATTGGTCAGGCTTGTCAGAAATTTCAACGGATCGCACAGGGTCAAAATTCTTTGATTCAAACCATTGACCAGAAATATCGAAGGTAGCCGTGTAAGAAAAAATGGTTGGGATTCCGGCTATTGCTTTCTTAACTGCAAAGAGTGATGAATGGGCATTCCTTTGCGCAGAACGACGGGCATCCTGAGGGATTGACGACAGTAATTTTACATTTTGCTGCCGTGGCAAGGATTCTTTTGGGAAAGGCATCCAGCAGCTCAGTTCCTCACCAGGCGGAACAACATCAGTATCCACAGAAATCGAATATTCAATGGTTATCGTGCGTGTTGCTGCAGTCGCACCGGGTTTGCCGTTTACAACTATTTCTCTTGTATTTTCAATGCAAATGGAGTCCAGTGGATCTTTTTGAATGCCAATTTGATCCTGGCGGATTTTGGCAGCTACGGTATCCAATCTGAATAAATTTGAAACAGCATAGTTAAAATACCGTTTGACACCATCTATCCTTCGCATTTCAAGTTGGCCGGTACTTTCCCAACTTTTCAAGAGGGTGTCCGGAATGGTTTTAAAGTATTTCTGAAGTTGAGATTTGACCTGTTCTTCCGATTTCGAAAAATCCAGGCGGGTACGATCAATCATAGCCTGACGAATCATCAACCATTCTTTCTGATCCTTACCAAGACCTGGCGTCTTCAGCGATTTCTCAATAAGCATTGAAGCAGAACTAAACATTCCTTTATTGTATTCGCTATAAATCAATGATTTATCTTGTGGGAAAGTGCTGTTCGATGAACATTGGAAGAGCAAAACAAGTAAAGAGAAAACTGTTAAAATCCTGAGCATAAAAAAACGGGTCAATCCACCGAAAGATAGAAAAACCCGTTTGATTAATAATAGTTATGTTACTTCTCCTTGTTCTTCCTGATTTTCTCCAGTTGTTCAGTCTGCATAGATGGAGGAACAGGCATATACTGGTAGAACTCCATGGAATAACTTGCACGGCCACTGGAAAGATTTCTCAGGGCAGTGGCATAGCCAAACATTTCCTGAAGGGGAACACGTCCGTTGACTTTCTGCGAACCTTTGCGATGACGACGCATTGACTCTATTTTACCACGGCGACGGTTTAGGTTTCCAACGATTTCACCGATATAATCATCAGGAGTGTTTACTTCGATATTCATTACCGGTTCGAGAAGGACAGGATTGGCCTTCATAAATCCGTTTTTAAATCCAATGGAGGCACAAGTCTGGAAAGCCATGTCACTTGAATCAACCGGATGGAAGCCGCCATCGAGGAGAACAACTTTAACATCAACAACAGGAAATCCGGCGATGATGCCTTTTTCGAGAGTTTTTTCGATACCTTTCCTAACAGAAGGAATATATTCAGTTGGAATTGCTCCACCCTTGATTTTATCAACAAATTCAAATCCTTTGCCAGGATTGGGTTCAATGCGCATGACAACATGTGCAAACTGACCTTTACCACCAGTTTGTTTTGAATGTTTATAGTTGCTTTCGACCTCTTCATGAATGGTTTCACGGAAAGCGACAGCGGGTTCGCCAATCTCAATTTCCACACCAAATTCATGTTTCACACGGTCAACAATAATTTCGAGGTGAAGTTCACCCATTCCGGCAATAATAGTTTCATTGGTCTCTTCGTCAACTCTGACATTGAAGGATGGATCCTCATTGGCCATTTTCTTCAGTGCCTCGCCCATTTTTTGTTGTTCTTTCTGGGTAGGAGGAGTAACTTTAAGTTCAATTACGGCAGGTGGAATGGTAATATTTTCAAGACAGATAGGATGTGCAGGATCGCAAAGTGTATCACCTGTTTTTGTGATTTTCATACCAATCAGAGCGACAATTTCACCCGGGCCGGCTTCATGAATTTCTTCGCGGTCTTTGGCATGAATTCTCATCACCCGGCCAATCCTTTCAGATTTTCCTTTAGTTGAATTCAGAATAGCCATACCGGAAGTTAATTTTCCTGAATATATCCGGATAAAGGTTTGCTGACCGACAAATGGATCAGTAATCAATTTGAAAGCCAGAGCAGCGAAAGGTTCTTTTGCTGATGGGCAGCGGGTATGTGCTTTTTCAATATCATCGATATCGGTACCAATAACAGCGCCCTTATCAATAGGTGAGGGGAGGTAATCAATAACTGCATCGAGCAATAGCTGAACACCTTTATTTTTATATGCGGCACCACAGAAAACAGGAGTAATCAGCAGTTTAATGGTTGCATCACGTGCTGCAGCCTTGAGTAATTCGGTGCTGATATCCTGATCTTCCAGGAAGAGGTTCATAAGGTCGTCATTGTAATCGGCCAGTTTTTCAACAAGAAAAGCTCTGGCTTCGTCGCAACGTTCAAGATACTCATCAGGAATTGCGATTTCTATTCTGTCAAAATCTGAGAAGGCATAAGCTTTACGTTCTAGAATATCGATAATTCCTTCAAAGCTTTCTTCCACGCCGATCGGAATATGGAATGGTATTGCATTTGCATCCAGGTTGGTATTCATTTGAGCTACCACTTCAGCAAAATCAGCACCGGTACGATCCATTTTATTAATAAAACCGATTCTGGGTACTTTATACCGGTCGGCCTGATTCCATACGGTTTCGCTCTGAGGCTCAACGCCACCAACAGCGCAGAATACCGCGATCATACCATCGATTACGCGAAGCGAACGTTCAACTTCAACTGTAAAATCCACGTGTCCGGGGGTGTCGATCAGGTTAACCTGATATCCTTTCCAAACAGCTGAAATAGCAGCTGAGGCAATTGTAATTCCGCGCTCTTGTTCCTGTTTCATGAAGTCCATTGTGGCGGCACCATCATGAACCTCACCGATTTTACGATTTATTCCGGTATAGAAGAGGATTCGCTCACTTACAGTAGTCTTTCCAGCATCGATGTGAGCAGCGATACCGATATTTCTTAACTTGTTTAAAGGCATAGTGATTATTTTTCGGGCACAAAGATAAGAAAAACAACCGGTTTACGCCTTCTTAACCGTAAAAGAGAAGGTTGACCCTAAGCCCTGGGTGCTGCGAACGTTGATTGTTTGTCCATGAGCCTCAACGATATGCTTAACAATTGCTAGGCCCAGACCAGTCCCTCCTTCTGTCCTGGTGCGGCTTCTGTCGACACGATAGAAGCGCTCAAACAGTCTTGGAAGATGCCTCTCTTCGATTCCAATTCCGTTGTCGGAAATCTCAACTAAAAAGTTTTCCACCATATCATATATACTGATCTTGGTCCGGCCATTATCGATTCCGTATTTGATGGAATTGTTAACCAGGTTGACCAAAACCTGTCTTATTTTTTCCCGGTCAGCATAAACAAACAGTCCAATATTGGTTTCAGCTCCGAATTTCAATGTGATATTTTTTTCTTTCGCATTGTCTTCCAGATGATGATAAACTTCCTTACACAAGGAGTAAAGATCAAAATGAGATTCATCAAGTTGCATTTCGCCGCTTTCAAGTCTGGAAATAACTTCCAGATCTTCAATCATTTCGATCATCCTATCGATATTTGCCTCTGTCTTTTCAAGGTAACTTTTGTTAATTGTCGGGTCATCAATGGCTCCGGCGTTTAATGCTGAAACATACCCTTGAATATTGAAAAGCGGAGTTCTTAGTTCATGTGAAACATTTTCCAGAAATTCTCTCCGATAAGCTTCAAGTTTTCTGAGTTGCTCAATTTCCGATCTCTTGCTTTCTGCCCAATCCTTAACTTCCTGTTCAACATTACTAATCACTTCAGCCGACATATCGAACTTCTTATTTCTTTTTTCCTCTTTAGTCAGTTTCAGATTATGAATGGTTTTGTAGATAAGTTTTATTTTATCAATCAGATAGTTGCGTATCACTCCCCGCAAGAAGAAAAAGATAAACGCGAAATCTATCACTGAAAACCAGGCAAGGAACTTCCAGTTAAACTCGGTAACTTTTGCAAAAGACAGAACGAGGTAGGCTCCGGTGATGAAGAATAGTATCACCACAGACATGTATAGGACCAACCGGATCGGGGATGAGAATTTCATAGGTCTAAATTAAATAATCGGTTAAAATAGTGATTTTTCAGATGAGGAATTGCATCAATTCCACTCGGTCATTAACATATTCAGCAGGAAAATTCTTTTCCTTCATCCTTTTGACCAGTGGCTCAAAATCGGAACTTCGTTTTAAAACAATCCCAATGAGTGCAGGCCCGTTTTCGCGTGAAGTTTTCTTGGAATATTCAAAATGGACTATATCATCATCTGGTCCGAGAACATCTTGAACAAATTGTTTCAAGGCTCCGGGGCGTTGAGGAAAACGGACAATAAAATAATGTTTAAGATTGGCATAAAGCAGTGCCTTCTCCTTGATTTCCGGGAATCGGGTGATATCATTATTGCCTCCGGAAATGACCACCGCTGTTGTCATTCCCCAAAGTTTTGATTTCATCAGAACAGCTCCGGCCAGGGCTAGCGCACCTGCAGGTTCAGCTACTATTGCATTCTCGTTATAAAGCCGAAGGATAGTTTCGCAAATTAATCCTTCAGGGACGGTGATGATATCGTCGAGCAAATCTTTACAAATGGAGTAGGTGAGATTGCCAACCTGTTTTACCGCAGCTCCATCAGTAAAGGAATCAATGGAATCAAGCAATACTGGCTTACCGGCAGTAAAAGCAGCTTTCATCGAAGGGGCTCCTTCCGGCTCGACACCAATCAGACGCGTATTCGGGGAAAGGGCCTTAAATACGGTAGCTGTGCCTGCAGCAAGTCCACCACCGCCAATTGGTACTAATATGTAGTCAAACGGGGATGTTGCCTGGCTTAGAATTTCCATTGCCACAGTTGCCTGTCCGTTAATCACAGACTGATCATCAAATGGATGAATGAAAGCCTGTCCGGATGTTTCAGAATCCAGAATAGCAGCTCGGTATGCCTCGTCATAGGTGTCGCCAATCAGGATTATCTCCGCTTGTTCATTACCGAAAAAGTTTACCTGCTTAAGTTTCTGGCTGGGAGTGGTGACAGGCATATAAATACGGCATGCTGTATTCAGCTTATTGCAGGCAAAGGCAACTCCCTGGGCATGGTTTCCGGCACTTGCACAAATTACTCCACGCGAGCGTACTTCTTCGGGAAGTCCGGCAATTTTTACATAAGCACCACGAAGTTTATAGGAACGAACTGCCTGCAGGTCTTCGCGTTTGACGAAAAGATGGCCATCGAGGGTTCGGGAAAAATTTTCCAGATAATCAAGTGGTGTCCGTATGACGACCCCTTCGAGGCTTTGCCGGGCCTCATAGATCATAGACAAATCATTATTCATATAGATTTCTCCATTCAGATAAGCTTGGAAATCTCATCTATCTTTTTTCGTTTTCTTGGTTCCGTCTCTCGGATTTTTAAAGTCTCCTCCAATTGTTCCGGATCTCCAAGATATCCTAAAGCAATGCAGGCAATCGGTTCATAAACTGTTGTATCGATATTCAACGTTTCGGCCATCCCCGCAGAGTTGAATCCACCCATAAAATGGCCGTAAATATTCATGGACAGAGCTTGCAACACCATTTGCATATTAGCTGCACCCAAATCATGCTTCGACCAGAGATTCGGTTTGCCCGGATCACGTTCTTTTTTTGCCAGGGAGACCATAAGAACTGCTGCATGTTTTGCCCAACCCTGATTCCCGCCAGAAAGGTTATTCAGGATATTCTCAAATCCTTCTGTCCCACGGTGTGCATAGATATAAAACCAAGGTTGAAGATTTCCTCCGCTGAACGACCATATGGCAGCTTCCAGAAGAATATTTATATCCTCACTGGAAATAGTTGCGTTTGAAAAACTCCTTGGGCTCCACCGGTTCCGCAAAAGGTCAAGGATAGGGTGGTCGGTCATTGCTGTTTTAATATGCATAATAAAGAATTAGTCTGCAAAGATAGTCACTGCTGTAGCTGTTGTAACTATTTTGTCACCATCATTTTCTTTGTTATGCTGGACTTTCCTGCTCTGATGGTGTAAAAATAGAATCCAGCTTCCATCCCTGCATTTGAAAGTATTAAACTTTGCCTCCCCGCCTGTCGGGTTCCCTGATCTGACTGACTGATTAATTTTCCGGAAATATCCCTTATTTCGAATGTTACGGAGGTTGCCTCAGCGAGACTGTAATCAATCCTGGTTTCCTGGGAGAATGGATTTGGATAGTTCTGGCTAAGTGAAACCTGCAAGGCAGATTCCTGAATCTGATCAATAAGATTTTCGTGGTTATTGATATTCAGACGAATCATTTTATTGAAATTCGACCCCTTCCGCCAAAACGCTTCATAACCCATATAAGTCCACTGTTTATCATAGGAGTCAGGATAGGTTTTTGTACTGCCGATCCAGAAGGCATTCTTTCTGTTGATAAGGTTTTCAGTGGTTATGTATGTCCAGAATTGAACAGCTGCCATGTACTTTTTCCCTGCCTTCATTTTCTCTCCCTGGCCATCCAATGCCAGGGGCAATGTTACCCAGCCTTTTTTAAGCAAGGCCGAATCAACAGTCATCATATCTGAAACCAGCAATTCCTTCACTTCGGGCTGAGTACCTTCTGCGGAAACTATTTCCATCAGGACAAAACGGAAATCAGCACCTATATTAGCCTTGGATATGTATGCTGTTATGGAGTTTGCCTGGCAATCCGTCACAGGATCAAACTCAGCACCCATCAGGTCACCTTCATGGGTTTCCTGATAATAATCCCTCCATGGACTTTCATCGGCCTCACTAATATCCGGTGTTCTGGCGAATACACTATCGGTAACATGGAAATAGAAGGATTTTACATTGTTTTCAGCGTTTTGGTCCGTCTCATCAGATTTCATCGATATTGACAACTCGTAATGCCCAAAATCCATTGGAGTGTATGATTTGGTAATAAACAGAGTATCGGCAGGATCACCATAAAACAGATAAGGTATTGAGTTGGATACCTCCTTAAACTGGGAAACGCCGTTTTTCTTAATTTCAGCTTCGAGGTGAACTTTCGTTTGCTCAACTTCCCCATAATTGATAACACTACCCTCGAATAATCCAATTGGAAGGATCTGTGTCTTTGGCATCATGTATAGGAATCCAGCAGCGGCATCAGGATTGTTGTCGACCAGCTGCACATCTGAAAAGTTCATTTTCAGATCGTTGTCCCAACCCTCTTGAAAGGTTAGATCGTCCAGCATCCAGAAATACAGCATTGATCCCGACCAGGTGAGTTTTATGGTTACGTCAGATTGGCTGGCTGCCACGTCTGAAATATTTGCAGAAAAATAGGCTACCTTATTATTGGGCAGATTTTGAGTATTAATTCCGCGGGCAGTTCCCATTTTCAAATCGAACTCGGCCCAGTGCCGGCCATTATCGTTCGAAACTTCAATCACCATACGAGGAGTATTGAAATACTTAAACATTTGCTGCAGGCTGATGATTACAGAAGGGTGTGTACTGAAATTCATTTTTGGCAAAATGATTGAACTATTTGTATAGAGCATATCTGTATAGGCTCTTCCAGCATTCAGCTTATCCAGATCGATGGCAAGGAACCCGTTATCGCGAGTTTCGGAATTCAGAATATAACCGCCATCGCGATGAGCAAACGGTCCCTGCATGCTATCCTTGGTCCAGGTCCAGGTGAATCCGTTGTCATCAGTGGAATTATCTTCAATAATCCAACCTGCCGGGGCGGTCCAACCTTTGGGATCAGCCTGGTTTTCCCAATTAAAATGCTCTTCCCAGAATATTTGACCGTTACCTTTTAACCGATGTGTCTGGCTCATTAAGGTCAAACCTGTCAAGCATGTTATTACCAGAAGTAATAGTTTTTTCATAGCATTTTCTATTAGTCAATTATCCCACGAAATTATAAGATAAACCCAAAAGACTCCTTAGTAAAGTCGAAAAATAGTAACTTAAGTTACAAATACATCATAATAAGTTGCAGATAAATTGATTATCCCGAAACCCGATACCTGACACCCGATACCCGATACCCCATACCTGACACCTGACACCCGATACCTGAAACCCTTCTTATTGCCTCTTCGCGAATGCAGAAGGTGAGATTCCGACCTTTTCCTTAAACATACGACTAAAATAGTGGATAGACTCAAAGCCAAGGTCATAACTGATTTCCTTGATGCTTTTTCCTGAGGTTGCCAGCATCTCTCTGGCAAGGATTGTCTTAAGCTGTAGTTGATATTGAAGAGGTGAAACGCCGGTATATTTTTTAAACATCCGCCTGAAATATGAATAACTTATATGGTGATGAGAGGCAAAAAGTTCAAAGTCCAGATTTTTAATGATATCCCTCCTCATAACGAAGCAGGCTTCTTCAATGGCAGCCGCAATAGGTTTTCCGACAAAGCCTTTCTGCTTTTCAAAAGCAACAATGCTACCCAGTATCTTCAGAATCAATCCAGATGCAATTAATTGAAATCCAGGTTGCTCTGTTTTTACAAGATCCATAATTTTAAGGTAGGTGTCGAGAATATCTTCTTTGTTTCCTATTTGAATTACCGGCTGAGATTCTGAGAATTGTGGATGCGACATGATTTTCTGGGCCATCGTTCCATTGAATCCGATATACATTTCAGTCCATCCCGTCGTTCTGGTGGGCATATATCTGTGCCATGCACCAGGAAATGTTACCATCATGGATCCGGATACAACCTTAAACTGGCCTGATTCGTTTTCGTATATTCCTTCTCCGTCGATAATATAATTTATCTGATATTCACTGAGCCGGCGGCCTTCGTCCCAGGTATAGAAGTAGCCTGCCGGATGCCTTTCAGACGGATAAGAGGTTCCGGCGGGGACATGAAGCGTACCAGTGGAATTCAGGAAAAGTCCCCATTCTATATCTTCTTCGCTTGTTGCCAGATATTTGAAAAAATCTTCCATCGTGTGTCAAAAAGTGCAAATTTAGATTCAATATATGTATTGATATAGTTACTATAAAACAATATGTTTGAAAGTTGCTCAATGTAATCTTATGTCAAAAATATCAAATTTATGAATGCACTGCTTGGGGTTATTTTTCATTCCATCGGAGGATTTGCTTCCGGAAGTTTTTACATGCCTTACAACAAAGTCAAGGGATGGGCCTGGGAGAGTTACTGGATTGTCGGGGGATTATTTTCCTGGCTGATAGTTCCACCGATTGCTGCCTGGCTCACTGTTCCGGGTTTTGCCGAGATCATTTCAGCTACTTCAGGTAACATTATTGCCATCACTATCATGATGGGATTACTTTGGGGAGTAGGAGGCTTAACCTACGGATTGGGTGTGAGGTACCTGGGTATGTCGCTGGGGAATTCAATAACTCTTGGTTTATGTTCAGCATTCGGAGCATTGGTTCCTTCAATCTATTACAGCATCAATCCTACTCCGGGTAAGATATCTTTTACCGATATGCTTAGTCATACGGGTGGCCAGCTGGTACTGATAGGGGTTGTTATTTGCCTGACTGGTATTACGATTCTCGGAAAGTCAGGTATGATGAAGGAAAAGGAGATTTCCGGTAACGGTTCACGTCCTGCCGATCAGGAATTCAGCATTGTTAAAGGTTTGATCATTGCTATTGTTTCAGGGGTATTGAGCTCCTTTTTTAATTTTGGAATTGAGGCAGGTAAACCAATGGCTCATGCGGCAGTAACAGCCGGATTTAATCCATTGTTTCAGAATAACGTAACCTATGTGGTTCTGCTTTGGGGCGGACTTACCACAAACCTTGTGTGGACCACTATATTGTCGCTGAAAAATAAAAACTACGGAAACTTTACGGATAAGAAAACGCCATTGCTGAAAAACTACATTTTTTCTGCTTTGGCCGGTACCATGTGGTTCGCACAATTTTTCTTTTACGGAATGGGCGAAAGTAAGCTGGGCAATGGAGCAAGTTCCTGGATTCTGCATATGTCAACGATCATCCTTACAGCCAACATGTGGGGATTATACCGGAAAGAGTGGAAAGCAGTGTCACCACGGACTATCCGCACTTTTGTCATTGGTATTATAGTGATGATTGCGTCAGTGTTTATTGTTGGAATTGGTAATTATAAAAGTTAGGGAGATGATTATGAATAGGAAAGAATTGACAGAAAAGGCTTATGCAATTGCCAGAGAGCAATATGCTATAATAGGTATTGACACTGATATTGCCATTCAAAAGATGGATGATGTTACAGTTTCTTTGCACTGCTGGCAGGGTGATGACGTTGGCGGATTTGAAGTGCCCGATGCAGCGCTTTCAGGAGGTGGAATTCAAGCAACCGGTAATTATCCTGGCAAAGCCAGAAACATTAATGAATTGAGGAGTGATCTCGAGAAGGTCATAACATTATTGCCTGGCAAATACAGGTTAAACCTCCACGCTCTTTATGGAGATTTTCAGGGAAAATTCGTTGATCGTGACCAGATTGAACCGGAACATTTTCAATCTTGGATCGATTGGTGCAAAAAGCTCGGCCTGGGAATGGATTTTAATCCTTCATTTTTTTCTCACCCCAAAGCTGAAGCTGGCTTTACATTATCCTCTAAAAATGAAGATATCCGAAAATTCTGGGTGGATCATCTGAAAAAATGCCGCAAAATTTCTGCAGAGATTGGCCGGCAGCTTGGCACACCCTGTATAATGAATATCTGGATACCAGATGGTTCGAAGGATACCCCTGTCGATAGAAATGCACATCGGGTAATCCTGAAAAAATCCCTGGATGAAGCCTTGTCTGTAGAATATCCGAAAGAGCATATGAAAGATGCCCTGGAAAGTAAGCTTTTC
>CAIXHD010000617.1 GCA_903919065.1 uncultured Bacteroidota bacterium
CTTGGAGGCACTGATACAATGAGTTTTACTCTGCCAGTTATCAGGGGTTATTCCCCGCCGAAACCCGTACTCCGCTTATCGCAAAAAATCGGACACATTTTCACCAACTTTATCTTTGATGCCTCTTTTACCCGCGATGACGAGGATTCACTCAACCAGCTCAAATTCAGGTGGGATTTTGAAAACGATGGGGTATGGGAAACCACATTCGGCGATTCGGCAAAAATTCATCACCGCTATCCTGAAATCGGTTATTATGAAACCAGGCTTCAGGTCAGGGATCCGTCAGGCCTGATCAGTACACAGATTGCTGCAGTGAATGTCTCCCTGGAAGATCCGAAGCTCGTAGCCACTTTTCGGTGTATTCCGGATTCTGTCACCGACAATACGGAAATCACCATGGATGCCTCTGCCTCTATTGATCAGGATTTTCCTGATAAACCTTTACAATACCGATGGGACTGGGACAATGACCGTGTTTACGATACAGGCTGGCTTAATGATCCCCGGACCATTCATGTTTTCAAAACGGAGTTTCTTCATTTTGTTCGTCTCCAGGTAAGAAGCGATCGCGGTTTGATGAATGATACGGTTACTTTGATGCGTGTTTTCCACCGCAATAAACCACCACGTGCCTCATTTGCCGTCAGCACATTAACCGGGAACCTGGGAACGGATTTCAGGTTCGATTGCTGGTCCACCCGCGATAATGAATCCTCCCCATCGGAGTGCACTTACCGGTGGGACTTTAACGGCGATGGCACCTGGGATACGGATTATATTGGTGATGTAGTGACGATGTATCGCTTTAAATCGACCGGTGTTTTCAGGGCATTGCTGCAGGTGCGTGATCCGTTGGGGGAAACGGATACCTTATCCAGGGTGATACATGTTTCCAATGGTACCAACCTTACTGGTTTGTACAGTGATAACCGGGGTGATCCTCCCCAGACTTACGGGACCGTATTGATTGGCGATCAGTGGTGGTTCACAAGAAATATGTGTCTCCATGATACTTCCGCAGTCAAACAGTTTTATTACAATAACCAATGGGAGCCTTACTTTATTTATGGTAACCTGTACCTGAAAGGTTACGTAGGGGGTCTCTGCCCGCCGGGCTGGAGGGTGCCGACCAAAGACGACTGGGAAAAACTTTTCTCAAATTATCCTGAGGACCGGCTTTATGAAGCTCTGATGCCGGGTGGAGAATCCGATTTCGGAGCCATCCTGGGCGGAATGGGGATCGGCACCAGGATTGAAGAAGCAGTATATTCAGGACTGGATAAACAGGGCTATTACTGGACAACCTCCAAGCCTATGGGGGGAGAATCAAACAGCACCTGGGTGATCACTTTTGATAAACCGTCGGGCAAGGTGCTGAAAGGGTTCACCGTTGAAACGGCAAGGCTATATTCCGCACGGTGTGTGAAGGATGCGAATTAAGGCAGAAGGCAGAAGGCAGATGGCAAAAATTAGTTCCAAGTAATAAGAGAAAAGATAAAAGGCGCACTTAATCAGATCTTTGAAGTCGTAAAGATTTGTTGCAGTAGTCAAGACTTGTCCAGACGATTTAGAACCTTACTTCTGTTTCTTTTTTCTTATTACTAATTTTTGCCATCTGCCTTCTGCCATCTGCCCTATCTGTCTTCACCACCTCTTCGGCAAAACATAGCCTCTTGCCGCCAGCATCGAGATCAGCATTCCCGGGTCATCGGTAATAATTCCATCCACGCCCCAGGTGATCAGTTTTGACACTAGGTCAGTGTCAAAAGTAGTACCGCTGTGCTCAGGCCAGGTCCAGACTACCACCTTCAGGCCAAGCCGGTGGGCTTCATCCAGAGTTTCCTTGGTAAGTTCAACATCCTCAGGCTCCCAGCAGGCACCACCGAGATCTTTAATCATCTGGGGAATCGAATTATTATGATCTTTAACCAATGCTCCTCCTGTCCATAATCCCGCGATGGCCGGATCCGGATCAAAGAAACTATATGGAGTACCCGGCTCATTGTCCCACTCGGTGAGGTAAGCGGTCTTTATCAGGGGATTCAATTTCTGCAATTCAAACAGGCAACTCCAGTCGAACGACTGGATCTCGCAATTACGTTCAATATGCTCCTCTTTCAGAATTTTGTATAGTGCAGCAGCAAATTCCGCCGGTGTGAAGGTCCAGTCGGGATGCTCCGGATCGGTTTTAAACTCGATCTGGAACCCCACCTGTTTATGGGCTTTGTTGTTTACATAACGGATGACTTCCCGCAGGGTAGGCATAGTTACCCCATCCATTCCAACCTGGGCAGGGAAAAATTTGCTGTAGGCGCTGGTGGTATCCATGCGACCGACATCACAATATCCATATCTACCCAATGTGTTCCTATGGCTAAGGAACAGCATTGATAGAATGGTAAAAAGTGAAATCTGGTTATCTTTAAGAAATTTTAGTAATGAAGAAAGAAATCGGCTTAACCATATTTTTCAGACTATGGATATTGTTATTAGTGGTTTTTTCAGCCTGTTCCAAAAGTCCGGATATCAATAACGAAATCGACCTCGACGGGGACCAGCTTTTTGATTTATCTCTTTACAATCCGGAAAAATATCTTGTATCAGTTGCTTACGAAAACCCTGATGCTGCTCAAAAAAACACTCCTGTGATAATCGCGGTACACGGGTATTCTTCATCTACTTTTGAATGGGAGGAATTTCGGAGCTATTGTGAGGCAAACAACATTCTGATTTCGCAGGTCCTTTTGGGAGGTCATGGCCGTACTTACGAAGATTTTAAAAAGTCGACATGGGAAGACTGGCAGGAGCCAATCATGACGGAATACAATGCCCTCCACGATAAAGGCTATACGAATATCAATTTTGTCGGTTCTTCCGCGGCTTGTCCATTGGTTTTGGATCTGTTAAAAAAAGGCAAAATCGGAGAAAATGGCATGAAGCATATCTTTCTGGTTGATCCTATTATTGTATCCTCAGATAAACTTCTGACCCTTATCGGATTTGCCGGTCCAATGCTGGGCTATATGGCAACAGATATGACTGCTGAACAAGAAGGCCATTACTATCGTTTCCGGCCACAGGAAACATTGCAGCAATTGATGGATTTATTACAAATATCCCGAAAAGATCTTCAGAAAGGATATTATCTGCCTTCAGGCACTGCGTTGAAAATTTATAAGTCGGTAAAAGATCCTACAGCTGATGCCGTGAGTGCAGTGTTGATATACAAAGGGCTTAAAAACAGCGATGGATCAAATATTGAAATCGAAATGCTTGATTCGGATCTCCATATAGTGACCATGCTTTATGGGCGTGATACGATTACCCAGCATGACCGCGATATTCAGGCACATGTTTTCGGGGATATAGTTCATTTGCTGAAACAATAAAATACGGTCAGCTTTTCAAAAGCTGACCCGTTTAATCCATAGGATTGATACCCAAATGAAATCAGTAGGACCTAAAGTAGATTTATTCCCTCTTTCTCGATTTCGGAAATAAAGGGATCATTGCGGTCAGCAGGATTGAAGGTATGCAGTTCAATGCGAGGGAACCTGATGAGCAAAGTTTTAAAGCCTTCATAATCGATTGCCATGCAGCCCGAAAAATTAGAATCCCAAACGGCCAAATCAATATCTGAGAATTCATTTTGCTTGTTTTTCGCAAATGATCCGAATAAATAGGCTTTTTGGGGCTGGTACCCAAATTTCCGCAATTCCTTTAAAAAGCGCTTCGATAATTCTATAGCAAATCCTTGATCAGACATTCTTTCAATTCATTAACAGTTTTGAGTTTTGCG
The DNA here is from genome assembly GCA_903919065.1 of uncultured Bacteroidota bacterium. Taxonomy (GTDB): domain Bacteria; phylum Bacteroidota; class Bacteroidia; order Bacteroidales; family UBA12481; genus UBA12481. Next base: position 3,803 of record CAIXHD010000617.1, read on the forward strand.
GTGGTATACTCTGATGTACAGGTTTTGTAAAACCGGTCTTTATAATCCTGATATCTGGCTTCAAGATTCCATGCAGTGATGATGGGAAGTTCTGTTTCCATTAACCAATGAGCTTTCAACAATTTCTCGATAGTCAGGTGAGCAAAGAAAAGGCTGTACATATATTTGCCTGAAAGGTATAGGTCATTGGCAACCTCCCAATCACGCAAAGCTGTTTGTACCCAGAAATCAATATGGTCCTTCTGTTGCATAATAGCCATTGGTCAGCAACAAAGATAATTAAAACACACCAAATTCTCAGTCAAAACAACCGTCCTCACATTCGCCCCCAATGGGTATATTTGATGGGCGTACTTTCATGTTGCCAAAATAAAGGCAGAGAAGATGAAGAAGGTTTCGGGTTGCGGGTTGCAGGTTTCAGGTTCAGCCAGTCGCTGGCTGCTGGTATTGATGTTGCTTGCAGTTTCGACATTTGCGAGCCCGGGCTTCGGCTACGAGATGAAGTACAAGTTCCAAAAGGGGCAAATACTAAAATATCAGTACGATACACAGATTCTTGACGGCAGGTCAAGCGGAAATGATCATTCCATTTTTGAGTTCAGGGTGGATAGTCTGTCACCAACCGGGGCGTTCATCACCATGATCCCGAAGCAGCATGCGGTTGACAAAAATGATTATACCCGTGCTGATATCGGTAAGAGAATCAGTTTTCATATCGCTGAAGATGGGTTGATAGGCCAATTTCAGGGAGTACATGAACTATTCTATGAGATTATTGCCGGCTTTCAAAAGAAAGAATCCATCGGTAATAAATTGAATGTCAGTTACCACTGGCTGCAATTACGATACTGGGATGACTATTACAAAATGCTCATTGGTTATTTTTTCCCTCCTTTACCTCGCACCCGGTATGATAAAACTCGGGAAGTTATATTTAACTTATCGAGAGAATCCATCAGGGTGAACCAATCCTGGGGTGGATCATATCCGGATGCGGCAACCACTGAATTACCCTTTCAGAAACATATCCTTCTTTTTCTGGATGAGAAAATTCAATGGGAGGACTCCACCGAATTTCAGAAATTCACGGTGGTTGACAGAGGCCCGGGAGTGGCAACCTGGGATCCCGCTAAGTCAATATTCACCGATCTGACTTTTAAGGGTGCAAATGTTTCTCAGCTCCTGACCGTTTGGGTTAATGGCGACCTGTCAATGCCAAATGGTTTTCGGAAGCTGAATGTGGCATTACAGCAGAATAAAATTGAACTCCTCAGCTCGTCAACCGACACAGACGTGATGCTGAATTTTACACTTTTTTCAGTCGATTCAACTCAGCTGGACATTTTGTCGCCCCGGGAAATGATCAATCCAATTATCTGGGCTACTGAAATCCCTAAGGCCGGAAGAGATACTGCCATTTTTGGTTACAGGATAGTTATTGACCAGGCAGGCTTATTCTACACTAAGCTTCGCCGGATGGGTGAGAAATTTAATTATGAATTTTCAAGTAAGGATAATATCCTGTTTTATGCACAACCTGGTGATAGCATGGATATTCGAATTGATATGGAGCACCCCGATTCGATCTTGTTCATTGGGGAACATGCTAAAGAAAACCAATTCCTGCAGCGGTTTTTCCACTATGATGTTCAACGCCAGATAAATCGTCTGTTTAATGGGGAGTCCTTTATTGCCGATGGGGTAAGAAATGACAGGAAGCTGCTTGAGAAAAACAAGGTAGGCCTCGACCCGGAGTTTGTCAAAAGGCTTGAGTTTGAACTGGATTATACGGAGAAAGAAGCGGAATTGAACTTTCTGTTTGTGCAACGGATTGACCATAATAGTGATAACCTGATGTCAGTTGTCCGCAAATACAGGCAATACCTGGGTCAGTTAAAATATCATGAATCTGTTGCCTATCAAAAGTTTCTGTCTGCATTTGTCCGTGTCAGCCAATGGAATGCGGGTCTTTGGGGCGGAATGATGAATACACGATCAAATTACCTGTCTGCAGGGCTCTTCCTGCAGGGATGGGACCGGTACTGGATGCTGGCGAAAATGGCACATGACGGATTGAAATGGCGTTTGGACCTCGATTATGAATGGAACTATTTATCTTTTATTGATGAATATGGGGAAACACCTTTCGGAGGTGAACTGCAGGTAATGTATAAATCCACCCGCATCACCGATGACCCGGAGTTGCCGGCACGATTGGACATAGACAGGTTTTCAGGACATCCGGTTATTGTATCCTTTGATTACGAGAGCACAAAAAGTTTTTACTCCAAATTCTTTAAACAGATTAAAAACATCGGCAAATCGGATTTCCGCATTGTCCAGTATGTACCCAAAGAAGACTTCCAAAAAGTACTCAGCGAACTTGTGGTATATGCTGACAAATCGTGGGAAAATATAGACAAGGTAAGTTCGCAAATACACCCACGGGATTTTACAGATTCCATTGCAAAACTCAAGGAAAGTTTTAATTCCATGCTCCTGCTTTTCGACCGCGACGGGAAGTTTGTCTGTTATCTGCAGGGTGATCTTATCAGTGAAATTCAGCTGAAAAACATCCTCTTCTGGCCTTCCCTTGAGCGGCCCGTGGTAAAAAAGATTGATCTCACCATTTTCTGGTACTCCCTCGGCGGGGCGTTTGTGCTGGCCATCGTAATCATCCTGGTCATACGGATTCGGTCAAAACGCAAGGAAGCGCGCATGAATCTGAAGCGGAAGATCGCTCAGCTGGAGGTGGATGCCGTTCGCTCCCGAATGAATCCGCATTTCCTTTTCAACGCACTGGGTTCCATTCAGAATCTGGTTAACAAGGGAAAAAATCTGGAGGCAAGCCAGTACCTGGCCCGCTTTGGCGATCTGGTACGAACAATACTGACACAGTCGTCGAAGCCTGTGATCGGTCTGAATGAGGAGATTGATATGATCCGTAATTATCTTCTCCTGGAGCAGCTGGGGTTTCCATTTGAATTCAATATCGATGTGGATCCGGCTCTCGATCCGGCCACGATCGAAATTCCACCCTTATTGATTCAGCCACACGTGGAGAATGCCGTGATTCACGGGATATCTTCTTTGGGCGCAGTTGGAAAAATCGGAATAAATTTTCGTGAGGCGGATCAGCACCTGATTTGTGAAGTCACGGATAACGGACCCGGTTACCATCCGGGGTCAAATCCGGAAAAGGAGGGGCTGGGGCAGGGGTGGAAGCTTACGCGGCAACGTATCCAACTGATGAAAGAGCAATATGGTGAGGATGTTTCGGTGGAAGTCTCCAATGGCAACTCCAATAGTGATGGGATTTCCGGTAATTCAGAGACAAAAGTTACCTTTAGACTGCCTTTACAAAATTCTTTGGTATGAAAGTTCGCGCACTGGTGGTGGAGGACAAGCCTGCGAATCGTGAAAATCTGATCGGGTTGCTCCATTTGTACTGTCCGCAGGTGCTCATCATCGGGGAGGCTGCCGATAACGATGAGGCGCTTGAAAAGATCAATTCCCTCCATCCCGATCTGGTTTTTCTGGATGTGCGCATGCCGGGAGGCGATATATTTTCCATGCTTGAAAAGGTTAAAGAAATCAGTTTCGGGATCATTTTTGTTACCGCCTATGACGAGTATGCTTTCCGGGCCTTTCAGTTCAATGCCCTGGATTATCTGTTAAAACCGATCGATCTTTATAAGCTGATCGAGAGTGTGAACCGGGCGATCGAATCGATCAGCATCAGGGAGGAGAACGTTCGTTTAAGGAATTTGGTTGATAATCAGAAACGGACCGATCAGGATAAGCGGATTGCCTTGCCGCAGGACGATAGGATCGATTTTATCCCGGTACGGCAGATCATCCGCTGCCAGTCGGAATCGAACTACACGCGTTTTTTTCTGGATTCAGGCGCGGTAATAATGGTGACACGTACCCTCAAGGAGTTCGAACTGGCGCTCGAGTCGTGCGGATTTATCCGGACCCATCAATCCCATCTGGTTAATTCCATGCATGTAAAAACCCTCGTAAAAAGTGATGGCGGATATCTGAAAATGAGTGATGGTTCGTCGGTGCCGATATCGAGAGCCCGAAAAGAAGAGCTGGGGAAACGGATATTGTAAAGTTTCCATATTTTTGTACCAAATCGGTACACAAATATTTCTAAGTCATGTTGATAGTCAGTAGTCGGGAATTCAGGGAAAATCAAAAAAAATACTTTGATCTGGTAGATCAGAATGAGCAGGTGATTGTGCAGAGAGGAAAGGATAAGGCATATATTCTTGCTCCTATTGGTGATGCCGATAAATTATCGGTCAATGAACAGTTAATTGAATACGTTCGGCAAGCCGAGTTGGAACTGGCTAATAACAAGGTTACCCCAATTGAAGATCCAGGCAACATATGGGAAAGTATTCTTTAGTCATTTCTGCTATCGGGCATTATGGAGAAAAATAGGTACTTAGCCATCCCTGACCCAACCTGTCAGCTTTCTGAAAGCTGACCCGTTTAATGGCAGAACATTCTGCCCGACTCCTTGTTTAATATCTGAGTTTAAGCGAAACCTCTCCTTAAAATTTCAGACATGAAAACAAGCCCTTCCTTTTCATTATTTGTTGTTTCGATTTGTTCCGTATTTCTGCTTCTTGCCGGCTGCAAGGATTATGGTGCCGGAGACCCCCCGTCAGGTGATCCCCTGGTTACCTCAATCGGTACCCCTGTCGGTGAGTCCGTTACCGCAACAATTGGCGAGAATGGAGGAGCTCTGGTTTCAGCTGATGAAAAGATCAGTCTCACCATACCTGCAGGTGCATTGTCTGTTGCAACCGAGATTTCCATTCAGCCTGTTACCGGTGAGGCACCACTTGGGCTGGGACAGGGTTATCGTTTATTACCGCATGGACTCACTTTTGCCAAACCGGTCACCCTAAAATTTTCATACGATTCGCAACTGTTAAGAAATACTCCGGAAGAGTTTTTATGGATTGTTGCCCAGACAGCGAACGGAAGCTGGAATGCACTGTTGAAAAGCGCAGTGGATCCCGCAACGAAGTCGGTTTCATGTTCAACAACCCATTTTAGTGACTGGGCGTTGGCCCGGTTTGTCGATCTGACCATCACGCCGGTATCTCCGGTTGTAAAAAAAGGCGAATCTGTAAAACTCGAATTAACTGGATTTCTGCGCGATCTGCCATCCGACGATGATGAACTCGCCCCCCTGTTGCCCATAACTTCCGATGGTGATGTGTTGACGCCATTAACCCCTATACCGCCGGTTGAATCGAGAATCATGCAATTCAAGGTTAAGCGGTGGAACATGAATGGTTCACCAGCGCCGGTTAACAATCAGAACGGCTC
>CAIXHD010000618.1 GCA_903919065.1 uncultured Bacteroidota bacterium
AAGATCGTTTTGCCATCTGCTGCTCCCCATAACTCACCTGCAAGTTCATTGAGGGCTACATTTTCGGGTTCCCAATTATTCAAACCGGGCACTGTGGTTGGTCGGGGGCCAGTAACGGTAGCACCGGCTTTCACCAGTTCGCCGATCTTCATTAATACTTCCAGTGGCATGTGAAGCTGATCGGGCAGCAGCATGATAGCATAGCTCATTCCATCGGGCAATACCAGCCGGCCATCTTTAACCGACATCCTGTTCAGGATAACATCAGAGTTAATCACATCATAATCATAGCCTTTACCTAAGCCATTAAGTCTTGGCTTTTCTGGCACACTATGAAATAATGGAAAGAAATTAGGGGTCTGATCGCCATAAAAATAGCAGGCATCGCCCACAAATAATCCTTGTTGAAGCATATAGCTGCATCGGGAAAGATAGTCCATGAAGGGCTTCGATTTTTCCCACCAGGTGGTGCCCGGATTCATGTCGTAACCGGCATGATAAGTGCGGCCCGGCAATCCATCCTCAGGATTTGTACTGGCGAAAGTATGGAAGGTGATGTTATTCAGCCCTTCGCAAAAGGCCCGGTCTACCAGTTTTTTCATATCAAACGGAGAATCTTTCCATCTTCTCCAGGTGGTAAACGACTCAGCATCCACGATTTTCTGACCGTAAATATGTGAAGCGCTTGATACTTCCTTGATCAGAAACATATTCCGGTGCTTAATCCAGAACTCGCCTCTTGGAACGGAAACCGTACCCAGTGCTTTTAATGCATCAACCGGACAGGTATTCCACACGGGTGCGCCCGGACCGCCGGATTCAGAGACCAGCTTTGCATTGTATTTTTTCAGAAATTCAGTGCCCGTCTGATAATGACTGTAAATGAGCTGATCACTCACCAAACGGTTGAAATCGTATCGGAAGCGTTCCGTAATATCCTTGATTTTCCAGCCAGCAAGAACAGGCAAATATTTCTCGATTTCATACCCCATCCTTTGCTTGAAAATAGAGGGGAAGGAATCAGTCCAGGGGGTACCATCGGCAAGTTCCATGCTGTCGAATTCGAAATAGGCCAGTCCGGCTTCCGCAGAATTTTCGGGGGTTACGCCCAGCCGGTCCATGAAATATTTCAGATGCCTGATGGTGGCCTGCGGATCAAAAAAATCGATAAACAGGCCATTCGAATTGGGTGAAGGAACTATCAGTTGCTGGCCATTATTTGAACAGACAAACCTAAGTATAACCCACTTTCCTGCCGGGACGTCCCAGGTCAGTTTCCCATCCTTAAATTGCGGATTCAGACTCACCACATTTGAGAGGTTAACAACAGTACTGTCGGCACTGAATGGAACAGCAAGCACTGCAACATCCTTGTAGAAAACGGGAGTATTCTTGTCCTTCATCGGACAACCATTGGGGAATTTTGGAAATGGAAGATCCATGGCAAGAGACTGTGGACCGGCCACCTCCACTTTCGAGAAAAAGAGGTTTTTGGATGCCCATTCGGGTGTCACCCATGAGCCACCGGCATTCCATCCGCTGGAGGCAACAATGCCAATGCTCATTTTCAACCTTTTCCCTTCGGATATCGCATGTTTGATGAGGCTTACGGATTTATCACCCAGAAATGCCTCGCCGGCAGGTATAAACGCCGGATTTTTAACAGCTGCCACGTCCCAGATTTCGGCCCTGTTCATCCCCTTGGATTTCATGGCCTCCAGATCCCGGGTAATTGCCGTGGTGGACATATTTCCATTCAACCAGCACCAGAAAGCGCCTGGCTGGTATGAGGACGGTGGATTTACGAAATCATCCTTCGAAACCGAGCAACTGACCATTACCAGGATCAGTGCAAAAAGGCCACATCGGGCGAGCAGAAAAAGAGAACTGAATATTAGTCCTTTAGGTACCTTGTTCATAGGTGGATTAATTTAAATTACAGGTTGGCTAAAGGTAGAAACCCTATTTGAGATTCTTGTGTATTAAACTGACAGGACTCGGTACTATATCAACCCCGGTTATTGATATCAGCAATCCGAAACACACGGCTTTCCCGCCTTACGAAGATTTGCTGAAACAATTGGTGAATTAGTATTGTTAGCCAGATCAGTGTGGCTTTTTCAGATATACATAATAGGCTCCCATCGAGAGATCTGCTCCATTACTGAATTTAGAGTAAAGCCGGGTTTTTCCGATTGGAAGGTTCATCTTGAATATGATAGATTTATCTTCAGGTCCGACTTTCCGTGATTCCTCCTGATTCCCGATTTTTACTGAGGCCTCTGTAATTTTCAGCGCTTTGCCCGGACCAAACGGTTTTCCACCCGGAATGGGAATTACAGATGCCGGCAGGCTTCCACAGATCTCCAAATCAGCTTCCCTGGGCCACCGGCGCAGTTCAATGCTGTATTCGCCTGCAGTTCTGACATCGATATCCCAGTAGCCGTTAAGTTGTGCCCCGTTCCTCACCTGCGAGTGAGCGAATACGGGTGTTTCCTCGGCATCATCGTTGATTGCCGGAGTTCCGTCGGCGCGCACGACCCCCATCCAGTCGTGCGAAGTTAAACACGCTTCACCGGTTGCGGGATTGCCCAGCAATACATAAGAGCGGGTTTCCCATTTACTGAAAACATCAGTGAACCACCTTTCATAGGATTTGCGCAATTTAGCGACTGTTTCAGGATGGTCCGCAGCAATATTTTTCCGTTGTCCGGGATCTGTTTCCAGATCATATAACTCCGTGCCATTGACCAATCTCCATTGGTCTGACATCACTGAACAAAGCCTCCATTTTTCGGGAACTTCCTTTCGCTGAGAATCAACGGTAAGTGTACGTCCGGCCAGGTACCCGGCATTTCCTTTTAAAGCCTTTACGAGGCTCACACCATCAGAATTATACCCCGGAGGGGTCTTCAGCTTGCATATTTCGGCCAGGGTGGGAAGGATATCAATGTGAGCAGTAAGTTTCTTAATGTCGGTCCCTTTTGAATAATTGCCCTTTGGCCAGCGGATAAAGCAGGGTACGCGGTGACCGCCTTCATAAGGACTTCCTTTGGTGCCGCGCATACCGGCATTGAATCCGATATCCGTCGGGTAGCTGTCCCTCCAGTGCCCGTCGAGCTTCACACCGGCAGCGGTGCCGTTATCGCTCATAAAAATCAGGATGGTATTATCTGCTACGCCCATCTCTTCGAGCTGCTTCCTCAGCTTTCCCAGGTTCTCATCGAAATTGGTAATCATCCCGTAGAAATTGGGATTGGGAATTTTAGGGTTGTTTTTATAGGGACCGGAATACTTATCTTCAACGTAATAAGGCCCATGGGGGGCATTCGTGGCCAGGTAGCAGAAGAAGGGCTTATCCTTGTTGGCACTGATAAATTTCGATGCCTCATTGAACCAGACATCCGTGCAATAGCCGGTGAATAGCCGGGCTTCGCCATTTACGAAATAGTGATCATCGAAATAGTCATTATTCCAATAATCCGGGGTATTTCCGACACCGCCGCCACCAAGATAAACGGCTGTTTTAAAACCTTTATCCATGGGCCTGGCCGGATAGGAAAAGCCCAGATGCCACTTGCCGAACATGCCGGTTTCATAACCGTTATCTGAAAATACCTGAGCCATGGTAGTTTCATCTTCGCGGATCCTGCTCCTGCCAGTGACGGTATGCCACACCCCGGTGCGGTTGTTGTACCTTCCGGTGAGCAGGGCTGCCCGGGTAGGCGAGCAGGTCGGACAAACGTGGTAATTCGCGAGCCGCATACTCTCACTGTAAAGCCGGTCGAGATTGGG
>CAIXHD010000619.1 GCA_903919065.1 uncultured Bacteroidota bacterium
AGTGGCGTAAATGGTTCTGGTAAGAATATCACAATGCAGATCTCCATCAAGAGAAACGGCAAGGTCGAGAAATTTCTTTTCCATCAGGGACTGCTGAGTTAGTTGATGCGTCTGGTAAAAATAGGAACATCCGGAAGAATCCCCGAACCATCAGGAAAATATAATTGATTTTATAAAAATAATGTCTTAACTTTTTAGGTCAATATCAAGAATATCTTACTGTTATGAAGCTTTATTCAGACACCAATCAACAATAACCCATGAAAACAATCGCAATCCTTTCAGCGTTTTTATTAGGTTTTGGTTCGATTTCTTATGCCCAGATTAAGGTACCGGAACGGATCCGGAATACCAATCAGTTTAAAAGGGCAGAATGGTTTACTGCGCCGCGGGCATTCCCTTATGATACCATCCCTGTTAACAGGTATAACCGGGAAGTGGAGCGGGAATTGAGCAAAGCCAAAAGCGGCAGGATCAAAAGCAATGAATACCCAACATGGATAGCAGTTGGGCCAAATGGTGTTAAAACCAACAGTCAAAGAACGGTTCTCGTCAGTGGCCGGGTCAGGGCTATTGCCGTACATCCAACCGATCCGGAAACCGTTTATATCGGCGCGGCCAGCGGAGGGATCTGGAAAACCACAAACGGGGGTGCAAACTGGACCGATATCGGCTATGGTATGGAATCGCTGACTTTTGGAGCCATTGCCATCGATCCCAAAAATCCGCAGATTATTTATGCCGGATCGGGAGAATCAATTCTTCTCTCTGACTACAAAGTTTATCCCGGGAAAGGACTGTATAAATCGGTGGACGGGGGACGATCATGGAGCCTGATCACCAACGGAATAGGCAATAAAACCTGCTTTAGCGACCTGGTGGTTAGTCCGCATAATTCCAACCTGTTATTGGCGGCATTAACAAGCGGGTATGAGTTTATGGATAATGTATTGCCATGGGAAGGTATTTGGAAAAGCCAGGATGGAGGGATTACCTGGAACAGGACAATGGATTTACAGGATCCATTTGACATTGCATTTCACCCGACGGATCCCAATTTAGTGTATGCAGCTATAGGGGGAATTGGGGCTATACCCGGGTTTTTTATTTCTCATGATCAGGGAGCCAGCTGGGTACCCAGCAACTCAGGCCTGATATTACCAACAACTGCAGGCCGGATTCAGTTTGATATTTCTCAGTCAGATCCAAATATCATTTATTCTGTGATTTATGATTTCAATAACGATTTTCTTAATGTTGATCCAGCCAAAATTATCACCCGAGCCTTTAAATCTGTCAATGGCGGTAACAGCTGGGCCCATATTTCCGTTGGAACACCTCTGGGGGGCTTAGTGGGCACAGAATGGAAAGATCAGGGCTATTACGACTTGTGTATCGCAGTGGATCCGGTTAATCCTAACCATGTTTTGATTGGCAATGTTGAAATACACAGGACAACCGATGGCTCAACATTTGCGCCGGTCAGGCCATTTGGATCCGATTTTTCCGGCGGGCTTAGCCATGAGGATTATCATAAGCTGGTTTACGCTCCTTCAAACCCCAACATCCTCTACATTGGCAATGACGGCGGGATATATAAATCCACCGACAAAGGTTATACCTCGGACAATCAGAACAAGGGGCTGAGTACTTTACAGTTTTTCCGGATCGCGTCTCATCCCGGAAACCCCAATATCTTCATAGGCGGAATGCAGGATAATGGCACTGCCCGCACTGCCAATGGGGGATCTACCTGGAATCTTGTTACCGCTGGTGATGGTATGGAGTGTTTTTTCGATCGTGTGAATCCCGACAATATTTTGTATTGCACTTATACTGATGGTAAGCTCTATAAGAGTAATGACGGAGGAAAGTCTGTTTATGTGATAAATCAGGTAAATGGAGCATTTATCACTCCATTTTTCATGCACCCAACCAACAATAATATTCTGTATACAGCTAATAAAAAAATTCTGAAATCGACTGACGCAGGAGAAACTTTTGAGGTGGTATCAGGCACTGTGGATGTTTCACCTGTAAATATTCACACTATGGCTCAGAACCAGGTGAATCCAAACATCATGATCTTTGGAACCGGTCTATATGATATCCCTCAAAAAACATTAATTATTGTAAAGGTCTCGACAGATGAAGGAAAGAGCTGGACTGATGTAACCGGCAAGATTCCCGGCGAGTTGCGCTGGATCTCGAGGGTGGTCACCGACCCGGTTGATGCCAGCACCCTGTATGTTATCAGAACAGGTTTTTCTCCAGGGAATAAGGTATATAAGAGCACCGATCTCGGGCAAACCTGGACCAACATTTCGGGGGATCTGCCTGACCTGCCCTGCAGCGACCTCTTTATTGACCCGGAAAATACATCGCAACTGTTTGTGGCAACTGACATTGGTGTTTATCTGTCAACAAATGGAGGGGCAAGCTGGAATTATGCCAGTGAAGGGATGCCGGTTGTTCCGATCACAGATTTCGATTATGTTAAGATTGCCAACAAAAGGTATCTGCGAGCCGGAACTTATGGGCGATCGATCTATGAAACAAACTTTTCGCGCTCCTGCACACTAGAAAATCTCGATTTCTCATCACAAGCCGAGATCGATAACTTCCAGGCGGTAAATCCCTTATGTCAGGAAATCAAGGGAGATGTCATCATCAGCGGATCCGATATTAGCAATCTCAATGGTCTGGGCAGTTTGACTTCGATTGGGGGAAGTCTGTTTATAGGGTATGAAAGTGATGTAAATCCGGGGCTGACCAGCCTCAACGGGCTCGAAGGAATTTCCTTTATTGGCGGAAGCCTGATCATTGAGAACAATAGCCTGTTAAATACCTTGAAACCACTGGAGTCATTAGGGTCCATCGGTGGCGACCTGGTAATCCGGAACAATGCTGCTTTAAACAGCCTGAAAGGGCTTGAGAATATTGATCCCGGATCAATTTTTAACCTGATAATCTGCGGCAATAGTGCTTTATCGAAGTGTGAGATTTTGTCAATTTGCACTTACCTGCTACGGCCCGGCGGAACTGTTGATATTCAGAACAATGGATCCGGTTGCAACAGTCAGGCCGAAGTGGAAAAGGCCTGCCTGGCCTCGTCGGGAAATATCAATCTTGAAAACGAAATAAAAATTTACCCGAATCCGGGCAAAGGACTGCTCGTTATTTCCGTACCGACACAAATAAATCTGGAACAAGTGATCATTTATAATTCTGTCGGGAAAAAGGTATATCAGGAGAAGCCGTTTAATAACACTGTAGATATTACGACACTCCAGACCGGGATGTACTTTATCGAAATTCGATCCGATCAATTGACAGCCAGGAGGAAGTTTATTGTTGAATAGTACCTGCCATGAAAAAGCTTATTATTCTTGCAGCCATCCTGCTCGCAGCCAGCGCGCTGCAGGGGCACATCATCCGCGTTCCCGCTGATCGCAATACCATCCAGAAGGGAATCAATGCGGCAAAAGCTGGGGATACAGTACTGGTATCGCCTGGAAGTTATGCGGAGAACATCAATTACAACGGAAAGAACATTACTGTGGCATCGCTTTTCCTCACTACCCGGAATACTTCCTATATCTCCCGAACCATTATCGATGGAAACCAGGCCGGAACTGTGGTAACCATCTCAAACGGAGAAAGAGCGACGGCGGTTTTGTCGGGATTCACCATTACCAATGGCAGAGCCACTAATGGTGGCGGGATAGCTTGTATTAATTCCAGCCCCACTATTGAGAATGTTGATATTACCGGCAATTCTGTTTATCCCTATTTCTACTGGGGTCCATCGGGTGGTTACGGAGGCGGAATTTATTTCAATAACTCCAGATCCATCCTTTCGAATGTTAAAATAACCAATAACACAGCTACAGATGCTAACGGTGGCGGGATCTACCTAACCAAATCCAACCCAGTTTTCGACAGCATCAACCGCTGCAATGTCTATCAGAATGGCGCTCAATATGGTAACGATTTGTTCTCAGATTCCCCAGTTAACGTGGTCGTGGACACTTTCACTGTTGCACAACCACGGGAATATCATGCTGCGCCTCTGGCCAACTTTACCTTCGATATCCAAAACGGAAAATTTGAACCGGCTGATGACGACTTGTATGTATCACCCTATGGCGATGACAACAACAGCGGCTTAACTCCAGACGATCCGCTTAAGACCATCGGTCAGGCGATTCCCCGACTCATTGCCGGCAGTTCGCTTCCGCGTACTATTCATTTACTGAAGGGCAGGTATAGTCCCTCAACCACTCAAGAAAAATTCCCAATTATTTTGCCGGATTATATCAGTATTTCCGGGGAAAATAGCAAGATGGTTATTGTTGACTCGGATAGTACCGGCAATGTATTTCAATTTAATTATAACCACACTTCCCATTTATCAGGTATAACTGTAACAGGGGCATCCGACGGGGGTATCAGGTGTAAAAAATCCAGCCCTTTTATCGAAAACACAATCATATCTGGCAATAATGGCGGTGGAATTTATTGCATTACTGATTCTGACCCAGTGTTTGAAAATGTGACTATATCTAATAATAGAGCTGGTGATGGCGGTGGAATTTATTGCGGTAGTAATTCGAACCCCAACCTTAAATATGTGACAATAAACAATAATATTAGCAGATGGTCGGGAGGAGGGATATACTGCGAAAATTCTGTTCCGGTCTTTGACAAAAACAGCCGATGCAATATCTATGATAATATCGCTTCTTCAGGCAATGATTTATACTCGAATTCCCCGATTCAGTTGATCCTGGATACCTTCTCCGTACTTAAACCCATTGCATACCATGTCAACCCGCTTAACAATTTCACCTTCGACATACTGCACGGGAAATCTGCTCAGGCAGAAGCCGATGTTTATGTTTCACCTGATGGAGATGACAACCATAGCGGGCTAACCCCGGATGATCCGCTGAAAACCATCGGGCACGTGCTTTCAATCATCCTTCCCGGCAAACAGAATCAGTTAACCATTCATTTGCTGGAAGGCAGGTATAGTCCTTCGTCAACCGATGAAAAATTCCCAATAATTTTGCCCGATTATGTAAGTCTGGCCGGAGTAAATAAAGCCACTGTAATTATTGATGCAGAAGGTGCCGGAAATATTTTTCAATTTGACAACAATGTCAGCTCCCGCCTTTCGGGAATTACCATCACCGGCGGATCATTCAGTGGGATTTATTGCTATAATGCCAGTCCTGTTTTTGAAAACCTGATTATTTCAGGTAATTCGGCCGGGTATGGTGGCGGGATCAATTGCGCCTACTCCAGTCCCATCCTGAGAAATGTTACGATAGCCAATAACACGGCTATGGGACAGGGTGGGGGGATTTATTGTGAATCATCTGTTCTGGTTTTTGATAGTAACAACCGTTGCAATATCTACCTCAATAAAGCAGGTGAGGGCAACGACCTGTATTCAAATGGTTCCCTGATAAATGTGATTGTGGATACCTTCACTGTATTGAAACCCCGCGAATACCATGCCTTTCCGCTTTTCAATATCACTTTTGATATCCTCCATGGAAAAATTGATCAGGCTAACGCCGATGTTTATGTTTCACCCGATGGCGATAACAACCATAGCGGCCTCACCGCTGCAGATCCCCTGAAAACCATCCATCAGGCATTTTCCGTTCTGGTGGCAGACAGCCTGAATCCGCGAACCATTCATTTGCTTGAAGGTAAATACAGCCCTTCAACAAACAAAGAGTTTTTCCCGATAATGTTGCCTGATTTTATCAGTCTGAAAGGTGTAAACAGTGCTGCTGTTATCGTGGATGCGGAAAAAACTACCGGTGTTTTTCAAATTAATAACAATACTTCCTCCCTCCTCTCGGGGATCACTATTACAGGAGGATCAAACAGCGGCATTCATTGTTACAATTCCAGCCCTATTTTTGAAAACCTGATTATTTCAGGCAATTTGGCCGGGACAGGTGGTGGGATCAGTTGCTACAATTCCAGGCCCACACTTAGAAATGTCACGATCATTAACAACAACGCTTCATGGCAGGGTGGCGGGTTGTATTGTGATAATTCTTTTCCGGCATTTGACAGTAACTACCGCAGCAATATCTACCACAATACCGCCCAGGAAGGCAACGACCTGTATTCCAATTCTTCCCTGATCAGAGTGATTCTTGATACCTTCACTGTATTGCATCCAACAACGTGGCATGCCTTTCCGGTTGCGAACTTCACTTTCGATATCCTGCACGGAAAGGTTGCACAGGCAGATGCCGACGTGTATGTTTCGCCCGACGGGGACAACGGCAACAGCGGTCTTACTCCTGATAATCCATTAAAAAACATCCGCCAGGCATATCCAATTATCTGGGCAGATAGTTTGCATCCACGCACAATACATCTCCTGAAAGGCACCTATAGCAGCTCGTCTAATGATGAACAATTTCCGATTGTCCTGCCTGATTTTATAAGTCTGGCCGGGGTAAACGATACCACTGTCATTTTGGATGCAGAAGACACCGGCTCTGTTTTTCGGTTTAATAAAAACACCACCTCCCATCTTTCCGGTATCACCATTACCGGCGCATCGGAAGCAGGAGTGGATTGTACATACTCCAGCCCTGTCCTCGAAAACGTTACCATAACGAGAAACCAAAATTTGCGCTACTATCCCTCAGGGGGAGGGATTGCCTGTAACACCTCCAGCCCAATTATTAGAAACTCCATTATTTTTGATAATTATGCAGTGTTTGGCGGAGGGATTTCATGTTTCAACAAATCCACTCCAACTCTCCAAAATGTTACACTGGCAAACAACACGGCTACTCAGTCTGGCGGGGGAATGTACTTTGATCAGTCATTTCCCGTATTTGATAGTATCAACCGCTGCAATGTCTATTTCAACACGG
The DNA here is from genome assembly GCA_903919065.1 of uncultured Bacteroidota bacterium. Lineage (GTDB taxonomy): Bacteria > Bacteroidota > Bacteroidia > Bacteroidales > UBA12481 > UBA12481. Next base: position 6,918 of record CAIXHD010000619.1, read on the forward strand.
CACCCCAGGGAAGCGACCTGTATTCAAATTCTCCTGTTAAAGTGATCGTGGATACCTTCACCGTTTTAAAACCCCAGGCACGTCATTCTTTTCCACCCAACAACTTTAACTTCGATATACTGCACGGCAAGATTGAACAGGCGGAAACGGATGTATATGTTTCACCCGGCGGTGATGACCTCAACAACGGCTTTACCTCTGACAAGCCACTTAAGACGATCGGCCAGGCCTTGATCATCCTGGCTCCCGACAGTTTGAATCCACTCACCATCCATTTGATGAAAGGCACCTACAGTCCTTCAGCCACTGATGAAAGATTCCCTGTTGTTTTACCGGATTATATCAGCCTGGCCGGGGTGAATGCCACAGCGGTCATCATGGATGCCGAGAGTACCGGTAGTGTTTTTCAGTTCAATGGGAACACCTCGTCCCGCCTGTCGGGAATCACCATCACCGGCGGATCAAATGGCGGGATCTATTGCAGCAATTCAAGCCCTGTTATTGAAAACGTATTGATAACGAAAAACCAAAATTCGGATTACTATACCTCAGGTGGAGGAATTTCCTGTAACACTTCCAGCCCCATAATTAAAAACTCTTTCATATTGGGTAATTCGGCGGGGAATGGTGGCGGGATTTCATTTTCCGCATCCAACGCAATCCTTCAAAATGTCACTATCGCCAACAACTCGGCCTCTCTTGGAGGAGGAATATTTACAAGCAATTCCGGACCGGTCATGGAGAAGGTAACCCTGATCAATAATTCGGCTTCGAACAGTGGGGGAGGAATATATTTTGGATATAATTCCAACCTTGCCTTCGACAGCATCAAGCGTTGTAATATTTACTTTAATCAGGCGCCTGACGGAAGGGATCTTTACGCGGAATCTCCTGTTAGGGTGGTGCTTGACACCTTCAGTGTGCTGCGACCGACCAGCTATTATGTTAAACCCGCCGCCAGCTTCTCATTTAATATCCTCCATGGCAAGCTCCACCAGGTTGAAGATGGCGTATATCTTTCCCCGGAAGGCAGCGACAGCAACATCGGACAGACAGCCAATGATCCGCTGAAGACTATCTACCATGCCTTAAGTGTTTTATTTGTCGACAGCCTGAACCCAGCCACCATTCATCTCGACACCGGTACCTATAGCCCTGCCAGTACCGGTGAAAAATTCCCGGTTGTTCTTTTGGATTATGTAAGCCTGAAGGGGAACGACAGGTCGAATACCATCCTGGATGCTGCAGGAACCGGGTATGCTATCCAGCTCGAAGGCAACAAAGCTTCCTCTATCTCCCGGTTAACAGCTAAGGGTGCCGCCAATTCAGGAGTCTACCTAAGTAGCTCAAATACAATCCTGGAGGATATGAATGTCAGTAATAACTCCGGTACCGGATTAACCATCACCGGGAATAACACCGGTGCCCTGCTGAAGAATGTGGTTATCTCGAAAAACACGGGCGAATACGGCGGAGGAATGAACATCTCTGGCCTTGGTCCGGAATTCAGGAATGTGGAGGTCACAGAAAACGTCGCAATGTATGGCGGAGGTGCTTACTGCATTGCACCTATCAGCGGTGTACATATTTCTAACAATACTGCCAGGTATGGTGGCGGTATTTTTTACACTTCCTTATCGGAAGCCATCAGACCGGTATTTAGCAATCTGGTCATCGATCAAAATGTGGCACAATTTGGAGGAGGTTTTTATACAGAGTCCTCATCAAGCAATTATCTGAGAAGCTATCTGATGAATGTAACTTTTACAAAGAATGTTTCAATCCAAGGCGGTGGAATCTATGCCGGAAATGGGGGTGGAACAGTTTTATACAACACGATCCTTTGGAACGACAATCCCCAGGAGGTATATCTAGATGATGGAAGTTTAATTGCATACTATTCCGATATACAGGGAGGCATATCAGGAGTCGTGGCAACCAGCCACAGTAACAAAGTATTTTACAATGGAAACTTCGATGCTGATCCGCTGTTCGTTGGTTCAGGAAATGATCCGTTTGCCTTGTCAGCCGAATCTCCCTGTATCGATTTCGGTACCAATAATATAAAAGGATCATTGCCCGGTTGGGATATTTTGGGCAATGTCCGCCTGTCCGATGGCAATGGTGACAATATCATATTGATTGATATGGGAGCATATGAATTCGTTCGCGGAGCAACAGGAGTGGAGGATATTGGCCACCAAAATACAGATCTGAAAGTCAGAGTCTATCCAAATCCATTCTCTTTCCGAACGACCATTGAATTTGAGATTGAAGAATTCGGAGATATTAACCTGACCGTATACAGCAGCAGCGGCCAACCGGTGGCAGTGCTGGTTAAGGAGTCCAAAAAACAAGGCTGGCAGCGGGTTGAGTGGAATGCTGAGGGGTTGCCTTCGGGGGTCTATTATTTAAGGTTGGCAGCCCGGAATCAGTTCATTACACGAAGGATACTGAAACTTTGAAGTTGGAACGAAAAGATTTGAAATCTAGCTTTTCAATACGTATGGAATTATTATCTTTGTCGTATAAAATATTAATATCATGGACGCCAAAATAACTTTGTCTTTCGATAAAGAAGTGATTGGAAAAGCCAAAAAATTCGCCGAGGCTCAAAATATCAGTTTGTCCCGAATGATGGA
>CAIXHD010000620.1 GCA_903919065.1 uncultured Bacteroidota bacterium
ATTTACCGGATCGGCATATATCTGGTTAAAAGAATAGGCAGCTTTACCGCTGACATCGGTTTTTTTATCTGACATTTTCTTCCACGATTCGCCTTCGTCGTCCGATCGGTATACTTCTCCACCGATCAGTGCATCATAGGTTGCATCTATGTTTGCAGAGGTTGTTCTTGCATTTTTCGGGTCGAATTCCGGATCAGGATTCAGGTTCTGGATAGCTGCGTAAAGGATTTTCGGATTTCCCTGATGAATATCGATACCGATTCGACCAATATCACCAACCGGTAAACCATTTTCCAGTTTTTTCCAGTTCTTTCCTCCATCGATGGTTTTATAGATCCTGCTGCCGGGTCCGCCGGGTTCAAATGTCCATGCCGTGCGGATTTTTTCGTAGGTAGCGGCAAAGAGAATTTCGGGATTTGAATGATTCATGGTAAGATCGATCACCCCGATCTTATCATTTATATAGAGTATTTTTTGCCAGGTGCTGCCACCGTCGACGGATTTGAAAACACCGCGTTCTTCGTTTGGTGTGAACAGATGTCCCATAACAGCCACATAAATAATATCAGGATTGGTGGGGTGGATGAGGATACGGTTGATGTGCTGTGAATCTTTAAGACCTTTGGCGGTCCATGTTTTTCCGCCGTCTTTAGATACGAATATCCCGTTTCCCGAATAGGATGAACGGGCATTGTATGCTTCGCCTGTACCAACCCACACGGTATTGGGATCACTTGGAGCCACTTCAACAACGCCTATTGAGGTCACGCCAAGTGTGTCGGTGATACATTTAAAAGTTGTTCCGTTATTGACTGTTTTCCATACTCCGCCACTTCTGGTGCCAACATAGAAGGTGAACTTGTTGGCTGCATCGGGGTTCACCGGTGCGGCGATATCTGCAATCCAGACGCCGGTTCGGAATGCTCCGAGATTCCGGTAGCTGAGTTCCTTGAAAAGTTCAGGTTTAATGTCGGTTTGCGCGGTGAGCGATCCGGCGACTGCCATCAGGCAAATGATTAATAGGGTAGGTTTCATGATAAAAAATTTTAACCACAGAGACACAGAGAACATGGAGACACACGGAGTATCCTGTTCAAAAGTATAATATTAGTTGGTGAAATAATATGCTGAAAAATCAGAGAACACGGAGATATTCTCTGTGGTTCTCTGTGTTCTCCGTGTCTCTGTGGTGAGTCTTTGAAAGGTTATAAAACACGAAAGGGAAACCATCGTTAGATGATTTCCCTTTCCCACGTTCCGGTTACCGTAGTTACCGTTAGTGTCCAAGCTACCGTTCGGATTGCTCGGTGTATTGTTCTTTTAACCTGGTGGGATGGGTTTAATCCTTCCTGTCGTGCACGTAACTGATTCCATCTTTGGCCCAACTTGCGTCTGCCTACAGGTGCAGATGGTGTCGTACAAAACGCCGCAGGTAATTGTCCTGTTTACTTTCGATCGGTTAGATTTTTCGGATTTCTCCGTTTCGTTTCCTGCCGGTCGAGTTTTCAACCTGATTTTTGCCCTTGCAGCCAGCCTGACTTTCGCCGTTGCTGTTTCATCCCGTTCAAAGAACCTCACCTTTTTGCGACCTTTATCGCTTACTTGGTATGACCAAAGGTAATGGTCAAAATCGATTTGTCAATAGGTATTAACGTGTTTGTATCCACATCGTTTCAACCGCGGTTATGAACAACTGTTAATAACCGTTACTACGTAGTTATCTTCTCCAGCTTCTTCATGATGCTGAAAATGAACATCGCAGAAAGAATGCAGACGACAATGAAAATCAGCCATAATTGCCACAAGTCGATTTTACCCCAGAAAGTACTGCCGACAAATAAAAGCTTGTTGCCGGCGGCGGTAGCCAGGAGCCATCCTGCCTGCATCAAACCCTGAAAACGTGTAGGAGCAACCTTGGATACAAAGGAGAGTCCCATCGGGCTTAAAAACAGCTCGGCGATAGTCAGGATCAGGTAGGTCGACATGAGGTAATGCGGCAACACCCTTGATGAATCCGGAACGGCGCTGAATTTCCCGGTTACTGCATCTTTTAACTCGTGAGGAGATACCAGGTTTAATGAGGCCACCAGCATTAGCAGGAAAGCAGCGGCGGCGATGATCATACCGTAGCCAATCTTTCGCGGGGTGGAGGGCTCAATACCCTTCTTGGCCAGCCAGGCAAAAAAGGCCATTACCGGAATGGTGAGGGATACAATATACATAGGATTAAAGGCCTGGAATACTTCCGGACCGATAGGATTCTGAGCTTTCCCCTGCAAAAACAGGTAAGTGCCTGCCACGCCTCCAATAAGAAATAGTCCAACGCCAATCAGGCGGGTATTCCGTTCGCGTTTCTTGCCAGCCATCAGCACAATACCTGCAATGAATGCAACCACAGTCAGGATATTTGCAAGATTGAAAAACATGTTGGTAACAGGATCCACCGTTTGCATTGTGTAATCCCGGGCAAAGAAGGTTAGCGTTAGTCCGTTCTGATGGAACGACATCCAGAAGAAAATTACCACGACAAAAACCATGACCAGCGCTGAAACCCGGGGCTTTTCTTCCTTGTTGGAAATTCCTATGATCCAGAGCACAAATCCTACAAACAGTCCAAAAGCACATCCTGTTTTTACATCTTTAACCAGACTGATCAGAATAACAGTAACAGCAGCACCAACGAGAGCCAACGGAATAGCCCATGGCTTTTCACTCAGCGTGATTGTTTTTTCATTTGCAGCCTTTTGCTTGTTAGGAAGTATTTTACTGAAGAATACATAAACCAACAGCGAAACAACCATGGCAACTGCAGCAATAGCAAAAGCGTAATTATATCCTCTTGCGAATACATCAAGATAGGTGTTGGCGAAAGCAGAAAGGTCGGTAACCGGACCATTGTGACTGACATTGTTAGCAAGAGTCTGCAGGTGACCGGGGTCCTGAAGCGTACCATCGATAAACTGATGACATAATGCAGGCAGGCTGCTGTTATGATCAAATCCGTTTGTGTTTAACCACCAGTTACGGATTCCGGTTGCGGCAAAGGGGGCGAAAAATGCGCCCACATTGATACCCATGTAAAACAGCATGTAGGCCGAATCGCGAAGCTTTGAATATTTAGGATCATCATACATCTGACCCACAACAGCCTGCAAATTGCCTTTAAACAGACCGTTACCCAGTGCAATGGTGAACAGTGCAAACATGGTGACTGCCAGCGAAAGTCCGGGAACCGCCATGAGGATGTACCCGGCAAACATGATAACCTGACCGATCAGAATAACGGTCTTGTATTTTTTTGTTGCATCGGCCAGTATCCCGCCAACCAGGGCTAACGCATAGATGCCGAAGTAGAACCAGCTGTAAATGTCGCCTGCCTTTTCTTCGGTCAGACCGAATTTAGCCTGCAGGAACAGTGCCAGGATGGCCATCATTGTATAAAATCCGAACCGCTCTCCCATATTTGCGAAGAAAGCGACAATCAGACCTTTGGGATGTCCTTTGAACATAGTTATTAATTTTGTTGTTTGTTAATAGATAATTCGTCCTCCTTACAAATATAGAAATCTTTTAACACGGGCTCAAAATCATCTAAAATTGCGTAGTTTTAGGCTTTATGAAGATCCTGACCACGGAACAGATCAGAAGGGCAGATGCATACACGATCACCCATGAACCGGTGCCGTCGCTCGATTTAATGGAAAGAGCAGCACTTGGATTGGCTCGTTATATCGAAAAACAGCCTTGGAACTTCAAGAATATCAGAATTTTCGCGGGTTATGGAAATAATGGGGGCGATGGGATGGCTCTTGCCAGACTGCTTTCTGATAAGGGCAGATATGTTAATCTTTACCTGATTACTCCTGAAAAATCATGGTCGCCGGATGCTAAAGCAAATCTCAACAGACTACCTGAGGAGGAGAATTTAGAGATCAATTATCCACATCAGGTATCTGATTTTCCGGAAATCGAAGAAGGAGATCTGATCATTGATGCAATCTTTGGTACCGGCCTCTCAAGTGAGCCAATCGGTTTGATCGCCGATCTGATTGATCATATTAACAATAGTAATGCCCCTGTGCTCTCCATTGATATTCCCTCTGGTTTATTTGGAGAAGATAATCGATCGAATTCCCGAAAACATATTGTCAGGGCTTTTCAAACCCTGACCTTTGAATTTCCAAAACTTGCTTTCTTTTTACCGGAAAATCACGCCTATGTTGGTGAGTGGAAAGTGATTCCGATTGGACTCCATCCGGATTTTACCCGTGGCCTTCCCACACAATGGAATTTTACCAGCCTGGAGGATGCCCGCAGATGGCTCAAAGTCAGGGGTAAATTCAGTCATAAAGGAAGTCTCGGACATTCCCTGCTGATTGCTGGCTCCACTGGCAAAGCCGGTGCTGCAGTTTTGGCGGCATCAGCTTGTATTCGTTCAGGATCCGGACTGACCACAGTAATGATTCCGGGATCTGCCAATTCCATTGTTCAAACCGCAGTACCTGAAGCAATGACCATTCCGGACAGTGATCCCGATCGCTGGACTCAGATACCCGACCTTACACCTTTCAATTCGCTTGGAGTGGGACCTGGCATCGGAGTGGATACGTTCACCTGGTCGGCAATGGATAAAATCCTGAATTCATGTCGAATGCCACTGGTTCTTGATGCCGACGCACTGAACCTGATGGCGCTGAATCCGGGAACTTTACTGCGGTTGCCAAATAATAGCATACTTACACCCCATCCCGGGGAATTTAAACGTTTATTTGGGGATGATCCTGATGATTTCACCAGAATATTGCGATTAAAAGACTTGTCTATTTTTTATAGAATTGTGCTGATACTAAAAGGTGCTCACACTGCTGTTGCGGGTCCGGATGGTTCTGTCTGGTTAAATACTACCGGAAATCCCGGTATGGCAACCGGGGGAGCAGGCGATGTTCTTACCGGTCTGATAACGGGGTTGCTGGCTCAGGGTTATGAACCGGTAATTGCTGCCCGCCTGGGAGTTTTCATTCATGGTTTGGCCGGAGATCTTGCTGCCGAAAATGTTGGTCAGGAAGCCATGAAGGCGGGCGATATTGTTGAGCATATTGGAAAAGCATATTTGAGAATACATAACAATCCATCATAACTGATTATGAAAAATTTGAAGTTTTCCCTATTTCTGATTGTTATTTTATCAGTAGCCGGATGTGCTGTGCAAAATCAACTGTCTTCAGGTACAAAAGTCGTTAAAGTAGTTCCTGGCCTGAAAGCCATCGATTATGCCATGTACTATTCATTGCCCCGGACTGTTTTTGATTTAGAAGTAATTGTAGATAAGAAGATCACAAAACCAGGGCCATTCGCTGCTTTTGCGGAGCGTTTTCTTGGACTCTCCTCCGTACCAACCAGGGAATCTGTGGTGTATTCGATTTCCGAAATCAGGGTAAATACTCATCCCGAAAAGGATCCTGCACAGATGTACCGCATCGAAACCGATGGAAAGCCTGTTGGTGCAAGGGTTAGCCTCACCGCCGACGGTCTGATCAGAGGGATAAATCTTCCTGTCAGTCCTGATGTGGCTTTGAGTCAGGGCGCTTTTCAGAAACTGTCTGAGCGCCAGTTCGACTTTCCGCAGTTTACCGACCTGACTCTGAGAAAAAGTACAGAACCGATCCCTGATACCATTTTTCGTTTGGTTAGAACAGATACCTCCTTTATCAAGATCCCTCTGATCAGGCTGGAAGAGAACCAGAAAACCTTACTTCTTCAGGCCAAGGAGGCAGCTGATAATATTATGTTACTCAGAACTGGTCGCTTTAAATTGCTGAACGGCGATTATGCTTACAAGGAAAATGACGGGACAAGAATTCCGGAAGGCACTTCACTGGAAGTCATAATCAGGGAACTGGCCGTGATGGAAGAAGGTTATGTGTCTCTGTTTGCCGGCCGCACGCAGACGGAGAGACAAACAATGAAGTTTTCCTTTACCCCGAATGGACAGGGAGCCGTCGAAACTTTTACCCTTTGCTCATTCTCTGCTGCCAATGGAGTGGAAGCTCCGGAAACCGCTGGCGCTGATCCTGTCGTATTTCAATTGACCAAGGGTGATGCCAATATGATGGATCAGGTATTATGGGCCGATGATGAAAAGTCGCCAAAGGTACCCGGACTGGCATACAGAATTCCTGAAAAGTCACGCATTGAGATCAATAAAGGCAGAGAACCGATATTTTCCAGAGAGTTTCTGGTATCCCAGTCTGGCAGGATCGATTTTGTTCCGGCCTCAGTTCTGACAGACGAGTCGGTGTCAGTAGAATTTTATCCGGCTTTTGGATCGATTAAGAATATATTCCGCAGGTGATCATTTTTTATACATTTAGCGATTAAAATCAATCTTTCATTTCATGGAAAAACTAAGACAAACTTTACGCGATTCCAAGACAGCCAGATGGACTGCCCTTGGCATAGTGGCCTTTACAATGCTTTGCGGCTATTTCCTCACCGATGCTATGGCACCTTTGAAAGGAATGCTCGAGGAAAAGCTCTCCTGGAGCAGTTCGGAATACGGATTTTTCACCAGCGCTTACGGGTGGTTTAATGTATTTCTGTTTTTTCTCATTATCGGCGGAATTATTGCTGATAAAATGGGAGTTCGCTTTTCCGGATTAATGGCTGCATCAATAATGGTGGTGGGAACTGCGCTCAAGTATTGGGCGGTATCTACCCATTCACTCGATGGCCAGGTTTGGCATATTCTCTGGTTTGACATGAAAGCACAGGTCTTCATGGCCGCACTGGGATTCGCGATTTTCGGTGTTGGCGTTGAAGTGGCGGGGATTACCGTATCAAAAATCATTGTCAAATGGTTTAAAGGCAAGGAAATGGCCCTTGCAATGGGTCTGGAAATGGCTATGGCCCGTCTGGGTACCGGACTTGCCATCGGCACGTCGCTGCCATTTGCGAGAGCTTTTGACCAGGTTTCTGCACCTATTTTGCTTGCCCTCGTACTTCTGTGTATCGGTCTGATCTCTTTCTTTATCTATACATTCATGGATAAGAAGCTCGATGCCGAAGATGCAGCCTTTGCCAAGCACCATGAGATTGTTGATACCGAGGAATCCTTTAAACTATCGGACATCTGGAAAATTTTCACCAATAAGGGCTGGTGGTATATTGCCATTCTTTGTGTTCTTTTCTATTCCGCCGTTTTCCCATTCCTGAAATATGCACAGGACCTGATGGTGAATAAGTTTGGAGTGGCAGAGGAACTTGCCGGGGCAATTCCGATGATGCTGCCGTTTGGTACTATCATTCTGACACCGTTTTTTGGAAACCTTTATGACCGTAAAGGCAAGGGAGCATCGATTATGCTTCTCGGAGCCGCTATCCTGATTTTTGTTCACGCGATGTTTGCCATACCATTCCTGAATCAGGTTCCTGTTGCAATTTTCCTGACTATTGTGCTGGGAATTGGTTTCTCTCTCGTACCTTCCGCTATGTGGCCATCGGTTCCGAAAATTATTCCTGAAAAACAGCTTGGTACTGCCTATTCGATGATTTTCTGGGTTCAGAACTGGGGTTTGATGGGTGTTCCTGCCTTGATTGGCTGGGTACTTGATAAATATTGCATAACCGGTCAGGTGATAAAAAACGGTATATCTGTTAATACCTATAATTATACTATTCCGATGCTCATCTTCATGTCGCTGGGTATCCTGGCAATCGTATTTGCGCTTTTGCTGAAAGCTGAAGACAAGAAAATGGGTTACGGTCTCGAACTGCCGAATATTAAAAAATAAGATTGGTTGTAGGTATGGGGTATAGGGTATGAGGTTTTAGGTATTGGGTATTGGGGTTGAGGTAAAAAGCCCTGCTGCCAGCACCCCGAACCTCACACCCCGAACCCCGGACCTCAAACCCTAAACCCCAAAAATATTTTTATCATGAACGAATTATCAAATCTGAATCCGCAGTCGGTGTGGAAATATTTCTACGATCTTACGCAGATTCCAAGGCCTTCGGGCAAAGAGGCTGCAGTGATAGCCTATGCAAAAAAGTTTGGTGAAGACCTCGGTCTGGAAACTATTGTTGACGAGGTGGGCAACGTAATTATCCGCAAACCGGCAACACCGGGAATGGAAAACAGGAGGGGAATTATTCTTCAGGG
>CAIXHD010000621.1 GCA_903919065.1 uncultured Bacteroidota bacterium
AAGAAGGATATACTTTTCCTGTTTATATCGGTAGTGTTGAGGGGCCGGAACTTGCTGCCCGCTCGATTCCATCGACGGTGATTATCGATCGGACCGGTAAAATTGTCGTTAACCGCAAGGGTGCATTCAACTGGAACTCAGGAAAAGTTAAAAGGCTTCTGGTAAAGCTGTCAATAAGGTAATGGAAGGTGACAGTTCTATAAAGCTGACAGCTCTATTCTTCGAACGAATTCGAGCCTTTAACGCTGCTAAAAAACAGCTGGAAACCAAGTCCAACCGGATAGTGGCGGCCAGACTATTAGTGTTTGCATTGATGGCTGCCATGACATATGTGTCCGTAAGTATGAAGAACAGCGCTTTTCTGGTTTTCCCGCTGCTTCTGCTCGCCGGATTCCTTTTCCTCGTGAAGAAGGCCGTTCACCTCAAACGTGAAATCAACTTCCGAAAGATCCTGATCACCATCAACCAGGAGGAGATTCAAGCCCTGGCAGGTGATCATTCGGCTTTTGACCCCGGCGTAAGCTTCATCGATTATCACCATGAATACAGCTACGACCTGGATATTTTCGGCGAACACAGTATCTATCGTCTCGTTAACCGAACCGCTACCCCTCTCGGAAAGGAAACTCTGGCTCATCGGCTCCTTTATCCGGGAAACGATCCTGACCAGATCCGATACCGTCAGGAAGCTGTCAGAGAGCTCGTAAATAAGCTCGAATGGCGACAGAATTTTCAGGCAACTGCGCGGGAATCAGACTGGGAGCAGGATCCCAACCGCCAGATCAGGTCGTGGCTTGATGCCCCCGACCGGTTCAGCAAAACCCGTTTCTTCGAAATAGCTATCTGGATTAACTCAATTATTTCTCTAACCATTCTCCTTCTCACCATTCTGCCGTCTATCAGTCTCTCCGTCTTCCCGTCTTTCGGTCTTCCCGTCTTCCGTCTTCCAACGGTAATATACCTATACTTTCTTGTGCCGATTGGCCTGATAATCAGTCGAACACGTGTCATTAACCGGGAGCAGGAAAAGCTCGGACGGCTGCTCCAAATGTTCCGGAAATATGCTGGATTGCTTCAACTGATAGAAAAGGAGAGTTTTATAGCTCCAAAATTGAATGACCTGAAAAGCAGCCTGAAGCAGGGTGATATTCAGGCAAGCAGGATAATGAAGAAACTCACTGAAATTCTTTGGGGACTCGAAGTCCGCGGAAATTTGATTGTTAGCTTTATACTGAACTCATGCTTTCTTTGGGATATCCTCCTGATGATCCGATTGGAAAGATGGAGGCATAGTTATCGCGATGCTTTTATCGCCTGGATCGGCACAATAGCCGAATTTGAAACGCTGAATTCCTTTGCCAGCCTCGCCTTTAACCGGCCGGATCTTGCCTGGCCCGAAATACGTGACGGGGCATTCAGCATGGAAATTGCCAATGGTGGCCATCCCCTGATAAATCCCGCCAAAAGAATCGACAACTCACTGAGTTTTGATGAGAACGGGCGGATCTATCTGATTACCGGGGCAAATATGGCCGGGAAATCTACCTTGCTCCGGATGGTCGGTGTCAATATGATTCTGGCAATGGCCGGCGGACCCGTTTGCGCAAAACGATTTGCAATGGTTCCAATACCGGTTCATACCAGTGTTCGTACTAACGACTCCCTTGGTGATGATGAGTCCTATTTTTATGCGGAACTTAAAAAACTTAGCCTGATAATTAATAGATTTGAACAAGGTGAAAGACTGTTTGTTATTGTAGATGAGATGCTTAAAGGCACTAACTCCCGTGATAAACATACAGGGTCGGCCGCGCTGATCCGCCGTCTAACAGATCTTGGTGCATCCGGACTGGTGGCCACTCATGATGTGGAACTCGGAGAGTTGGAAAAAGAATACCCCGGCCAACTGTTAAACCGTTGTTTTGAGGTGATCACCGATGGAGAACATCTGAAATTTGATTATCTTTTGTACCCAGGAGTCAGTAAAAACCTGAACGCAACATTTCTGATGAA